>CAYUIS010000028.1:0-43214 GCA_964444825.1 uncultured Anaerolineales bacterium | reverse complement strand
GTAAGATAGCGTGTCTTCAAGGCGTCTGAAGAGCAGGAATGCATCTACTCTTAGGGGGTGAAATCATGATCAAGATCGATTCGTCTGAGATTACGCCGGAACATCTCTATCTGTCCCGCCGTCGCTTCATGGTAGGTATTGGCGCACTGGTGGCCAATTCTGCAATCTTGGCCGCATGTGCCAGGCAGGGTCCTTCCGAGGGCGCAGAACCGGTTCCTACGTTGGCCCCCACGGTGGCGGGTGAAACACCAGTCGCTGCCACTGAGACGCTGCCTGGATTGAGCGCCAGCGGCGACGAGTTGGGGAGTGGGCTTACCTCGCTCGAGGCTGTTGCCAACTATACCAACTTTTACGAGTTCACCGTAGAGAAGGATGGTGTTGCCTCCCTGGCAACCGACTTTAAAACCTTACCGTGGACCGTGCAGGTAGGGGGTCTGGTTAACAAGCCAAAGACGTTTGACCTGGATGATTTGCGTAAGTTCGAGCAGGAAGAGCGGGTCTACCGTATGCGGTGCGTTGAGGCCTGGTCAATGGTCATTCCGTGGATTGGCTTTCCTCTGGCGAATCTGCTGCGGGAAGTCGAGCCGACGTCTCAAGCCAAATACGTGCGTTTTGAGACCCTCTTTGACCCAGAGCAGATGCCGGGTCAAAAGAGAGCCTCCTTTCCTTGGCCCTATGTTGAAGGACTGCGCCTGGATGAGGCGATGCACGACTTGACTCTGCTGTCGACCGGACTGTATGGCAAGCCTTTGCTGCCGCAGAACGGTGCTCCAGTACGCCTGGTTGTGCCGTGGAAGTATGGGTTCAAGAGCATTAAATCCGTTGTAAAGATCGATTTGGTGGAGGAGATGCCTACGTCGCTGTGGATGGCTACTGCGTCGAGTGAATATGGGTTCTGGGCCAACGTAAACCCAGAGGTGTCACATCCCCGGTGGTCTCAGGCCACCGAGCGCCGGATCGGGGAGAGCAAGCGCCGCGAGACCCTCCTGTTCAATGGGTATGCTGAAGAAGTCGTACATCTTTACCCAGATCTGGACCGAAGAGAGTGGTACTTTTGATGAACAGGCTCTTATCGAAAGTCCGGGAGAACTGGCTACGAATCTTGGTCCACGTGGGGGCACTCTTGCCGCTGGGGCTCATCTTGTGGGATTACTGGCAGGGCGCGTTCTTTGTGGACCCCATTCGGGAAATCACAACCCGCACCGGGAGAACGGCGTTGGCCTTGCTCATACTGTCTCTGGCCTGTACACCCATCAACATCGTGTTTGGCTTCGGGCGTGTGAAGCGAGTGCGACGGGCGTTGGGGCTCTATGCCTGTTTGTACGTGTCTGTGCACTTTTTCGTCTTCGCTGGCTGGGACTATGGGCTGGATCTCGGACTGCTGGGGCCGGCGATCTTCTCACAGCGGTTCGTGTTGCCGGGGCTGGCCGCGGGCCTGCTGCTCGTACCTCTGGCAGTCACCTCGACTCGAGGGTTCCAAAAACGTATGGGCAGTAAGTGGAAAGGGTTGCACCGATTGGCCTACGCTGCTGCTATTCTGGCCGTTCTGCACTTCTTTTGGTTGGTTAAGGACACCCGCAGACCGCTGCTCTATGGAGCGGTCCTGGCCTTGCTTCTTATCGTGCGCTTGCCGATTGTCAGAAGGGCGTTCAGCAAGCTTCGTGGACGTTTCAGCGCAGACACATCACGCACTCAGTCCTTGCCTGCCCTGGAAACGAAGGAGGATTTGACAGTCAGCCAACCCTGATAGATAATGCGTGTTGCTTGACCAGTGTTCGAGAGGACAGTGGAATGGAGGGACACCATAATGCTGCTTGCTGGTGATATCGGCGGAACCAAGACCAACTTGGCCATTTTCTCTCCAGATGCAGGCCTCCGCGCACCGTTGGCGGAGGCGACATTCCCCAGCACTGACTATGGCAGCCTAGAGGCGCTTGTAAGCGAGTTCCTGTCACAGACTGGTGTGGAGATCGAGCGCGCCAGCTTTGGCGTGGCTGGCCCCGTGGTGGCGGGCCGGGCCAAGATCACCAACCTGCCCTGGGTGATGGACGAGGTGCAGCTCCAGGAGGCGCTGGGTCTCTCCTCCGTCTGTTTGCTGAACGATCTGAGTGCCATCGGCCACGCGATTCCCTGGCTCGAACCGGCTGACGTGCATACTCTGAACGAGGGTCAAGCACTGCCAGGTGGTGCCATTGCCATAGTTGCGCCCGGCACCGGGCTGGGTGAGGCTTTTCTCACCTGGGATGGTGCCCGGTATCAAAGCCACGCATCTGAAGGCGGTCACGCCGACTTTGCGCCCACCAGTTGGCTTCAGCTTGGACTACTCCGCTATCTTATGGAGCGTTTTGGACACGTCAGTGTCGAACGCGTGTGCTCCGGTCGAGGGATCCCCAACATCTATGCGTATCTCAAGGACAGTGGTCATGCGGAGGAGCCGAGCTGGTTGGCCGAGGAACTGTCCAGAGCCAGCGACCCGACTCCGACTATCGCCAGGGCCGCCCTCAGTAGCGATCGGTCATGTGCGCTGTGTGTCTCAACTCTCGACGTCTTTGTCCAGATTCTGGGGGCAGAGGCAGGGAATCTGGCGCTAGGCGTGATGGCGACCGGCGGCGTTTTCCTAGGTGGTGGCATTCCACCCCGCATCTTGCCGCTACTTGAGGATGGACGTTTCTTGGAGGCTTTCAGGCAGAAGGGACGTTTCTCGGATATGCTGTCCCGGATTCCTGTCCGTGTGATTCTCAATCCAAAGTCCGCCCTCCTGGGAGCTGCTTGTCACGGATTAGGGCTACCGTAGGCAGGGCTGTCGTCTTTTGTCAACGACGACCGAGTGGGTTGGCTGAGTACAGAGTAAGGAAACAGGGAGGATTCCAAATGATCAAGAAACAGTACGTCAAATCACGTAACTGACAATGCTACACGAACTAGCTGATCTGGGACAGGCAATCTGGCTGGACTATATCCGCCGTTCCTTTATCACATCTGGGGAACTGCTGGAGATGGTCGACCAGGGAATCCGCGGGGTCACGTCCAACCCGTCCATCTTTGAAAAGGCCATCGCCGGCAGCGCCGACTATGACGACGACTTGAAGGCTCTGGTTGAGTCCGGCAGGTCGGTGGAGGAGATATACGAGGCGCTGGCTCTGGACGATATCCGGCGGGCCGCCGACGTCCTGCGCCCGCTCTACGACGAGACCGAGGGCGCCGATGGCTACGTCAGCCTGGAGGTCAGTCCCACGCTGGCCCACGACACCGATGGCACGGTGGCCGAGGCGCGGCGCCTCTTTGTCGCGCTCGATCGGCCAAATGTGATGATCAAGGTGCCAGCCACGCCCGCTGGCGTCCCGGCCATAAGGGCGCTGATCGGTGAGGGGATCAATGTCAATGTCACGCTGATCTTTTCTCTGACCCACTATGATGCCGTGGCCGAGGCCTACATTGCCGGGCTAGAGAAGCTGGCGGAGGCCGATGGTGACGTTGGTAGCGTCGCGTCGGTGGCCTCATTCTTTGTTAGCCGAGTGGACACGGCGGTCGATCGGGTGTTGGAGGAGATGGGCGAAATCGATCTTCAGGGCGAGATCGCTCTCGCCAATGCGAAGCTGGCCTACTCCCGATTCCAGGAGATATTCAGTGGCCAGCGCTGGGAAAAGCTGACGGCACGAGGCGCCCGTCCTCAGCGGGTCCTGTGGGCCAGCACTGGCACAAAGAACCCGGTGTACCCTGATACCCTATACGTGGATGGCCTGGTTGGGCAAGACACGGTCAACACGGTTCCGCCCGCTGTGCTGCGTGCGTTTCTCGACCACGGTCAGGTAGGGGCGACCCTGGAGGCGGGCGTGGATGTGGCTCGGGCTCGGTTGACTCGGCTGGCTGAGCTGGGCGTAGATTTGGGGGAGATCACTCAGAAACTGCAGGACGACGGGGTAGCTGCCTTTGCCAAGTCTTTCGACCGGCTGATGGATAGCATCAACGAGAAGCGGGAGAAGCTATTGCTCGGATGGCAGCGTCTGACCGCCAGTTTGGGCTCCTATCAGGCAATGGTGGACGCAGCACTGGCCGAAATCGTGGAGGAGCGGGTCTTGGCCCGCATCTGGGCTCACGATCACACCGTGTGGAAGCCGGAGCCGACGGAGATCACGAATCGACTGGGATGGCTTCACACGGCTGAGGTTATGTTGGAGAACCTACCTCGCTTGCATGGACTGGTTGACGATGTGCATGCCGCAGGTTACACCAACGCGCTGCTGTTGGGGATGGGGGGCTCCAGCCTTGCCCCCGAGGTCTTTTGCAGGATCTTTGGGGTCAGGGACGGCTACTTGGACCTGGCTGTGCTGGACAGCACTGACCCTGGTGCTGTTCTGGCCACTGTCGAGCAGTTGGATTTGTCCAAGACTCTGTTCATCGTCGCTACCAAGTCAGGCGGCACGGTTGAGACATTGTCATTCTTCAAGTTCTTTTACAACCAGGTGGCTGGGACGGTGGGCGCCGACGAGGCTGGCACCCATTTTATCGCCATTACTGACGCTGGCAGCAAGCTGGACCATCTGGCGCGGCAACATGGTTTCAGGACAACCTTCCGCAACGATCCGAATATCGGGGGGCGCTACGCAGCCCTCTCATTCTTCGGGCTGGTCCCAGCGGCATTGATCGGTGTGGACCTGGAAGAGCTGCTCAACCGGGCGCTGACGATGGCGTGCAACTGTGAGAGCTGCAACTGTCCAGTCGTCGGTGACAACTATGGCGGTCGCCTGGGTGCGATAATGGGCGAACTGGCAAACGCTGGCCGGGACAAGGTAACGCTGATCACCTCGCCAGCGTTCGGTAGCTTTGGCGACTGGGTGGAACAACTCATCGCCGAGAGCACCGGCAAGCAAGGCAAGGGCATCCTGCCGGTCGTGGGGGAGCCGGTGGGAGCGCCGGGCATCTATGGGGACGATCGCCTCTTTGTCTACCTGCGGCTACCAGGGGACGACACTCACGACGCGGCGGTCCAGGCGCTGGAGGACGCGGGTCACCCGGTGCTGCGCCTGCACCTGGACGATCTCTACGACTTGGGCGGTCAGTTCTTCCTGTGGGAGATGGCGACGGTGGTGGCGGGCAGCCTCCTGGGCATCAATCCCTTCGACCAGCCCAATGTCGAGGCGGCCAAGGTGCTGGCCCGGCGGACGGTCGCCGAGTATCAGGAAAAGGGCGCGCTCCCAACCGGTGAGTTTGCTCCGCTCACAAACGAGGCACTGGAGCAGTTCCTGGCTTTGCCCCAGACAGGTGAAAAGACGGCGGATTTGCCACGCAGCTACATCGCGCTACAGGCCTTTGTGCAGCCGGTCCCAGAGACCGACGCGGCGCTGTTGGCCCTGCGTGAGCGACTGCGCGATCGGACCAGGCTGGCGACGACCGTGGGCTACGGACCCCGGTTCCTCCACTCCACCGGCCAACTGCACAAAGGGGATGCAGGGAATGGCTTGTTCATTCAATTCACGGCCGACGACCTACAGGATATTCCTATCCCGGACGAGGCTGGGTCATCAGATTCGGCTATGACCTTCGGCGTGCTAAAGACGGCCCAAGCACTAGGCGACTGGCAGGCATTGCTGGCCGCTGGGCGGCGCGTGATACGGTTTCATCTGGGCGACGATGTGCTTGGAGGTCTGAGACGACTGAGTTAGGGGGCAAAGCAGTGGGTGTAGATGTAGTGCAGCTCAAACGGCGAGCCGCAGAACGGGCGGTGGACTTTTGTGAGTCAGGGATGGTCCTGGGACTGGGTCACGGCAGCACGGCTATATTTGCCGTACGCCGGATCGCAGAGTTGCTCCGTACCGGTGTGCTGCGGGACATTCTGGGTGTGGCGTGTTCGTTTCAGGTCGAGGAGGAGGCGCGGCGACTGGACATCCCCTTGACCACGTTGGATGACCACCCTGGAATAGACCTGACGATCGACGGTGCTGACGAGGTAGATCCAGAGCTGAACCTGATCAAAGGTGGGGGTGGGGCGCTGCTCCGGGAAAAGGTCGTCGCCCAAGCCAGCCGCCGAGAGATCATCGTGGTGGATGACTCGAAGTTGTCACCCGCGCTGGGCACGCTCTGGCCGGTGCCGGTTGAGGTGATTCCATTTGGTTTGCTCTCGCAGGTGGATTATCTGAGGTCACTCGGTGCTGAGGTTGTCCAGCGCCAGCATGACGATGGCACTCCTTTCCATACGGATCAGGGCAACATTATCCTTGACTGTAGTTTCGGTCCGATCTCGCAACCGGCAGAGTTGGCGGCCAGTATGGACAAGCGGGCTGGTATTGTTGAACACGGGCTGTTTCTGGGCCTGGCGACGGAGGTGATCGTTGCCCATCGTTTGTCTTCCTCAGGGGACATTGTCAGCGATCCTATCACTATCTTGACCAGGAAAGCATAGGGTGACCCAAGCCGCGTTTCACCGTGGTTGTGCGTACCCGAGTGGTGTCCAGGACTGCTGATCTCTTCACTGGCAATATCCACTCGGGTTTGTCATTTGGCAGTGGGTATCAGTTCATCTCTCCTGTTGGCTCCAGGAATCATGACAAACCTGGGAATCGCTATGCTGTACCTCATAATTAACAAGACGAACATTGACTTTATAGCTGGATTATGATATACTAGCGCCACAGTGAAATGGCCTTGAGACAAGGAGAGTGGGGCGGCTCTAGATGAACCGGTCACGACAGGGTTTGGAACTGCGCCTGTTCGGAGATTTCTTTGTTGCTTACGGCGGCAAGCCTGTGTCGAGCATAAGCACATCTCGGTTGCAGTCCCTGTTGGCCTATCTGCTGCTTCACCGTGGTGCACCTCAAGCCCGCCATCACCTGGCCTATGTTCTGTGGCCCGATTCCACCGACACGCAGGCGCTTACCAATCTGCGCAACCTATTGTACCGTCTGCGGCGCGCCCTGCCCGATGCCGATCGTTTCCTGCACGTGGATGACCAGACGTTACAGTGGCGGGCGGATGCCCCGTTCACGTTTGACGTCGTAGATTTCGAAAACGCGATTACCCGAGCTAAACAGGCCACCCAGGTCGGAGACACAGGAACCCTACGGAGTGCTCTGGAGAAGGCTGTGGGGCTGTACCAGGGTGACCTGCTCCCAAGCTGCTACGATGACTGGATCATCATCGAGCGGGAGCGACTGCGCCAGGCGTATGCCGGGGCGCTGGAACAACTGATCCTGGCGCTGGAGGAACAGCGCGACTACAACGCAGCCATTGAGTATGCTCAGCAATCGCTCCGGCACGAGCCGCTCCACGAAGCTACCTATCGCTCACTGATGCGTCTGCACGCCCTAACCGGCGACCGGGCCGGCGCCCTGCGAGTCTATCACACCTGCGGGACAGTTCTGGAGCGAGAGCTGTCCGTGGCGCCGAGTTCCCTCACCCGTGAGTTGTACGAGCAATTGCTGGTGACTGAAGGGAGAGAGATGGGCACTCTGGCCCCTCTGCCTGAATCCGTTCCCAGCTCTTCATTGGTCGGACGACATCAGGAATGGGCAGAGCTACGCGATGCCTGGCAGGTCGCGGCCGCCGGACAGTCGCAGCTAGTGCTGATAGGGGGAGAGGCAGGGATCGGCAAGACGCGGTTGGCCGAGGAGTTTGTTCAATGGGCTGAGCATCAGGGGATTTCCACTGCCACCGCCCGCTGCTACGCTGCTGAGGGTGAGTTGGTGTATGCTCCTGTGGCGTCCTGGCTGCGAAGCCGCCCGCTACCTCCGTTGGAGCCAGTGTGGCGCAGCGCGGTGGGGCGCATCCTGCCCGAACTACTCGTCCAGGATTCCACTCTTGCGCCCCCTGGCTCGCTCACGGAGGCGTGGCAGCGAAAGCGATTGTTCGAAGCGCTGGCACGCGCCATCCTTGGGGACGGCAAGCCTTTACTGCTTATGCTGGATGATCTACAGTGGTGCGACCGGGAAACCCTGGAGTGGCTGCACTACCTATTGCGTTTCGACCCGCACGCACGCCTGCTCATTGTGGGCACTTTGCGCACGGAGGAGTTTGGTGATGACCATCCACTGACCCTGCTGCTGAGAGGCCTCCGCCGTGACGGCCGGTTGGGTGAAATCCGACTGGATCCCTTGGACAAGGCTGAAACAATATCCCTGGCGACGGGCCTTGTGGGAGAGGCGCTTGACCCAGGTGTCGCTGTGTGTCTCTACGACGAGACGGAGGGGAATCCACTGTTTGCAGTGGAGACTGTGCGTGGAGGGCTCCCCGAAACGGTCGTAGAATCGGAGACCGGTGAGTTGATTTGTATCCCGCGTCCCCTACCGTCCAAGATTCAGGATGCGCTCAGCGCTCGTCTTGACCAGCTCACGCCCACAGCCCGCGAGTTGGCGCGCTTGGCGGCCGTCATCGGTCGAGAGTTTACTTTCTCTGTTCTCTCTCAGGCATCCGACGAAGATGAAGGACCGTTGGTGCGCGCGCTGGACGAACTGTGGCAGCGGCGGATCATACGGGAACAGGGAGTCGACGCTTACGATTTCACCCACCACAAGTTGCGTGAGGTAGCCCTTTCTGATCTTAGTGGCGCACGGCAACGGCTGCTCCACCGCCGGGTGGCCGGTGCTCTGGAGAGCGTCTATGCTGACGACCTGGACGCGGTCAGTGGACATATCGCGGCACACTTTGAGCACGGTGGTCGTCCGGAGCGAGCTGTTCCATACTATCAGCGGGCTGCCCAGGTGGCGCGGCAAGATCCAGTATATACAGGGTGGGGACCGGATGAGGTGGTTGTGACCGTTTAGGCGGGGCATTTTATCCACCTGCCGCTCGTGATAAGAGACAGGGGATAGACGGAATAAGCAGGTACAGATCGAGCGGGGCCGCCATTCACGCGGCCCCGCTTGACGTTGGATGGCTGCCGGGTGTCTAGGGTGCGGGGACAGGCGCTCGGCCCGCGTTTCCCCAGATTGATACTGGCCTGTATAATGGAGCGCGTCAAGGACTATTCTCGTGCCTAGAGCCTTGCACTGATCCGTCGTAGCCTGAGCCGAGGGTAAGGAACATGTCACAGGGGACGTCAGTAGTGGAGTAGGGCACGGCGGAAGAAACGAGGAAGTGGAATCGGCCCACTATGCAGAGTGTGGGAGGAGGAAAACCTGGTATGACGCAGACGCTGGCCGGTACAAGTCGAGATGCGATCACTCCTGCTGCGGTCGTCATCTTTGGTGCTTCTGGGGACCTGACGCAACGTAAGCTAGTGCCGGCCCTACATAGTGTTGCTTGTGGCGGTCTCTTGCATCCCAACACTCGGGTAGTTGGGGTGGCACGCACTGAGCTCTCCGACGAGGCCTTCCGTGACCGCCTGTTCGAGGGGGTGACTGACTATGCCCGGCTAAAGCCCGGCGTGTGCGAGCTTTGGCCTCGCTTTGCGGGACGCCATTCTTACCTGGTAGGGGGCTATGACGATCCCGATACGTATCGGCGCTTGGCAGATCGACTGGCGCAGCTCGACGTCGAGGCGGGCACGGAGGGGAACAGGTTGTTCTACCTGGCGACTCCCCCTGTTTTGTATCCAACGATTGTCCAGCATCTGGGGCAAGCCGGGCTGAATCAAAGCGATCACGGTTGGGTCCGTGTCATTATCGAAAAGCCATTCGGCCATGACCTACACAGCGCTCAGCAACTCAACCAGCAGGTCCACACCGTGTTTGATGAGAGCCAGATCTATCGCATCGATCACTACCTGGGCAAAGAGACGGTACAGAACATCCTGACCTTGCGCTTTGCCAACGCTATCTTTGAGCCGCTGTGGAATCGCAGCTACGTGGATCACGTTCAGATCACCGTGGCTGAGCGTGTGGGTGTTGGTCATCGGGCTGGCTACTATGACAAGTCCGGTGTGCTGCGAGACATGTTCCAGAATCACCTACTGCAATTGCTGACCCTGGTGGCGATAGAGCCCCCCGCAGTCTTTGAGGCGAACGCACTGCGCGATGAGAAGGTCAAGGTCCTGCGGGCTATCCGCCTACAGGTTGAGAGCGTGCGTGGTCAGTATCTCGGCTATCGGGACGAGTCGAACGTGGCACCGGGCTCTCAGACCCCGACCTATGCTGCGCTGCAGTTGATGGTGGACAATTGGCGATGGCGCGATGTGCCGTTCTACCTGCGTTCTGGCAAATTGATGCCGGCGAAAACGACCGAAGTCGCCGTCCAGTTTAGGGGCGTGCCGCACCTGATGTTTCCAGCGCCGCCCGACAGGGAAATAACCCCAAACGTGCTGTCCCTGTGTCTCCAGCCCGATGAAGGGATTCATCTGCGGTTCGAGGCCAAGGAGCCGGGTGCCGGGATGCACACGCGGTCGGTGGATATGGAGTTTCACTATGAGGAGGATTTCGGACCGAGCGTGTTGCCAGAGGCATACGAGCGTTTGCTGTTAGACGCGTTGCAAGGGGATGCCTCCCTGTTTGCCCGGGGTGACGAGATCGAGCTGGCATGGGGGGTGATTGATCCGATCCTGGCTGGTTGGGAACAATCTGACGCGCCGCCGTTGGCGTTTTACGAGCCAGGGAGCTGGGGGCCTTCTGAAGGGGACGATTTCTTGGCGCGTGACGGCCGGGTCTGGTACCATGACTGTGGCGGCCATGGGGATGGACAGGGTTGAAGGCAACAATGAAGCTGCAGGACTGCTTACCGCACGTAGATAACTACCTGAGACACGCTGATTTGAGTACCCTCGACGGCTGGTGCTCAGGCGTGGGCTTTACTGTTGCCCCGTTAGCGCAGGGCGAGTACAATATGAACTACCTGGTGGGTCAGGGTGACACTGCCTGGGTATTGCGAGTCAACGTGGGTACACAGATCGGTCGCGATGACCAGGTCCTGTATGAGTATCGTGCGCTAAGGTTGCTAGAGACGACGGGCGTTACTCCGCGTCCGTTTTACGTGGACGACAGCCGTGAACACTTGGCCCATGGTGTGCTGCTGATGGAGTACTTGCCCGGTGAGCCATTGGACTATCGACGTGACCTAGAGGCGGCGGCGCAGTTGTTCGCCCGAGTCCACAGCCAACCTGTGCCACCGGAGCAGAATCATCTTATCCGTGAGGAGTGCCCATTGAGTATGACCTATGAGGAATGCTCGCGCCTGCTGCCAGTCTATCTTGAGTCGGACCTGGCCGATCCCTCGCTGCGTGATTACCTCCGGGAGGTACTTGATTGGGCCAGAGAGGCGCGCCACAAGGAAGAGTACTTTGTCTCCGATCCGTGGCCGTGTATCATCAACACTGAGGTCAATTCGGGTAACTTTATCGCCAATCGGGAGCGGGGCACGCTACACCTGGTGGACTGGGAGAAGCCGTTGTGGGGCGATCCGTCGCAGGATATCTCCCATTTCGGCGTGCCGACGACCACACTGTGGAAGACGGACTACCGCCTGTCGGGGGCGGACCGATTGACGTTCCTGAAAGCCTATTGTGCTGCCATTTCCGACGCTCACTTGTGCGACACTATTGAGGATCGCGTCGAGCTACGTGATCCGTTTAACTGTTTGCGTGGCATCTCGTGGTCAGCGATGGCCTGGGTGAGCTATCAGACTGGCGAGCATGCGCTTCAAAACCAGGATACGTTTCTCAAGGTGAGTGAGTATCTGGATCCAGATTTCGTCTGGAGCCTGTTTGATCCGTACATGACGTCGCCGGTGTTTTCCTAGTATCGTACCGTTTGCTGTTATGACTACCAAAGATAGGGACGTAGTGTGAACGAACAACCGAAGCAGAATAAGTGGATACAGATTGTCCTACTCGTTGTCATCCTGGGTGCTTTTGCGGCAATGGCCTGGCACTATTTCTCAATGTACGACCAATTCAATCGTGAAAACCTGGAACACTATATCCGCAGGTTTGGGCCGTGGGCGCCATTTGCCTATGCTGCCATCTATATTATCAGTGCACCGGTTCCTTTCCTGGCGCCGGTGATTTCGGCGGTGGGGGGACTGCTCTTTGGGATTGTGGGGGGGACGCTCCTTGTCCTGGTGGTCGCGACGTCGTCCGCCTTGATCCCCTTCTACCTGGCTCGGAAGTTGGGCCGCGAGTGGGTCGAGAACAAGCTAAAGGGTAAAAAGCTGGACGAGATCTATCGGCAGTCTGAGGGCAGCAAGGGCTTTACATTCGTGCTGCTGATGCGTTTGATCCCGTTGTTACCGTGGGAGATACAGAACTATGTGGGAGGACTGACCAAGGTCTCTCCTCTGACCTTCATCGCCGGGACGATGCTGGGCATAATCCCTGGCTCGTTCTCGCTGGTGTTTCTGGGGGATGCAGCCACAGATCCCACCTCGTGGCAGTTCTTTGCAGCGGTCGCGCTAAAGATCGCGACCGCTCTGATCCCCGCTGTCGCGATCTATATCCGGAGCCGCCGGAGTAAGGGAGTAGAAGACAGCGTTGAGATGAGTCTCGGAAAGGAAATCGTCAAGTGCCTCTCTTGTGGACGCGATAATCCGGCTGATGTGGACAAATGCCTCTCCTGCGGAAAACCATTGGGGCAAGCTGCAACGGAGTTTGTGTTATGAGGTGGGCCGGTGAGGAGTTTGAGGACAGCCTGAGAAGATTGGCCGAGTTTGGGCTGGACAACTGCATCGGGGCTAATGCCTGCATGGAGGCGTGTCCTGTCAACCGGCTGGAGGTCAATCAGAACGAGTTGGATTCAGTGATGGTCTCCGGCGTCTGGACAGAGCGGGTGCAAACCTTTGTGACGGAGTGCATCCAGTGTGGGGACTGCACGCTGGCCTGTCCGGCTGGTGTCCACCGGGATCATATGATGCTGTTGCTCAAGTCGATGCTTCCGGCCATTCCTAAGCAATGGCAGCGCTACTATGCCATCAAGGGGCGCCACGACCGAGGTTGGCTTATCTCGCTGTACGACGTGGTGATGCGTATCATCGCCGGACCGTTGGGCAAGTACGTGGACAAGGCCCATCTGGAACAAAAGCCCCTTCTCTTCTATTTCGGCTGTTACGTTTTCTCTCCCTCCGGCGCTCCCTCGGCCACGCTCAAGCTGGCGGATCGTTTGGGCCTTGACTACGAGGTGCTGGCAGGTGTGCGCTCCTGCTGTGGTTGGCCTCAGTATCTTACCGGGCAGATGGGCTATGGCCAGCAGATGCTCATGCATCTGGGCACCCTGATCGACCAGGTACAGCCCGAGATCATCGTCAGCGGTTGCGCAGAGTGCTATGCAGCGCTGCTGCGGCTCAAGAAAAAGACGGGCGCGACATGGACGCCCCTGACTACGCCGGAGTGGCTGCTGCAGTATGCTGGCCGGCTCACCTGGCGGAGGTTTGACTATCCCGTCGCCATCCACGATTCTTGCCACGTCACAAAGAAGGTGGCCAAGCCGCAGCCAGCTCGCGATCTTTTGGCGCTGATGGCGGACGTGGTCGAGATTGCTGAGACGCCCCAGCAGTGTGTCTGCTGCGGCTACTACAATATTCACGTTAACCACGATCTGGACCACAGATTGCACGAGGATAAACTAGAGGTCGTCAAGGAGAAGAGTGCGGGGGGGATGGCGGTCGAGTGCGTCACCTGTTGGGAATCATTTAGCGGGGCGTTCAAGGAAGCGGGGGTACCATTGTGGGAGTTGATGGTGGCGGCTGACCAGGCCACGCGGCCAGAGGCGGAGGTCGGCAATGAGTGAGGTCAAGTATCTCATCATCGGCAATGGGATGGCGGGTATCACCGCCGCGCAAGAGATTCGGCACGCTGACCCCTCCGGACGTATTCTGATGGTAAGTGACGAGGGCGAGCCGTACTATTATCGTGCGTCGCTCTCGGAGTGGATCTCTGGCGAGATGAGCGACGAGATGTTGCCGGGTCGGATGCCCGAGTTCTACGATCAGATGCGGATTATGCAGATGAGTGCACACGTGACACATGTAGATCCGGAGGCGAAGCAGGTACACCTGATCGATGGTGATACGCTTGACTATGAAAAGTTGCTCATCGCTACCGGCGCTCAGGCTAACGTCTATCCCGTCGAGGGACTGGAGGAGACCTTGGTTTTCCGAAGCCTGGCCGATGCTCGGGAGATCAAGGAGCGCCTCGGCTGCTGCGGACGGGCGCTGATCGTGGGCGGTGGTATCTTGGGGTTAGAACTTGCCGGAGCGCTACACAAGATGGGCCTCACACACATCGCCGTTGTTCAAAGGACACCTCCACTCGCGAAACCGCTGCTTGACGCATCGGCGTCGGAGTGGTTGCAGCAACGTATGCGGGCCGACGGTATAGATTTGTTTATCAACGACACGGTCGCGCGGGTGGAGCAGCAGACGGCCGTACTCGAGAGTGGACGCACGTGGGGTTTTGACATCTTTGTGCAGGCTGTGGGGATCACGCCTGTCTTCCCCGATGTGCCGGGATTGGCCGCGGGCAAGGGTATCCGGGTAGACGATCATTGTCGCACCAATCTGCCTGGTATATACGCCGCGGGCGATTGCACGGAGACGCGCGTGCCGGGCGCCAACCGTTGGCAGACGACCCGCATTTGGCTGGATTGCGCTCTCCAGGGCAAGACTGCTGGCCGTAATATGGCGGGAAAGGACGCAACGCTACCGGAGCAGGCTTTGTTCAACGCCTCCGTTATCTATACCGTCCTCTATACATACATCGGTGATCCGCACGGTGATGAGGGCGAGGTGTATGTCTGGCAGGAGGACGATGGATACCGCAAGATCCGTGTGGTGGACGGCAAATTGGCTGGAGCGTTGCTGTTGAATGAGCGGCACGGGAGTATGGCCCTCTTCAAGGCCATTGGCCAGCCGGTGATACAGTTCGGCGCTGATATCGCCCGCCCGGACTTTTCCTTCAACGACCTGACCGGACAAGACTGGGATTATCTCTTCTATTAACTGGCTCTGGATGTGACTGTGGTCGGACACGTTATCTTCGACTGCGACAACACTATGGGGTTGCCCCTCAAGGAGATAGACGATGGCCTGACATTGCTCTATCTCCTGGGCCGGCCTGACGTGCAACTCTTGGGGGTCACCACCATTTTCGGCAATGGCTCTATTGACGAGGTGTATCCGCAAACCAGGAAATTGCTGCAGGGCATTGGTCGTGACGACATACCGCTATCTAGGGGTGAAGGCAAACGAGTTGAACACGGTGAAAAACGCCGGTCTCCCACTGACGCGGCTCACTTTCTAGCTGAGACTGCCGTTGCCTATCCTGGCGAGATCACGCTTCTAGCTACCGGGCCGTTGGGCAATCTGTACGCTGCCGCGGAACTGGATCCCGCCTTTTTTGACAACCTCAAACAGATTGTCTGTATGGGAGGGTGCCTTCATCCACTGCGCGTCGGATGGCGGGACCTTCCTGAGCTGAACCTGTCGGCCGATCCAGAGGCAGCTTTTGCTGTGCTCAACGCAAACTGCCCTGTCACGCTGATGAACGCGCACATTTGCCTCCAGGCATCCTTCGGCTGGAGCGACCTGAGGCGGATCAGATTTCTGGGGCGCGATGGCCAGCGCACCGTTCGCAATTGGCTGCTGGCTTTTGGTGTCTACTGCGGCATTTCCGTTTTCTATCTGTGGGACCTGTTGCCAGCGATCTACATCTCGTATCCAGATCTGTTTGATGTCAATCCTGTATGGGTGCGTTCGACTGTGAAGGACCTGGAGACAGGTACGCTCGTTCTTGCGCAGGAAGGGGAGAGGGCTTGTATCAACATGCCCGCGCGAATTCTGGATGTGAGGCGACTTGAGGAAATCCTCTTTGAGGCTTGGAAGCGTGCGTCGTTGGACCGGGTGTTATGCTGGTCTCTGTGATCATCCCAGCTCTGAATGAGGTGGAGAACATCGAGGAGGCTATTGCTGCCGCCCAAAGTGACTATACGTCCGCTCAGGTGGAAATCGTCGTCGTGGACGGCGGCAGCACTGACGGCACGCCCGATGTGGTGCCCTCAGATATCACCCTGCTTCGGTCTCCGCGCGGACGGGCCGGGCAGATGAATCGGGGCGCCGCTGCTTGCCACGGCGAGGTCCTGGTCTTTTGTCACGCCGACTCACGGCTGCCTGGTGGCTGGCGGAAGGCGATCATAGAGGCATTAAGCCAACCAGGCGTGAGTGGTGGTACGTTTCAAACCTTGATACTGCCCGCGCGGGGGATGTTGATGCACATTCGCAATCGGATGCGGTTTACTGCCACCTGGTGGCGAATGTATGGCGATCAGGTGCAGTTCATGTCCCGTACCACCTTCGAGCGAGTTGGTGGTTTTCCAGAGATCCCACTGATGGAGGACGTCGAAATGTCACGGGCACTACATCAGGTGGGGCGATTGGTAAAGATCGGTAGCCCGCGAGTTGTCACGTCGAGCCGCCGCTTTCTGGAGCGTGGCTTTATCCGCCAATCGCTGGCGAACCTGTGGTCGATAATCCGCTATCTCAGGCTGGGTGCGACGCCGGAGGGCATCGCGCGGGATTACCGGTCCAGTCGTGAGGATGCGCTGTGGACGTGAGACGTCATCTCATCGTGTACGCCAAGCGCCCGTTGCCTGGTTATGCCAAGACGCGACTGGGCGCTGGCATCGGGGACGAACAAGCAGCCGGGGTCTATGCGCGGTTGCTCTATGCCTATCTTCTTGATCTGTCGCGTGCTGACCTGGCAGGCATATCGGTGGATACTGTCGAGCTCTCGGTGGCCTCGCCTGCCGACGTGTTGTTCTTCTCCGATGCTTTCCCCGAATTCTTGGTGCATTCTCAAGTCGCGGGCGACTTGGGACGACGCATGGCGGCCTCGTTTGAGCAGGCGTTTGCAGCAGGAGCAGAGGCCGTGGTCCTGACAGGCAGTGACATCCCTGGTCTGAACAGCCAGATCGTGCGCGCCGCCTTTGATGCCCTGGACGCCTTACCGGTGGTCATTGGCCCTTCCAGCGACGGTGGGTATTATCTGATCGGCATGCGGGCGCCTGGCGCACCCCTGTTCGAGGGGATCGAATGGAGTAGTGAGCGCGTGTTGGCACAGACCGAGGCGTTGGCGGAAACGCACGGACTTGTCGTGGCGCGCCTATCCGAGCAACACGATGTAGATACTGTTGAGGACCTTGTACGTTGGCGGCGAGAGGCTCTATGCTCCGACCGAGGAGGCCAAGAGCGGCTGTGACCAACGAAAGAGCAGGACTGAGTCAACCACCTCGGCGTAGTATCCTGTTCAGGCGGTCGGGCGTTCCAACCGCGGTTGCGTCGCCGCTAGAACGAGATAGAATATACATAGTCTAGGCGATTCGCCTGCCCAAGGTTTGACAGGCACTGGAGATATCATTTCGCCGTTGAAAGGTAGGCATAATGGAGGAAATCCTCGCTGCTGAGACTATCACGCTTCTGATGACAGTAGCCACGCTGGTGGCCATCGCCGTGCGGCGAGTACGATTGCCCTACACGGTTAGCCTGGTACTGGTGGGATTGTTCATCTCGATTCGAAGCCCACTGTCCATTGAACTGACGTCCGAGTTGATCCTGGCCATATTCGTCCCGCCGCTGATCTTCGAGGCCGCCTTTCACGTGGACTTTGGTCTGCTGCGAGACAATCTAGTGCCTATCGTGGTGCTTGCCGTGCCTGGGGTCGTTCTGTCCGCGCTTATCGTTGGGGGCGTTGTGGCTCTGGGCGCTGGTTTACCGCTAGGGACCACGATTGTTTTTGGGGCACTGATCGCCGCCACCGATCCAGTAGCCGTAATTGCCCTCTTCAGAGCATTAGGTGTGCCACGCCGCCTGGCGGTGGCCATGGAAGGGGAGAGCTTGTTCAACGATGGCACGGCCATCGTCGTCTATCAGATTGCACTGATCGCGACACTGACGGGGGTTTTCAGCCCGGTAGATGGTTTGATCGATTTCCTCCGGATAGCCGTGGGAGGAATGGCTGTTGGTTTGGCTCTAGGCTGGCTAGCAGCACAGCTTATGGCCCGTGTAGACGATCGTTTGATCGAGACCACCATCACGACGTTGCTGGCCTATGGTGCCTATCTGATCGCGGAGCAGTTTCACGTCAGCGGCGTACTGGCCGTGGTGATAGCTGGCCTCCTCAGCGGGAACATATGGCTGGAGAGGGCATCGCCGACGACAAAGATCATGCTGTTCAACCTATGGGACTATTTGGCGTTTTTGGCCAATTCGTTGGTATTCTTGCTCATTGGACTTACGGTGGATTTGCCACAACTGTGGGAGAATCTTGGTCCGATCGTGGTGGCGGTGGGCGCGGTGGTGGTCAGTCGGGGAGTGAGCGTTTACGGGCTGTCGTTCATAGCCAACGCCTTTGGCAAGCGGCGCCCGCAGTTTCCCGGGAACTGGCGGCACGTTTTGTTCTGGGGTGGCTTGCGAGGTGCGATCAGCTTGGCTTTGGCGCTCAGCCTGCCCGCAGAGTTGCCGGAGCGTGACATGCTTCAGGCTATGACCTTTGGTGTGGTGCTATTCTCCCTGCTGGTCCAGGGTACGACGATTCAGTTCCTGCTGCAACGCTTGGGATTGGTCAGACGTCCGAGGCATCGTATAGAACGGGAGAAACGTCTAGGGCGTCTTTTTGCAGCACAGGCTGGTCTACGCAGACTGGAGGGTTTGCATCGTGAGGGGCTCCTGACCGACGAGATGTGGAATGGCCTGCGAGGAGACTATCGCCAGGCTCAGAACCAGTTGGAGGATGAGATGAACCAGTTGTTCATCGAGTATGCAGAGCTGGAGCGAGAGGTGCTGCTGCAGGCGCGTCGCGAAGCGCTGCAGGCAGAATATGGAGCGCTGGGAGATGCGCTGCGACGGGGCCTGCTCTCGGAGCATACACATGGGGAACTGAAGACCGACGTCGAGCTTCGGCTGGAGGCGCTGGATCTGATCCAGGCTGCTGGCTCGGATGGTGGGATGGGACAGGGAGAGGACTAGGCAATGCGACCAATCGTGTGCACGACCCGGGGCGGACAAGCCAGTCGAAGGACCCAGGAGCGGGCGATAGCGCTGGCAAAGGAAACAGGGGCAGAGTTGATGTTCCTGTGTGTTGCTGACCCCAGCTTCGCAGAGGTCAAGGATGAGGCGCGAACGGCGGCATTATGTGATGAGTTGACAAGACTGGGAAGATCTCTTCTCTGTATGGCCGAGTCTCGTGCTGAGAAACAAGCTGTGAAATCCCAGTCTGTTGTCATGTGCGGACCAGTCTGGCGGACGGTCGAGGAGTATCTGCGTCAGGTGAATGCGGGGATTCTGGTTATTGGCGCACCCCAGACTGGAGCAACACTGCGCCCGTTCGAACCTGGAGATATGGACCGCTTCATCGACAGAGTGCGACAGACGACGGACACCGAAGTGGTGTTAGTGACGTAAGGGGATCCATATCCCGAACCCGCTGCAGATGCAGAGGTCTCTGTCAGCCTTGCCAGGAAGACATATGTCCACATATGAGCGTGTAGACTGTTGGCACGACTTTGAGCGCACCGCGCACGGGGTGCTGTTTCGTGCGGAGACTGACTCTGGCACCCAGGTCGCGATTTCACTCGACTTTTGCACGGCTGAGGTGGTAAGGCTGCGTATGAGGACCGAAGGTCAACGTTCGGAGGAGTCGAATCGCAGTCACGGCGGTGTCCTCGTAAGCGAGGCGTGGGAACCCGTTCCCTTTTTGATGTCAGAGGCTCCTGACCGATTGGATCTCTCGACCCAAATGATCCGCGTGGAGGTGGCTCGCGATCCCTGGGTTATTCGACTGCTGAATAGCGCTGGTGAGCTCATCTGCCAGGAAGGAGAAGAGAGTAGTCTGTCCAGCGCCTCCGGAACAATCGTGAGCTCCTGTGGGAAGGGTTTGGGCTTTGTACGTGATTCCGAGAACGAGCGGGCCATAGTGCACGAGACATTCGCCCTGGCCCACGATGAGGATCTGTACGGTCTGGGTGAGCAGTTTGCGCGTATCAACCGGGTTGGCCAGCGGTTCGAGCTATGGGCTAGCGACGCACCCGGTATCTCGCGCCATCGGACGTACAAGAACGTCCCGTTCCTGTGGTCTACCCGAGGCTATGGGTTGTTCGTCAATACGACCTTTCGAGTCACTTTTGATCTGGCATCCGATTTCCTGTTGGCTCACAGTTTCACCCACGAGGGACCAGAGTTGGACGTTTTCCTCATCTATGGTCCTGAGCCGTCCGATATCCTTCGTCGCTACTGCGACCTCACCGGTTATGCACCCATCCCGCCTCGCTGGTCCTTTGGATTGTGGATGTCTCGGTGTGGCTACCAAGACCGGGCCGAGGTGGAGCGGATTGCGGAGACTATGCGTACCCATCGTATCCCTTGCGATGTGATC
This sequence comes from uncultured Anaerolineales bacterium, assembly GCA_964444825.1. Lineage (GTDB taxonomy): Bacteria > Chloroflexota > Anaerolineae > B4-G1 > B4-G1 > CAYUIS01. The sequence continues at coordinate 22,936 of CAYUIS010000028.1, read as the reverse complement.
CACATCGATCCCTGGTGGATGGGCGATCCGCCCCGATGGTGCGGTCTACAATGGGATGAGGAACGCTTTCCTGATCCAGAGGAGATGATCGCGGGGCTGCGTGAGCGTGGGTTCCGACTATGCCTGTGGGAGAATCCGTACGTTACCGAGGACGCCCCGATTTTCGAGGAAGGGCATGAGAAAGGGTATTTTGTGCTGGACAAGGAGGGCAAGCCGTACTTTATCGACGGCTGGGCCGAGGGTGTGCCCCCAGCGTCGGTTGTGGACTTGAGCAACCCTGAGGCTGTGACCTGGTGGCAAGATCTCCATCGTCCGCTGATGGGGCAGGGGGTGGCTACCTTCAAGACCGACTTTGGTGAGAGCGCACCGGAGGATGGCGTCTATCACAGTGGGATGAGTGGGCGGGAAATGCACAATCTGTACCCACTGCTGTACAACCGTGCGGTTTTTGAGCTTACGCAGGAAATGGCGGGACGTGGACTGGTTTGGGGACGGTCGGGGTGGGCCGGTTCGCAGCGGTACCCGACCTGCTGGGGTGGCGATCCCATCGCCGACTTTCCACACATGGCGAACCAACTCAGGGCTGCACTGAGTATCGGCCTCTCGGGAATCCCGTTCTATGGTCACGACATCGGCGGTTTTTTCGGTCAGCCGGACGCTGAGCTGTACATCCGTTGGGCACAGTTTGGCCTATTCAGTTCGCACAGTCGTTGTCACGGTGTCACTGCCCGAGAGCCTTGGGAGTTTGGCGAGGAAGCCGAGGCTATTTTCCGGCGTTATGCGAGACTACGATATCACTTGCTTCCCTACATCTATTCCACCGCTGTCCAGGCCACCAGGACCGGTCTACCGATGGTGCGAGCGCTGGTGCTCAAGTACAGTCACGATCCCAACGTGCGGCATCTGGACAGCGAATATCTCTTCGGTGACAGCTTTCTCGTTGCGCCAGTGCTCGAACGGGGCGCGCAGCGGCGTATGATCTATCTCCCGGCCGGCGAGTGGGTAGACTATTGGAGTCGCGAGATCCACGAGGGGCCGATGTGGCTGAACTATCCTGCGCCACTCGAGATCATGCCTCTCTTTATCCGGCGGGGTGCGATCATTCCGATGGGACCGGCGGTGGATCACAGCGATCGGGCCGTCGGCGCAAGAATGGTGATCAATATCTATACGGGGGTTGGCGGGCGCTTTGTTCTTTATGATGAGGATGGATCCACCGTCACAATCTCGTATACTGCCGATGATACGACATTGCAGCTCAGTCTCGAGGGAGAGCTGCCTGCCCCGCCCATCGTGATTCTGAATGATTTCCCCACGGCCCGTCGTGTGGCCATCAATAACCGGGCGCACGATCGTTGGCGCGCCGAAGGCGGAGGGCTGGTCATTGAGCTTGCAGAGACCGCCAGCCAAGAGATCATCGTGTGGCGGTAAGGTGCCCTACCGCTGGCGGTGGTCCACAAGTATAAAGCCTAGCACCGCCATTGGAACTGCGACCATCGCAGCGGGGCATAGTCCGCCTCCAGGCTCTGGTTCTTGAACGGGTATCTCGCTTGGTTCCTCGGCGTGCTCCTCAGTAGCTACCTGGACAACCTCCTCACCGGATTCAGTTTCCAAGGGAGCGGCGACAGGGGTGGCTGTTGGCACGTCGATTGGCCGGATCGATTGCTCCTCGCCTGTGGCAAGACTGACATCGTCAATCCAGATGTGTCCTGCATTGTCCCCCTCCGCCGCAGTGATGCTGAATCCGTAGCCTGTCACCCGACTAGGATCTACCTGAGACAGGCCATCTGCATCAGCCCACGCCGCCGGGGCAAAGTCGGTCCACAGAAACGTGACTTGTCCCCATTCTTCTGTGCTTTCCAATGTGGTCTCAAGGGCCACCTCAAATGGCGTCGGCCCATCAGGTTCACCTGAAAACAGCATCAAGGTGATCGGTTCTTTTGGCTCTTCTGAGCGGAGCCATAGGGAAAGCCCCGAACCAGTGCTCCAGTTTTGCAGTGGTTCAAAGTATCGTCCACAATCCCCCCATCCGTGGAGCGCGACGTTATAGTCGATGTGCAGGGACGCCTGTCCATTGTGAGCGGTGCTGCCGTCGTGCCCGCACTCAATGGTAGAACCGGTGTCGGCGGTACCATCCCAAAAGCCAGTAGATGATTCAAAATCGTCAATGACGCCTGCTGGTGGTAGACCAGAGGGAGGCGGGAGCTGGGGAGTTCTTGTGATCTCGGGTTGGACAGTCTCTGCAGGCAGTGGGGTGGGTATGGCAAGGGTAGGACGTGGTGCTTCCCCCATATAGCTTTGGATAGCCTGGTGAAGGAACTCTACAAAACGCGGACCAATCGCACGGTTGGCCTGTTCATTGGGATGGCCATCATAGTCATCAAATCGATACTCGGCTCGCAGAAAGTTGCTGTCGTCCGCCAGGAGCCCAAAGAAATCAAAAGTGAAAACGTTGGGATGGCCGTCCAGGTACTCGTCGGATTGCAGCCAGTCTGTCAATGCCCGGGCTCGTCTTGCCTCCTCGGGGTCGCTGCCGCCTGGCACCTGTGGCGGCTGGGTGACGATGACAAAGACCACGTTGGGGTAGCCGTCCATCCGGTCGCGGATCGACACGTAATAGGATTGGACCTCGGCCAGATGCTCATCACTCACGATGTTGCTGGCGGGATAGCAGGACTTGAAGGCGACGACGTCGTATTGCATCAGATAGCTGAAGGTGTTGTCCGGTGGATCGTGGAGCGGCTGGTCAAAGATGGCGGCCAAGCCGTCGGGGTCGGTATTGTCTCCAGGTACATCAAAGTTGGTGCCCGTGTACGAGCCGTCTGCCAGACGCAACCCGTCATCGTTGTAGCCGTGGTCAAAGAACTCGTAGCCAAGGGCTGTGAGCCCTTCGCGGACATTGCCCTGGTTGATCAAGTTTTCTCCACAGGAATGGTGGAGAAAGATGATCCGTGTAAGGGAAACCGGGATATGGTAGCCCGCCCCCAAGAGAGCGGGGGACAGGCCGAAGAGGAAAAGGATCATGAGGAGCCTGCTTACACGCCGGCGGGGATAGGACGCATATTTCATGCTACACCTCCTTATGATCGGACCACGAGTGTGTCTCTGTCGAGCACGTTGTTGATCTCGTTGATGTCTGCGCTGGCTCCGTAGGCATCTGCGATTGTGACATCTTGGATCTGTAGAGGAGCAGCCGGCCCATGCTCAAAGCGTACGTGGTGGCGCTGGCTTGCCTCAATCTAGTGCGGTCAGTGCTTGATCCAAATCGTTGATGATATCTTCCACGGCCTCGATACCTACCGACAGACGTATGAGCCCATCGCCGATGCCGATACGGCTCCTTTCCTCCGGACTGAGCGCGCGGTGGGATGAATGGGCCGGGTAGAGGACCAGCGTGTGGACATCGCCCAGGGTCGTGGCAGGTACACAGAGGCGCAGCGACTCAAAGAACTGGAAAACCCGGCTCTGGTCGGCCCCACTTAGCACGAAAGAGATCATTCCGCCATACCCGCGTGTGCCAAAGAGCCCTTTTGCCACCTGGTGCTGTGGATGGGATGCCAGCCCTGGGTAGTTGACCTGGCTGACCTTGGGGTGAGCCTGCAACCAGCGGGCCACTGCCAGGCCGTTTGAATTGTGCTGCTGCATACGCAGTGGCAGGGTCTTGATTCCCCGGAGCACAAGCCAGGCATCGTGGGGTCCCGAGTTGCCACCGGTTACCTTGAGCACTTCGAACAGCTTTGCACGCTGCGCGTGGGAGGTGACTACGATCCCGCCCAACACGTCTCCATGCCCGCCGAGATACTTGGTGGTGGAATGGATCACGATGTCGGTCCCAAGGCTTAGAGGTTGGACCAGGCACGGCGTGGCGAAGGTGTTATCCACCAGTAGGGCCGAACCATACTGATGGGCGACATTGGCCAGTGCCGGAAGGTCAGCCACCTTGAGGAGCGGGTTGGAGATGGTCTCCACCAGGAGAGCCGCCGGTTTGAGCTCACGACAGGCGCTCTCCACGGCTTCCAGGTCGGTTGCGTCCACAAAACGGACGGTGACGCCCTGGGATCGCAGAAGCTGGTCCAACAGGGCATAGGTCGCGCCATATACATCCTGAGCCGCGACCACAGCAGACCCTGCCCGAGCCCCTACAGCCAGCAATGCCGTGTGAATGGCCGCCATCCCAGAGGCAAAAGCCAGGGCAGCCTCTCCATCCTCCAACGTGGCTACCGCCTCCTCAAGCGCAGTCACGGTGGGGTTGCCGTAGCGGCCATAAACGTATCCCTGGCGTGTCCCGCCAAAGACGCCATCTAGGTCCTCCATACGATCATAGGTGTACGTGACGGAAGGATGGATGGGCGTCACCGTAGGGACATAATCGGGGTGGGGGACGCGGATGCCAGCGTGTACTGCGCGGGTGGCTAGGCTAAACGTGTTTGAGTTGTTCATTCAGACTTCCTTTCTGCGGGTTCTATCTCTGTCTTGTGCTTGAGTGTGCGCAGGGCGGCCTTCACCTGACGCCATCTGGCGCGCACCTGTCGGTCCTGCAAACGATCGAAGGCGTGCTGACTATAACGTGCCTCGATGAAAGACTGGGTGAGCGTAGACATCTCCATCTCTGCCCCTTCCAGGTGAGGCTCGATAGCCTGGCCGTATTCGTGGGGTGTCTGGGAACGGCGCCGGGGGAAGCCCAGTTGACCAGCGCGGCGCAGGATACTCAGGTAGTAGTATAGGATACGTTCTCTGGGCGAGAGTGCGCCGAGGCGGAACAGGCGGAAGGGCATCTCTGGAGGCCTGTGGTGCGTGCGTCGCCATGAGAATTGTCCGGGGGTGCGCTCGGCGATGATCTCCGCCAGTCCGGTCAGGCGACGCCACAGATTGGCCAGAAAATCACGCACGGCTCGGATGGGTCTCAGCGAGACAAGTGCTTCTAGCAGTTCAGGGCGGTCGCGCAAGTAGCTGCGGATCACATAGATGACCATCGCCAGCGCGGCGGTCCAGAAGACGAGCGATCGGAGTATCTCGAACCAGTGGGGACTGGCCCCACCGAGGTCGGGAGCTCCTGTCCCAGCTTCGGGCAGTTCTAACGAGGGAAGGGGGCGCGGGGGTGGGGCAGAGTCAGCGCCAAATAGACGGGCAAATGGCGCCAGCAGAAGGCTGAAGAGAAGCCAGAGGAGCATTGTGAACAGCGTCGCCAAGTATCCAAGCCCATACACCAGTGTGGCAACCACGTCCAATAGGCCAACGGTGTAGCCGGTGGGAAGCAAGAATGCTGCCAGCGCTGCCAGGCTGACGAGGATCACGCTGTAGCGTACCCAGCGCTTTGCCAGTCCCTGCGCTACTCTCGTTCCCTGGGTCTCCCATTGTTGAAAAGACCTGGTGAGGTGTACCTGGCCCATCATCGCCAGTCCCAGGAGCGAGTAAACCAACACGTTGAGCACCAGGCCTGGAACGGGTGGGCGGCTTAGGTCCAGCAATCCAGCGATCCCAATGCGAGTGATCCCGGTGAGGAGAAGCAGAACAACGCCACCGTAGAAGAAGCGATTGGCGATGCTCTCCTGGGGAGGCACGTGGTCACGCTGATGAGGGGGAGGTTCGCCAATCCGTTCCAGGTCTCGGGCCGTCTGAGTAGACACCCACCAGGAAACTAGGGCCAGTGCCAAGGCAACAACGGTCTCTCGATTCAGGATTCTCTGCGGTTCCAGGGGCCAGAGCACAAAATCCCCCCATATGTCGGCCCAACTGTCGCCGATGTAGCTACCGATCCTGAGCAGGACAAAGAGCGCTGCGAACTCGGTGGCCCGGAAGCGGGTGACATCGACCCCTCGTAGCTCTCTGGTCCGGATCATCCGCAAGGAGTAATGGGCATCCAGCGCTGCCAGTATGGATCCAGCGATGATGAACGTGCCGGTCCAGGTTGGGGCGAACAGGTGAATCAAATCGACCACCGATAGAGCGATGCAGCCCATCATCACCCCGACCCCCAACGGGCGGAACACGTTCTCTACCCACGCAATCGATTGATCTCTCACCGCCAGATCTCCAGATCCTGCTCCACAGTGCTGACCGCCCATACCCGATGGATAGGCACGCCTAGCAGGTCTGCCCGCTTCTGCAGTTCAGCCGATGGGCGGGCTGGCCGCACGAGAATAAGGGACACGGCAAACCCGGCCTGGTGTAGGGCGACCAGCGTATCGAACAACTCTTCGCTCTCGCGACCGGTGATGATCGATAGCGTGGCCCCCCACGAGAGCTTGGCACTCTCGCGGCGCAGCAGATCTACAAAGCTCGTTCCTGAGGTGATCTGCACCCGCGCCAGGACCTCCAGCAGGGACATCAGGTGGGACCGCTCGGAGCGTGGCGGCAGGTGAAAGTGGAGCGGTGCCGGGGGATCCCGCTCGGATAGTGGATCATCCCCCTCGGTGATCAAACCCGCTGGCAGTCCCTCTCTGACGACGATGTGGTTGGCGATGGAGGCGGCGACGACGATGGCTAGTTCGGTGGCGGTGTATCGCTGGCGACGGGCATAGTCCGCCTCATCCATGTCCAGGCAGATCCAGGTTTCGCGGGCGATGGATGGTTGGTATCGCTTCACCAGCAGCCGTCCAGCGGTGGCCGTCGCTGTCCAGTGGATACGGCGCAAGGAGTCGCCTCGCTGGTAGTCGCGCACCCCCATAATCCGGGCTGGATCTTCGAACAGGCGTGCCTGGGCAGGCATGGCCACAAGAGGGGATTGTGTGGGCAGATCCAGTTGCTGAAGGGGGATCACCCGGGGGTAGACGATGATGTGATCTGGCTCTGTCCGGGCGTGGACGTAGGGCTCAAGCCCGAACAGATCACCGGCGCGCACGGCCAACGGCCCGACGCGATAGTAGCCCCGTCGACGACAATGAAGCGTGTAGTGGAGAGAACGTCGCTCGTGCGGATCTAGACTGAGCACCCTGCGAAAAAAGGGAGGTGCGACAAGGTCTACGGGCAGCGATTCGTTCACCTCCAGCCAGGGGATGGGCAATCGGGTATCGTTGTGCACCGTCAGAGTCACCGGCACCTGTTCCTCAGGGAAGGCACGATTCGTGAACTGCCGCTGGACGCGCAGGTGATGAATCGTGTGTCGTGTCCACAGGCGCGACAATAGATAGACAGCAAAGAAGAGATAGGCGATGGTGAAGAAAAAGTCCAAACGAAGGAGGGCGGCGATTAGGAACAGAATCAGCAGAAAGGGAACGAAACTGCGCATAGTGATGCTCGCCGGTCACGTATTCCCGGCCAATGCTGGCAGCGAATCACGCATCACGTCTCAGTTCCCCAATATCCAGCTCGGTGCGCTCCAGTATGTCAGCCAGGATGGCGTCGGCGGACCGTCCGCGCAACTGACTCTCCGGCTTGATGATCAGCCGGTGGGCCAGGGTGAGGGGAGCCAACAGCTTGACGTCGTCAGGGACGACATAGTCACGGTTCCGCAGTGTGGCCAGTGCCTGGGCTGTCTTGTAAAGGGCCAACGACCCGCGTGGACTGGCCCCCAGTGCGACGTCGGAATGGGAGCGGGTGGCCTGCACGATGGACAGGATGTATCGTTCCAGAGACTCGTCCACGTGGACGTCGGTGACGGTCTCGTGATGGTGCAGCAATTCGTGCCCGTCCACCACCTGGCCAATCGTCTCGATTGGGTGCTGTTTCCTGAGGCTGCGCAGCATTTGAGCTTCGTCATCGGTCTCTGGATAGCCCAGTGAGAGGCACATGAGGAAACGGTCGAGCTGGGCCTCGGGCAGGGGGAAGGTGCCCTCGTACTCGATAGGGTTCTGGGTGGCCAGCACCAGAAACGGTGCAGGGAGAGGACGAGTGACGCCATCCATTGTGACCTGATGTTCCTGCATCGCCTCCAGCAGCGCGGCCTGGGTGCGGGGCGTGGCCCGGTTGATCTCGTCGGTCAGCAGGATGTTGACAAAGACCGGGCCGGGCCGGAACTCGAACCCGTTGGTCTGTTGATTGAACACACTGACGCCAGTGATGTCGTTGGGCAGTAGGTCGGGTGTACATTGGAGCCTCTTGAAGCTGATGCCCATACTGGCCGCGATCGCGCGGGCCAGCATCGTCTTGCCCGTGCCGGGCACGTCCTCGATGAGCACGTGCCCCTGGCAGAGCAGGGCCACCATCAGCAACTCGATCTGCTGTCGCTTGCCGACGATGACGGTCTCGACGTTTTGGATGACTCGGTCAGTGAATTGGGTAACAGGGGGCACGTATGCTTCTCCTTCCTTGTGCGTCGACATGCGCAGTATATCACAACCTCGCGTCAGAGACAATGCAGTAGCTCGGGGACATTGTGAGAGTGTTTCCAAAACGGCCAGGGGACGGGCACTGCCGGCTACACCTGGAGTGCTGCCGGGGCAAAGGGCATAAGCATGACCGCCGGGAACTGCGGCGGAAGCGCCAGCGACGATCACACGATTGCCATCCGCGGCCTCTCTAACGATTTCGTGTATCTGCCGCTGGTGGTGCGAAGCCAATAGCGTAAGTCCACGGTCGCGAACAGGAGACGCTGAAAGTCGCATCCCTTCCGTAAGGTAGGGATTGGAAAGAGAAGCTGGGGTGCGGTGTGCCCATAACGATGTCAAGGGGCACTTTGACGCCCGAGCTTTTGGTCAGGTTCAGGATGAGCTTGTGGGTATCAGTGAGGTCAAGTGCTGGGCTGCTCCCGCTGGCCCATCAGGTTCAGCTTGTAGCGGCGGATGGTCTTCGGTGGTATCCTCTCCCCGCTCGGGGTAAGGAAGGCGAGGGCGTCCGTGGGACATTGGACGATGCACGCGCCGCACTGTTCGCAGCGGTCCGCGTGGGGCAGGGCAGCGACCTCCTCCACGACAAACACCCCTCGGGGACAGACCTGGGCGCAGCGCCCACAGGCGATACACTGGTCAGCTTCCAGCACCACCCGGTAGCGCCGGTCATCGTGGAGCCAGCTCTTGTACAGAGGCGTGCTTCCGGCCAAATCGATCGCCAGGAGGAGCACCACCCCAATCCCCAGGCCGCCCCAGCGCGTGAGAAAGGGCAGGGTGAGATGGTCTGTCAGCGTTCCGGCCAACGCTACCCCGGCCAGCGTCAATCCGGCAAAGAGGGCCACGAACCCCACCAGGCTTCCACGGGCCACCAGCGGCTCATAGAGGGGGAAGGCCAGGTAGACAGCCAGAGCTACCCCCCAGATCAGGGCCACCAGGGGCAGGAACCCAGCGGGCCAAAAGAGCAGCGTGACCAGGGCCAGGAGGGAGAGGGGCGCGGCCCACATCACCGCCATCTCCAGCCGTCCACGCAGATCGAACGCCACCTGCCGCATGTGCGGGTCCTCCTCTCCGCGCAGGAAGCCGGGCAGGTGACGGGCGTCGACCGGCCCCCAGATCACCTGCCATCCGGTGCGCTCCTGTACGTGGTCCGCCTCGATCCCCACGGCCGCCAGTTGGGGGAGGATCACCCGCCGGTGGGTCACCCGCTCGGATATGCCGGTGGTCTTGAGGGCGGAGACCGCATCGTGGGTGGTGAGGTGACCACCGCCAGCGGCGCACCAGACGTTGATCCCCCGGCTGTTTGCCACCAGCAGCCACCCATCCAGCCCTCGCAGCGCTCGCTCCACCTGGGCCACGGTGAGGACAAAGTTGCAGGTGAGGATCACGGGCGAATTTGGCCCGGGATTCCCGATGGTCCGGAGGCCCGTCCGGGTGGGCCACGGAAAGAGGCGGAAGGCGGTGGTGAAAAGCCATAGGAGAGGCCAGGGCAACGTCATTCTGTCTCAATCTCCCTTCCATTCACTTCTTCGTGCTCTTGCTTCGGACGTCTCGCCGCAACCTCGGCCCAGGAACCCAGCATAGCCGTCCGCACAGCCGTCACCTCAAACCCTGCTGACGCGACCAATTCGCATAGGTCCGGCACGGCGTGTGCAGTGGTCTGGGTGAGAAGCCAGGTGATAACGACCAGCGGAGCCCGCAACGCAGCGTGAAGCAAGCGCAGGACGAGACCTCGCGGGCGGACCTCGTCGGCCAGCAGAAGGAGCCCTCCCGGTCGCAGGAGTCGCAGAGCCTGTCGCAGCGCGTAGTGTCGCTCGTGAGGAGTCAGCTCGGAGAAGCACATACCCGCACAGACGGCGTCAAACGCCCTGCCGGGGAGGGTGTCCAACTCGGCCACACCCATCTCCCGCCAGACGATCTGGTCTGCCATGCCTGCCGCCTGTGCCTTGTGACGGGCTATCGCCAGCATTGCCGGGTTGACGTCTATCGCGACCACCTCCGCCCCGCGCGCCGCTGCCCGCAGAGCCAGCGCCCCGGTGCCCGTGCCAAGGTCCAGCACGCGCCAGCCGGGTTGGATATGGGCCGCCAGCCGTTCGTAGGTGTGTGCCTGGTGTCCCAGGGTGAGGAGGGATATGCCCCGATCGTAGCGGCCGGGGGCGGATTCAAGCACCCGCATCAGGACGATGCTCATTGGTCTCCAGATGCAAAGCCCAGGGCGTGGCTATTCGAGGATGTGGGTGACGTGATAAGCAGTGACTGCGTGATCTACCCCTTTGAGATGTAGGCCTGTGACTGACGCGGCTTCCACCTGGTCTTTGATCAGGTCATACGTCGCCTGGCTGACGAGCACCTGTCCAGCTTTGGCCACGCCGCAGATACGTGATCCCAGGTTGGCAGCTCGCCCAATGACGGTGTAGTCGGTGCGCTGCGGGCAACCCATCTCGCCGACGGTCAGCTCTCCGGTGGCGATGCCAACGCCAATGGGTGCTGGCTCCAGGTCGCGCGCGCGCCAGGCATCGATCGTCGCCTGGTGCGCCTCTTGCATCTTTAGGCCCACGCGCACTGCCCGCAGGGCGTGATCCGGCTGTGGGAACGGCGCGCCGAACAGCGCCATCACCTCGTCGCCGACAAACTTGTCGAGGGTGCCTTCGTGCGACAGGATGATCTCGGTCATACGACCCAGGTAGTCGTTGATGAACTCGACCAGCAACTCGGGGTCTGTATGCTCGGCAAGCCTGGTGGAACCCCGTATGTCGGCGTACAGCACGCTGAGCACCGAGCGTTCGCCTTTGAGGAACTCTACGTCGGGGTTGGCCAGCAGCCGTTCCATCACCCGTGGATCCACGGATCTGCCCAGTACCTGTCGCAGCCGGCGGCGCTCCAGGCTCTCAAAGATGGCGGTATCCATCTGACTGCCAATAGCGCTCAACAGGCGGCGATCGTCGGACCTGAACCCGCGGGGGCCGTACCGGTTAACGACGCCGAGGACACCGATGATTTCATCATTCAGAATCAGGGGGATGCACAACACAGAGCGCAGGACGTCGCCCAGGTCGTTGTCGCCAACAACCGCCCCTCGTTGTAGTGCCTCGTTGGCCATCCTTTCCACCACCTCGCGATGAGGGGATACTCGGAAAAGGTCGTCGTGGGTGGAGGCCCGCAGCTCCAGTCGGTGTCCAGTCCTGTTGTAGAGCATCACAAAGCCCATTTCGGCCTCAATGACGCCGCGCAGTTCCTGCAGTATTCTGTTGAGCATGTCGTCGAAAGCGAGGTTCTGATCGCGGATGTGATCGATGCAGTAGATGGTCTCCAGTTCTTTGTTGCGTTGCTGGAGGTCGTAGTAAGCGTACCCCTGAACTACGGCCGAGTCAATCTGGCTCTCAGCAATCTCGAGCAGTTCGACATCATCCGCGTCGAACGGCGGCTGGGAACGGGCGAGGAGCAGTGCGCCGAGCGGTCGGTCCGCCAGAATGATGGGAACAGCCGCCAATTGCAGGCCTTCCGGTAGCTGAGCCAGGGCTGACTCGGGCAGGATCTCATCTGCTTTCCAGATGGCAACGCCATCGGCCTCGACGACCTGCTGAGCCAGCTCACGGGTGATAACTGCCTCCAACTGACCCAACGGATTGCGCCGATCGTTGATCGCTTTCAGTTCGAGGATGCCCGACTCACGGTCCAGCAGACACATCAGGCAGAGCTCAGCCTGAAACTGGTCGGCAAGGACGTTGGCGATGGCGGTCAGCATCGCGGATGGCTCGGGCAAGGTGTCCCGGATGTGGTCAATCGCCAGGGTGAGGCTCAGTTCTTTCTCTTTTTGTTCGAGCGAAGCGCTCGGAGCTGTTGAGGTCCTGTTGTTCGTTCTGGCGCTCATAGCACCTCCTTAGGTGTGCCCAGTGCCCACTGTGATTGGGCCGTTAGAAATACGGGTCGTAACCAGGGATATTCAGTTCGTCCCGCATAGTCTGCAGCTCGCGGCGCAGGTTGGGGTTGATAGGTACGCCCTGTTCTTGCACGATCTGTTCCCTCTCGAACTCTTTCTCACCTGCTACGTAGATGCGCTCCTGACCTGGTGCTTTGCCCGCGTCCTGGAGCGCCCGCATGATCTGACCGGTGATGAACTGGGAGACTCGTAGCGGGATAAAGTGCTCGATGTCGATGGCCAAGAAAAAGTGGCCCAGCATGTAGGGACGACGGGAGCCATCAGGGGCAAAGCCCAACAGGTCCTTCATAAACACCCCTGCACCAAGCGACGCCGACAGGATCTCTACCATAGCACCCAGGCCGTACCCCTTGTGGCCAGCCAGTTCCTCCCCTGCGCCTCCCAGCGGCAGGAGAGCGGCTGTCGCTGATCCAAGAGCCTCCAGGATCTCGTCCGGATCGGTCATTGGGTTGCCGTGCTTGTCGATAACCCAGCCCTCCGGTACGGGCTTCTCAGCCCGCGCCAGCACCTCGATTTTCCCCCGTTGACTGATAGGGGTAGCGGCGTCGAAGCAAAAGGGATAGCCCATGTCGGATGGGGCGGCGAAGGCGATAGGGTTAGTGCCGAGCATCGGCTCAGTGCTGAAGGTGGGCGCGACGGCAGGCCGGGCGTTGGTCACGACAAAGCCCATCATCCCCTCCTTGGCAGCCATCAGTGGATAGTAGCCCGCGATGCCAAAGTGGGTGGAATTGCGCACGGCCACGGCTCCAAGGCCATGGTGCTTAGCCTTGCCCATCGCTACCCGCATAGCCCGATAGGCGATCACGTGGCCCATTCCGTGCCGGCCATCCAAGACGGCGGTTGTCTCGGTCTCCTTGACGACCTGGATATCGGTCGTGATGAATTGGACGCCGGCCTGAATCCGGTCGTAGTAATACTTGAGACGGGCCACGCCGTGGGATTCGATGCCCCTAAGATCCGACGTTATCAGCACATCGGTGCAGATCTGGGCATCATCCTCAGCTACCTCAAGACCCTGGAAGACGTCCATCATAAAGTCGGCGATGACGTCCACTGGGATGTAGTCGGTCTCGGCCATGTGCTTGATTCTCCTTGTGTTGACCCTGTTGGTCCGGATCCCTGAGCCTATCTTCGCCAGCGGTAGTCGGAATTGAGTGCCTGCCTAAAGTCTTTGTGTATCTCCCCCTGATGCTCGATGGCCCATTGATCTCCCGTCCACCGGTAGAGAAGCAGGCATTGAATCTGTTGAGCATGGGGGGTGTTGTTCCAGCGATGGATCTCTTTGTAGGCCGCCTGCACCCATCCCTTGTCCCGGTTCACCCAACCGATCTTTCTCTCCTCGGCTGAGTTGCGGGGCTGGTGTTCTAGGGCCAGCCAGTGATTCGTCTCGGTGATATAGATCGGCCGGTCGCGCCACTTGGCCGGGACGGCCTCGGCGAAGGGCCGGTAGGCCTGGAAATCGTAATAGTGCTCCTTGGAAGTGCCTGGCTGGAGGAAATCGTCCTGGAAAACGGTCGGCTGGGTGATCAAGCTCGCGTCGAGCCAGTGGGTGTACGTGTGCAAAGTGATGCCGTCCAGCTCCACGATGTGATCGAGCATCTCTTTGAAGTATTCGAGGGGCCGGTTCCTGCGACCGCCAAGCCTGGCCCAAGGAAAGGTGTTGTAGGGATCTATTGCGCCGGGTACGACGATACTATTCGGCTGCACGTCCTTGATCTTCCGCCATACCAGGTTGAAGGCTTCCGCATAGTCGCGAGGGGTGATGTGTTCAATGGGGTTGGCCGCTCCGCCTGGATGCTCACGTACGTTGTTTTGCTCGTTTCCGATGATCCAGATGTGGCAGCCTCTCGAGTTGCTGACATAGCGGGCGCACGCCCTGGCAAAGTTATCATACTTGGCGCGAACTGGCAGCGTGCCTGCTGGTTCGTAGCCGTGATTGAGGCGAATGATGACCCCGTATCCGCTGTCTGACCAGCGGGTGACGTCGTGACCACTGGGATGAAATGGATCGGTGCCGACCGCCTCTGTAAACAGCACCCAGCCAGTCTTGTTCTTGCCTCCGAAAAGATGGCGAAAGTCCCCGGTATTATCGGCCGTTGCGCCGTGAATGCCGAATATCCACGCGCACTCACCGCGAGGCAGAGTTGCATCGTCTACAGGATTTCGTTTGTCAGCTACCTGCTCCGCGCGGACGTACAGCCCGTTCACGGATCCATCGTGGAGGCTGGGCGTACGGACCTTGATCCAACGGTCCTTCCCTATCTTTTCCGCCACCCGTTTGGGATCCTCCCGTACCTCCAGCACCGTGCCATCGACAACGCGCCAGATGGGGGGGTCTATCGCCGGATCCTTCCGTATGTTCAGCCCTTGCGCGCTACGGACCGAAACGTAGGGGATCGGCTCGCCGCTGACCGTAGGTCTCTTGTAGAGACCCAGGTACCAGGCGGCGACGTAACCTTCAATCGACTCGGGGGTGCGCACGTGGAGCCATTGGTCTCTGCGGCCGATTTTGGCTCGGGTGTCTTCCTCCGGTTCCAACGAGCCCAGCACGGTCCCATCACCCACCTGCGTAACGGGTGGGCGTACAGTGGAGGGGCTGGGGCGGACGTTCAGGTAGCCGACAATGGGGCTCAGCACCTCCAACTGGATCTCCTCCTCGGTGATCTCATCGAGGAGGCGTACATACCACGCGGCAACGTATCCCTCGACCCCGCCTGGGGTGCGGATGTGGAGCCATTCGCCGTTCCGTCCAGCTTTGGCTCGTACAGCCGTCTCTGTCTCAAGGGCCTCGAGCACCTCTCCGTGGTCTACCCGGGTAATCGGTGGGCGTGCAGTGGAGGGTAGCGGTCGGACATTCAGGTAGCCGGCCTCTGGGCTCACTACCTCGACCGATAGAGCGAAAAGGACAGGCGGCAAACCATCGCCCAGCGGAAAAGACCGGATGAGAGGTAGGATATCGTCGCTGAGTACTGCGGCCGTAAAGATGCTAAAGAAGGACGGACCATACGACGCCAGGCGATCCAGCCAAACCTGGAACTCGCTGGGGTCCATGCGCTCTTCCCCCGCCTCGTCGTGGTAGGGACCAAGAACGGGGTATACAGGGGGACATTGACGCCAGCGACGGCACCAGTATGCCCAATGTCCATAGGTCCACTCGTCGATTACACGTCGGGCCTGTTTCTCTGGGGGCACGGTGCTCGTGGACGGGAAGAATGTACCGTATGCCATAGGCATCAGCCCTCCCTCGCAGAACCCATTCATCTGGTCATAAGGCAACTCACCGTGGTGAGAGATGTTGGGAAACGAGCAGTTGTAGAGGCTGTTCGAATCGACCCCGGCCACGCGGAGATACTGCCCCAATTGGGCTGCTTCTGCGAAGCGACCGCGGCAGCGGTCCGATTCGGTGTCAAATACAAAGCCCTGGAACCCGTCCTGGAGAGCTCGAACGACGACCTGGGCCTCGGCTCGAGGATCATCAAGTAGGAGAAAACTCCATCCCAAAGGGACCAAGCCCGCCGTCCTGATCTCCTGGGCCACCCGGCGCGTGCGCGCAAAGTACTGGGAGCCATGTGCGACCTTGAATATAATGTGGGTGGCCCCCATCCTGGGAGCGATCTCGATGGCCCGGTCTATCTCCCGATCTCGATAGGCCCAAAGCCCTTTTCCTCGTAGCATCGTATCCCTCCTTGCCCAAGTGATCTACTGCTCGTGCACACGGTCGGATCATCGCGTACCGAGTGTTGTGGAGGTGCAGTCCTGCACGGTGGATGCGGGCGTGCACTGATGGAACCACAAGCTCACAATGGCATTATACAACCAGATGCCATCATGCTCAAGCGGTGGGAGCAAGATGGCGTGGAATAACCTAGGGTTTTTCTTTGACGCGTGTCCTGCGTCGTGCAGCTAACCTGCGGATACGGGCGTGCCGTTCACGCGTCATCGGGTAGAACCAGGCCACGGCGATCGCGCTGAACAGCAGTACTGCTCCAAAAGGCCCGATCAGGATGCGGATAGCCGTCAGTGTGGCCGGGGACTGGGTAAAGTAAGTGGCGCCTGGCGGCGGTGTCTGGTAGCCGAACCACCCGAGCACCTGGAGGGCGATGAAAATCGCCAACGCGCCGGTCAGTTTGCGGACAAAGTTCTTTACGCCGTAATAGATTCCCTCCTGACGACGACCGGTGCGGAGTTCGTCCCATTCTATCACATCAGGAAAGATGGCATCGGGCAACACGTGCGCCGTCGAGACAGAGATACCGGCCATCACCGCGAGTATCAACACCAGGGTAATCTGCCCCGGCTGGATAGCAAAGATGAGCAGTTGGACCACAGCCCAGAACGACATCCCGATGATGTAGGCGATGTGCTTACTCAGCCGCCGCGACAGCCACAGCCAGAACGGCAGCATCAGAACTGACGTGACCAGGAGTAGTGCGAACATGGCAGACTCGAGCGGTAGGCCAAGCGCCTTTTTCAGCAGGTTGCCGCCTGCTACCCAATAGGCCATGTAGAACGGCAGAGCGAGTGCCACCAAGTCAAACGTGATCCAGTTGAGCACATAGATGGCTGTGGCAAAGCGGAGGGGGACGTTGGCCCAGGCTGTCCGCAGGATCTGGGCGATGGGAGTCGACTGCTCCGGTTCTGCCTTTTCCTCCAGGCGGGTGTGCTCGCGCACCGTAGCGAATATCAGGAGAAGCGGGATAGTGGCCAGGCCACCAAACAGGGCCGAGACGACCAGGTAGCCCTGCTGCTGCGTGGCCCCGGCGGCCAGGGCACTATCGACGATAGCCGGCCCGACCACGGCAGTGACCAACGAGGCCAATAGATTAAAGAACATACGATAGGTTGTCAGGGAGGTGCGCTCGTCATAGTCAAGGGTGATCTCGGGGGTCAGTGCGTAGAGTGGGACGGAAACCAGCGTCTGGAAGGTGTCGCTGAGCATGTAGGCCAACGAGACAGTGACCGCCAGCGCAATCTGACTTTCCCAAGGGGGCGCCCACCACAGCAGGACAAAGCCCAGGCCGTAGGGGATAGCAAAGAACAGCAAGAACGGCCTCCGGCGACCCCAGCGTGTACGCACGCGGTCGCTGAGCACACCAACCAATGGATCATTGATGGCGTCCCAGACGATACCGCAAAGCGCGGCGACGGATGCGAGACGTGGCTCTAGCCCGACAACGTCGGTCAAAAAGATGGCATAAAAGATCTGCCGCAAGGTGCCGAAACTGGAGATGCTCCAGTCGCCGGAGCCAAAGATCAGTTTTGTCCAGAATGAGAGATGGCCCAGCTGGGCCTCTGCATGTGTGCTCATAACGTCCCCCTTGGCTGGGAATCACTCTCTGTTATCGGCTGTCCTGGTACCGAAAGATCCCATCAATCAAATCCAACACGAACTCTTGCAAATCCCCTCGGTTGGGCAGAGTGCCTATCAGACCGTACATAGGGGCCATCCGGCTCGGAAGTTCGCCGGAACCCCCGAGCAATGCCGACATTTTGCCCATCGACCAACTGACCCATCGTTCCGGCAGGGCGCGTGCCAGGAAATTGGCCATCTTGACCAGGGATCTATCCACGGTATTCCGCAGGCTCGGCTTTCGGACAGCGGCCACCGCCCCGGCCAGATCGATCAGGAACTCGTCGGCAAAAGCAGCGTGGAGGTAGCTGACCGTCACGTGCAGAGATGGAGGAAAGTGCTGGCGGTCAAAGTGCCAACCCCGCGCAGCCAGTTCGTCGGCCACCTCGTACACGTCCACCCCGTCTGATCCGATGGCAAAGACGCTCATCTCGGGGTCGCTGAGCACCTTGATACCCGGAATCGCATGGATGCCCTCTTGGATCTTGAGCGTGGTTTTCATCACCACGTCAGTGATGTTCAGGTAGCCCTCCTCACCGAGATAGTTCATCAGGGCCCAGGCCGCGGCGACCGGCCCACCGGGACGTGTCCCGGCCATTGCAGTGGAGGGATAGATGCCACCCGGCCAGTCGGTGTAGACAAAGAACTGATGGCGGCGCAGTTCTGGCGTTCTGTAGAGAACGATCGAAGCGGGCTTGGCAGCATAGCCGAACTTGTGCAGATCGGCTGACATTGAGGTCACGCCCGGCACACGAAAGTCAAAGTCCGGTACCGGGTAGCCTAGCTTGGACGCGAACGGCAGCATGAACCCGCCCACACAGGCATCCACGTGGAAAAGCAGGTTGTGCTCCCGGGCGATTTCGGCCAGTTCACTGACCGGATCCACCACCCCGTGTGGGAAGGCCGGTGCCGAGGCGGCCATCAGGATAGTGTTTGGCGTGATGGCGGCGCGCACAGCCTCCACGTCGGCGCGGAGGTCGTCTCGCACTGGTGTGTGGATAACGCGTACGCCAAAGTAGTGGCCAGCCTTGTCAAAGGCCGGGTGAGCAGTCACAGGGAGGACAATGTCAGGCTCGTGGATCTCGGGCTGATGTTGTCGCGCCCAGTCCCGGGCAGTCTTGACGGCCATCAGCACGGACTCTGTGCCGCCCGAGGTCATCGTGCCGACCACATTCTCATCCCCACCTAGGAGCGAGGCGGTCAGAGTCACAACTTCGGTCTCGAATTTACGCAGGCTGGGGAAAGCGGTCGGGTTGAGGCCGTTTTCGGCAAAGAACATGGTGTAGGCCTCTTTCAGTAGATCATCGATCTCCTCGCTGATGTGATAGACCAGCCCGAAGGCTCTGCCCTCGCGCCACTGCACGTCGTGGTCTCGGGAAACGCGCATCTCGGCCAGCACCTCTTCCTTGGAACGACCCTTTGTGGGAAACGTTAGCATATCTTATCCTCCGTTCTTCCGGAAACACACAAGCCCTAACCCGAAACGTATCGGTTGTTCAGAAGGTAGAACCGCCAGGGGATGGATACTGCACCATCATCTCCTCGCACGCCGATGCGGGGACTGGTGAGGATAGTGTCGCTGGGAATGGTGGCGTCTCTCTCCAAGAACAGAAGAGCGTCAGGCGCGCATAGGTCGGTGGCATCGAAGCGCCGGTCAATGCCCATGGCTTGGCACAGGCGGGCAGGACCGCTTGTCAGGGGCAGGTCAGGACGTCCACCACGCCGGATTCGCATCTCCTCGATGCCCTCCAGCGGCTCCAGCGCCCGAATAAGCACTGCAGCCGGGAAACCCTCCTGCTCGGTGACGACGTTGAGACAGTGGTGCATCCCGTAGATAAGGTAGACGTAGGCGTGGCCGGGCGGTCCATACATCGGCGCGTTGCGCTTTGTAAGGCCCGGGTGGGCATGGCACGCCTGATCATCCTCACCGATATACGCCTCGACCTCGACAATACGTCCGGAGAGCCGGGTGCCATCCAGTTCTCGCACCAATCTCTGGCCCAGCAGTCCCTGAGCGACAATAAGGGTCTCGCGAGCGAAGAATTCCCGGCTCAGACGGTCCGCGTCTTCTGTGCTCATCTGGCAGGCTTACGCTTTGGCGTCGGATCGAGCCCGGAAGCGAGGATCGCGTTCCAGGGTCATACGGAGCCCCTGTGCCAGGTCGGTGCGTGGCTCATAGTCGAGCAACCGGCGTGCGACGGCGATGTCGGCGCACAGACGTGAGACACCGCCGCTCTCCGCCGGGCTGTGGAGCACCTCGACCTTCCATCCTCCAATCTTGGCCACCAACGCTGCCAGGTCGTTGATGTTCGTGTCGTGACCGGTGCCCACGTTGATGATCCTACGATCTACGTCGGCAGCAGTAGCCGCTGCTACCATCGCGTCCACGACATCGTCCACGTAGACAAAGTCACGGGTCTGCGCACCGCCCCCAAAGATGATCAGCGACCCCCCTCGTAATCCCTGTTGAAGAAAGCGGGGCACCACGGGTGGGTGGGAGGGGGGCAGGTTCTGACCGGGGCCATAGCCATTAAAGATTCGCAGAATCACCGTCTCAATACCCCACAAGGCGCCGATGGTCCGTACATAGTATTCGGCGGCAAGCTTGCTCACCGCGTAGGGAGACTGTGGGTTGGGGGGCTGGTCCTCCCGCGCGGGCTGGTGTGCTTGCTCTCCGTAGACGGCTCCAGAGGAGGCAAAGACTACGCGCTGTACACCCGCATCCCGCATCGCTTCCATCACACTGACGGTGCCGCCGACGTTGACTTCGTTATAGTCGCGCGGGTAGAGGATCGACTCGCTGACCAACACGCGCGCCGCCAGATGGTAGACGCAGTCGACATCCTGGAGAAGTGTCCACAGTTTGGGCCGATTAGACACGTCACCCCGGGTGAAGAGCACCTGCTTGTCCAGTAGTGCTGGGTCTCCGGCACTGAGGTCATCGATGACGCGGACTTGATGTCCGTCACGGACCAGTCGATTGGCCAGCGCTGCTCCGAGAAACCCTGCTCCACCAGTGACGAGAAAACGCATAGAGGACTCCATTCTTGGCCTTTTGCGGCGAACGGTCAACTGCCAAGTATTATAGCACAACTCGGGGCAAATAGGCTAGTTTGTGAATCTCTTGGTGATCTTGATGTGGATGACTATTGTGTTATACTGTGCAGCCGATGGATCAGCACGCTTGTCTGTCATCCGAGTGTGGCCGGCGAATCGCCGTCGTGGGCACAACTGGCTCGGGAAAGACGACGGTAGCACGATGGATATCGGAGCGGCTCAGTATCCCTCACGTGGAACTGGACGCACTTTACTGGGGGCCTGACTGGACCCCTATGCCTCTTCAGGTGTTTCGGGAGCGCACGGTAAGGGCACTGGATGGGGACGCCTGGGTAAGTGATGGCAACTATGGCAAGGTGCGCGACCTTGTCTGGAGGCGAGCGGACACGGTTGTATGGCTGGACTATGCCCTGCCGGTGATTCTGGGGCGGCTGACGTGGCGTACGCTGCGGAGGATCTTTACGCGGGAGGAACTGTGGAGCGGCAACCGTGAGAGGTTCCACGTGCAGTTCTTTACCCGGGATTCGCTGTTCCTGTGGGCATTCCGCACGTTTCCCCGGAGACGGCGGGAATACCCACTTCTGTTCCAGCAGTCCGAGTATGCCCATGTGCAGGTGATCTGCCTGCGCTCGCCACGGGCTACGCGCAACTGGCTGGAGAATCTGAGGTGAACGTTTGACGACTGCTGTTGTTGATAGGGGGAGCCCTGCATCCGTGTCGATGCGCCGCGTTGTCCAGACTTGGTGGCCGTTGGCAGCGAGTTGGCTGTTTATGGCGATCGAGGGACCCATGATGAGCGCGGTCGTCGCGCGTTTGGCGGAACCCAAGATCCACCTGGCAGCCTGGGGCGGTATCGTCTGGCCGCTGTTGCTGATTATCGAATCACCGATCATCATGCTATTGTCGGCTTCGACCGCTTTGAGCAAGGATTGGGAGTCGTACCGCAGACTCCGCCGCTTTATGATGGGTGCAGGAGCCATTCTGACGGTAGTGCACGTGTTGATCGCCTATACCCCGTTCTACTACGTCGTAGCTGGGGAGTGGATAGGTGCTCCAGAGGAGATCATAGAACCGGGTCGAATCGGTCTGATGATCATGGTACCCTGGACGTGGTCTATCGGTTATCGCCGCTTCAATCAGGGTGTACTGATCCGCTTTGGTCACTCTAGGGCAGTAGGCCTGGGAACATTGATTCGGATCAGCGCTGATGCACTGGTCCTGATTTTGGGCTATGTGATCGCTACGCTTCCCGGGATCGTTGTCGCCTCGATCACTGTCGCGGTAGGGGTGGTCAGCGAGGCGATATACGTGGGTCTCCGGATCCGTCCCGTGCTGCGTCGGGAGCTCAGGCTGTCGACCCCGGTGAAGGAGCCTCTCACGCTGCGTTCGTTCCTGGCTTTCTACACCCCTCTGGCAATGACGGCGCTGCTCAATATGCTGGTGCAACCTCTCATTAGCGCGGCTCTCAGCCGTATGCCACACGCGCTCGATTCGCTGGCGGCCTGGTCAGTTGTCGCTGGCTTTGTCTTTCTGCTGAGGAGTCTGAGCTATGCGTACAACGAAGTTGTCATCGCGCTGCTAGATAGACCTCAGGCGGTGCGCAACCTGCGCCGTTTTGCCAGTCTCTTGGCCATATCCACGCCAGCCTTTCTGCTCGTCATCGTTGCTACGCCATTGGCAACCTTGTGGTTTGGGAGAATCTCGGCCCTAGCTCCGCCACTGGTCGCCATTGCACGTACGGCACTGTGGATTGCACTGCCGATACCAGGATTGGATGCTATGCAAAGCTGGTATCGAGGGACCATTGTCCACAGCCGTCGCACACGCGGCATCAGCGAGGCGATCGCTGTCTTTTTGCTCACCATTGGCACGATATTGTGGATTGGCGTTGCGAGTGGACGGATGACGGGACTCTATGTGGGTATGGGGGCCTATAGCGCAGGAATGCTGGCGCAAATGGCGTGGCTGTGGTGGCGCAGCCGGCCGGCGATGCGGGCCGTGGAAACCCACGACGCTGCGCTATCCACCGTCTAGGTCGGTAGAATCTCTACCGGCGAGTCAGCAGTGCTGCCGTCAGGGCTGCCCCTTTTGGAAGGTAGTCGGGTCATATTCTGGAGCCTCAAGATCTGATGCGCCATCTCCTCGATGGCGTTGATTCCCTTTGCATGGTCGGCGCCGGAATGTGCAGCCTGACCCAGGGCAGTGATGGTATAACGGCCAGTGCTCTTGCGCCACACCTTGAGCGCGCCATCAGGCAGGGCCAGTTCCATTCGCGTTGCCTCACGAATAAAGTGTACCCAAGTGGATTCGTTGACTCACGAAAGA
>CAYUIS010000027.1:0-45224 GCA_964444825.1 uncultured Anaerolineales bacterium | reverse complement strand
CGTCGTAAAGGGCCTGCACGGCGGCAAAGCCGGACAGCTTGTTGGTCAGCTTTGAAGTAGGAATAGCTATCACGCCAGAGCGGCAGGCCCCTGCCTTCATGCGGGCCATAGCCCCTAGCTTGCGGTTTCCGGCGGGCACGCCAGCGCGGGATTCCGTGCCGGCGATCAGCAGCAGGGCGGCGGTGATCAAAGCGGCATTTGCCGGCATGGCGCCGGCCTCCATAGCCGCTTTTACGCCTACCTCTACCACGTGATCCAGGGGCAGGGCCTCAAGGTTCGCATCGCTGAGTGAGATATCCCGTCCCTGCAGGATCTCCCACGTCATCGCGTTGGCGGCGCAGAGAGCCGCAATATTCAGCATCCCGTGCCCTTTGGTCAGGGCTTCGATGCGGTCGCTGGTGGTGTACTCCACATTGGAGGACACCGCCATAATCGTTGCTAGGATTTCTTTCTCCACGTCAACACCTCCAGGTATTTTTGTTTGGCCCTTCAAGGGCCTGGGTACAGACTAGATTTGCTCTCGTCAAAAGCGCTAGACTTGGCTAGATAGTCTCCTTCAGTTTATGCCCTGCATCACCTCCTTATCACAAGAACAGCCGAGCCGCTGAGATCTCTCTCGGCAGCTCGGCTGAACTGGGCGGATCGTGCATCAGCCTTGCGGTCCCATCCGCTGGGTAGCCACTGGTTATACCAGGTGTGGTTCTGTCACGCCTCCTGGGAGCCTAGAGAGCGGTCACCTCGGCGATGTGGCGCAACTTGCGAAGCAGCACCATTCGTTCCCGTCCGATCTCGGAGAGGATCTCGCCCATACGAACCAGCAGGCCCATCAATTGCTTGGACCGCTCGGCCGTGAGCGATCCCACGGAATCTAGAGCGCCGCGCAACCGGGCAGGTTCGAGCCTGCAGGCGAGGGCCAGTTCGTCCACGCCAGAGATGATCGGTTCCAAATCCTCCTCTACCACGATCTGTCCGGCCAGCACCATGGCGATAAATTCATTCTCCACCTCGACCGGGCCGCGGGCGTACAAAAGCCCGGCGTGGCAACGATGCAGCCGTGGCTGGCGCTCCTTCTGCACGGCCAAAGCCCGCCATGAACTGGTGCAGCGCCGGGATCCTTCCGTGGTGCTTCGGACAAGGTCGCAGAAGGCGCACGAGTTACTGATCTCGGTCAGGGGCTGTCCATCCAGGCGGGTGACGAGGGAGCCGACCCCTATCGCTTCAGCAAAAATGGCCTGAATGGGTTGGATGTAGGCCAGCGGGAGGGTATCGGGAGAAGGCCGCACAGAGGCCTCTTCCACCTCTTCCCGCTGCTCCTGGAGCCAGGTCGTGATCTCTCGCCGGGAGAAGCGCCATTGTCCCCCCACCTTGAAGCCAGGCAGCCGGCCCTCGTTCAGCATACTGTAGATGGTGGTGCGATCTACCCGCAAAAACTCTTGGAGCTCGCGGGTGGTCATCAGTTCATCTTCCACGGGCTTCCTCCGATCATTATTCTACCATAATTTCCACTCTTATTCAATAGATTTCAATAGAAATTAGTAATTGACATAGCGTGATTTTTGTCATATGTGGTGAAAAACGCGGTTAGCGGATGGTGACTGGGGAAGGGACGTGTTGTATGGGGAAGAACGGAGATGGCGTCGGATTGGCGAGTTGGTAGATTCGGGGGGATCACACAGGGCTAGGGCCGATCAGGCAGCCTGCAAGATCCAGGGCGTCACATCCCAGCGCTAGCGCCAACCTGGGCAGGAGCGGGCGCGACCGGGAAACACAGGGGCATCATCGGTTCACTGCTTGAATTCCACGAGCAGTTGTAGCTTGCCCAATTGCAGCGTATCGCCTTCGCGCAAGGCGTAGAGTAGATGGGGGGTGATGCGCTCCTCGTTCAAAAAGGTCCCGTTGGCGCTGCCCAGGTCCTCGACAAAGAGGCGGTTGCCTAGTTGGATGATCTTGGCGTGGTGGCGGGATACGCCCGCTACGTGCCCGCCATCGAGGGCCAGATCCAGGTCGGGGTAGACGCCGTAGGCGGCATCGCTCCGTCCCAGACCGATCTCCTCGGTGGGCAACGGGAACGACATCTGGCGTCCGGTTCTGTGCGCAGTGAGGGTCAGGGTTGTCGTGTTCGCGGGTAACTCGGCATCCTCATATCCATCGACGGTACGTGACCAAGGGTCTGCCTGGAACGTTGGCAGTTCTTCGTCTGGCAGCGGTTCTGTGCGCAGCGGAGCGTCGGGGAACAAGCGAGCGCCACACTCGCTGCAGATTGGCGTATCCGGCTGGACGCGACTACCACACCCTGGACATTCGATCATTTCGTATTTGTTCCTCCTCGGTGCTCGGAGATCGGTTGGTGATATTGTAGCGGTTTCCTGCGCCAGGGCAAGTTCGTCTTGAAGGGCGTTTTTAGTTTTTTTTTGTATTTTCCAGACTGAATATCCACTGAGAGTCGCTATAATGCTAGAGGTAGGGTGGACAATATCGGAGCGGATGGAGGAGAGGGCCCAATGTATATGCCGATTTTCGATCTTAACGTCCTGGAGCAGGGTTGTAGCCTGGTTGAGGCCATCGAGGCGGTCGACACAATGGAGACTCGTGACTCCTTTGAGCGCCAGGTGGCTGGGTTGCTCCAGGCGGCTTTTGAGCGTCGGCTGGAGGAGATCGCCGACAGCGTCTCTGGCTGGGATGTTGAAAAGATACTGACTGCGGACGCCTGCACCGGCTTGCACTAGCACCCATAGAATCATTCCACACCGGATCCGTTGCCCTGCCGGCCGCTCGGTTGGGCGTACCGTGTGTCGAATCGCGCCACCGGGCAGACCGAATCCCCGGAGGACTGGCCGGCCAGACGCTTTGTCCTTGCGACGTCCGATGTGTGACCTTTGTCACCCGCGCGATGCCGTTCCAGTCTTGCCTCTGGGGTAGAGTGCGTATGCCTCCTTCTTCGTTCGTCGCCTCCCAGCCCTTTTTATCTGGTCGGGATGTTATGCTATAATCTCCGTCGAACGGCCAGTTGGATGTATGGTGTGACCACGTGAGGGACAACGGAGGGCGCACGATGAAGCCTGCGGCGTGGCTGGTGGGGGCCTGTCTGCTGGGTGGGATGATGGCAGCGGGCGTGGTGGCTGGACTGTACATATCTGCGCCGGCGGCGGCTTCAGAAGGTGCTCCTGTTCGCCCGGCAGCAGAGCTGCTGCTGAATCCAGGTTTCGAGACCGGAACCGGCGGCGTCCCGGATCACTGGCTCAAGTATGGGGGCGCGCTGGCACAGGCAGATTCCCTCGTGCACGGCGGCGCCTACGCGGCCCGGTTCGACAGTGACACTACCAGCACCAAGTGGGTGTACCAGGTAGTCACGGTGACTGGCCAGGTTGCCTACGTTTTCTCGGCCTGGGCGCTAAAGAACGACCCCAACGTGGACGGGGTATACCTGCGTGTCTCCTGGTACGAGTCGGACGATGGATCGGGCTCAGCGATGGGCAACGACGATTCGACCGCTCGTCTGACAAACGATGATGCGGGATATCGTCTTCTGACGACGGGGCCTATCACAGCGCCCGTGGGGGCGCAGTCGGCGCGGGCGCGGATGATGCTCAACCCGGCGAACACTGTCTCGTGTACGGTGTATTTCGATGACGCCAGTTTCGAGCGGGTCGGCGCGTCAGAACCTACGGCAGATCTGGACGTCGTCAAGTCTGGCCCCAGCGTAGTTGCCGTGGGCGACATCATCACCTACCATGTCATTCTCGGCAATACTGGTGACATCACGGCCACCGCTGTCCTCGTGACTGACACGCTTCCCACAGCGATCGAGTTTCTTACGCAGAGCAGCCCCTTGACCTTTACCCACGCCGGGCGCGATCTGGTATTCTACCTGGGTGACGTGGCCAGCGGCGATCGGGCCGTGATCACCATCACCGGGCGGGTAGGCGGCACCGTGGCCCTGACCCTGACCAACAGGGTCACCGCCACGACAACAGCCACTGAGACCGATATGGAGAACAACACTGCTGACTGCCACACGGCCATCGGTGCTTTGGGCGAGCCGGTGGTGCGTATTGTCGCCCTGCACTATTATGGCTACGCCGGGGTCGACGATGAGGCCGTTCGGTTGATGAACCTGGGCGAGAGCACGGCGGACCTGAGTGCGTGGACCCTGAGCGATGACCCGGCGGATGCTGGTGGGGCTATGTTTCCCGAGGGCGCCACGCTGGCCCCTGGCGCGGGTCTCTGGTGTGCCAACCGTGGGATGGCCTTTGCGGGCGAGTTTGGCTTCCCGCCCGACTATGAGACGGACGACACCGATCCCAGTTTGCCGGAACTGGGCGGCACGTGGCCGGGTTTTGCCAACGATGGGGACGAATGTGCTCTCTTTGATGACAGCGGGCGGCTGATTGACGTCCTGGTCTATGGCGACAGCGCCAGCCAGACTGGGTGGAGCGGCGCACCGGTGCAGCCCTGGGCGCCCTCCAACACCTTCCCAAAGAGAGGCCAGATTCTCTACCGGAAACTGGACCAGACCAGCGGGCTCCCGGTGTCGGATACCAACACGGCGGACAATTGGGCCCAGGATCCGAACGACCACGTCGATGGACGCAGGGTGCGATACCCCGGCTGGGACCTGGACGCGTTCTTTCAGACCGCCCAGGTCACCGAGACCGCCGACTTGGTGGTGGCCGTAGCACCGGATAACGCCTACGAGGTGATCAAGGGTTATGTGGATACAGCCAGCGACCACATTCTCATCGAGGGATATTCGTTTGAGAACGCGCACCTGATCGACGCGGTTGTAGGTCGCGCCCAGGCTGGCGTGACGGTGCGCGTGCTGTTGGAGGGTGGAGAGGTCACAGATCAGGAGCGCTGGTTCTGTCAGCGGCTTGCCGAAAATGGCGGCGAGGCCTACTTTCTGCACAACGACGACGGCGCGGACATCCACGACCGATACCGCAACCAGCACGCCAAGTTTATCATCGTCGACGGCCAAACCCTCATCCTGGGCTCGGAGAACTTTGACGTCTCCGGTCTGCCGGTTGACGACAAGACGAATGGCACCTGGGGTCGCCGGGGCGCGTTCTTTATCACCGACGCGCCCGGCGTGGTGGCCCGGGCCCAGGCTATCTTTGAGCGGGACCTGGACACGGCCCACAAAGACATCGTGGCGTGGGAATCCAGCCATCCCCGCTACGGGGACCCGACGCCGGGTTTTACGCCCACCTACGTCTATTCGGACTGGGTGACGACCACGGTGGCCTTTGGCCAGCCGCTGATCCTGACGGATACCACGCTCGCCTACGAGGTGATCCAGTCACCGGAGAGCAGCCTTCGGGATAGGGATGGGTTGCTCGGACTGGTGAGGCGGGCCGGGGGCGGTGACACTGTTCTGGTGGAGCAGCTTTACGAACGGGTGCACTGGGGCGCCGCCGACGGCACGCCGGCCACTGACCCTAACCCCCGGCTTGAAGCCGTCATCAGCGCCGCCCGGCGCGGGGCCAGGGTCCGTGTCCTGCTCAACGGTTCTTGGGATGCCGGATCAGTGGATGAGAATAGGGAGACGTGTGCCTATGTCAACGACATAGCTCGGTATGAAGGGCTTGATATGCAGGCCCAGTTGGGCGATCCGAGCGGGCGGGGAATTCACAACAAGATGGTGCTGGTGTGGTTGGCGGGTGCGGGTGGCTACACCCACGTCGGTTCCATCAACGGGAGCGAGGCTTCCAACAAGATCAACCGTGAGTTGGCACTGCAGGTCAGGTCGGACGAGGTCTACGACTACCTGACGCGGGTATTCGAGACCGACTGGTGGCTGGCACGGCCCACGTTTTTTCCCGTGGTGATGGGCAGCCATACACCGGCGGCCCCACCGGTGGACTATGTGGTGATCAGCGAGGTTATGGCCCGGCCTCAGGACCAGAGCAGCGGAAACCGGGAGTGGGTCGAGATCTACAATCCTACCTGCCAGCCGGCTGACATCTCGGGCTACCACCTGGGTGACGCTGCTGTGCCCAATGAGTATGGGGCGGGGATGTATCATTTTCCCGAGGGAACCGTGTTGCCGGCCGGTGGCGTGATCGTCATCGCCCAACAGGGCGAGGATTTTCAGCCCGTTTCGGGTTTCGGCCAACCGCATTTCGAGTTTCGGATCGACCCCAATCGCGACGACCCGGTGGTGCCCGACATGATCCCGGATGGTAACTGGAGCGGGTTTGGCTTTGCGCTGGGGGATGCGGGAGACGTGATCATCCTCCGGGATGTCGATGGAACGGATCTGGATGTCGTCGTTTATGGCACAGCCAGCTATCCGGGCGTCGCTCCGTACGTGGGAGGGCTGGATTATGGCTGGTCGTTGGAGCGACGTCCGCCCATCTATGACACCGACGATTGCAGCGTCGACTTTGTGCCGCGCTACCCAGCTACGCCGGGCAGTGTCCCGTCTCCGTGAATCATCGCCCCATACAGAGCCTCAATCTGGTTGGCGATGCGGGGCCAGGCATAGGCTTCAGCCCAGCAGGCGGCGCGCTGGCCAATGCGACGGCGCAAGCCCTCATTGGTCAGCAAGCGGGTGATTCGGTCCGCCAGCGTCCTGTGATCCCGGGCGGGCACGCGATAGCCGGTGCGACTGTCCTTGACGAGAAGCGCCAGTCCGCCTACGTCGGAGGCGATCACCGGCGTGCCACACGCCATCGCCTCCAACGCCACCATACCAAAGCTCTCATAGTCGGAGGGCATCACCACCATCTCTGCCGCCGAGTAGTAGTATTGCAGCCGATCCTGGTCCTGGGCGCCCAGAAACGTGACGACGTCGTCTATGCCGAGTTCCTCCCGGAGCTCCTGCAGACGCGCCATCTCGTCGTCCCGGCGGATGCGATCCGGATCGCCGCCGACGATTGGTACGCACAGCCCGTCGCGCAGATCTGGCCGCTGATTCACCACCAGGGCGATGGCCCGCAGCAGGCTGTCGATTCCCTTCAGCGGCTCGATGCGACCGACAAAGAGGATCACACGACGATTGGGACATAGCTCGATCTGCTCCTTGGCGTATGCTGTGGGAATAGGGTAGAATCGCTCGATATCCACCCCTGGCGATATGACGTGGATGCGGGCTGGGTCGGCGGCGTAGAGCCGCACCAACTGTTCCTCCTCGACGGGCGTTGCGGCGATCAGCGCGTCGGCAAAGTGGACGATCTCGGTCTCAACCTCGATGCGGCGGGCAGTCTCCTGCTGTTCGGGGCGCTGAGCCACGGCATCCTTCATCTTGCCCAGGGTGTGGAACATGTGGGCGATGGGGATGGACCAATGCTGGCGCAGCTCCCGTGCCACCACACCGGAGAGCCAGTAGTGACTGTGCAGTACGTCGTAGCGGATACCATCGGCGTCCGCCTGCCTAATCACCTCTGCGATGAACTCGGGCAAATGATCGTATACCAGGTTCTTGTCGTACGGCTGCTCGGGACCGGCTGGGATGTGGATCACTCGCCCTCCACGGCCCAATCCCTCGCTGTGGGATGCGTCGGTGCTGAGCGTCGCCGTTTCTGGATCCTGGTTGTTGTTCCAGCCAACAACACGTGGAACAATCGAATCCTGCGAGCGGGTGTAGACGTCGACGACGTGGCCCCGACGAACCAGTTCGCGGGATAGATCCCGTACGTAGACATTCATGCCGCCCGTCTCCTTGCCACCCAAGGTGGCCAGGGGACACGTGTGCACACTCAGCATCGCGATATTCAGGGTAGACATTGTGTTTTTCCTAAGGGACGCTGTGGATTATACTATACAAGGTACAACTGGGAAACATAGCCCGTGTCGAACGACGGGATGGAGGTGACGCTATGCAGAGAGAGAATGTGCGTATTCGGCGGTTGGCACCGGATGACTATGATGAACTGATGGCCCTATGGGAGCGGGCTGGGTTGCACTCGCTCAAACCCCGGGGGCGGGATAGTCGCTCCGCCCTGACCCGGCAACTCGGCAGTGGCGTTCAGACCATCCTGGGGCTGGAAGTGGGTGGCCGATTAGCAGCCGCCGTCGTCGCCACGCACGACAGCCGCAAGGGCTGGATCAACCGGTTGGCGGTGGATCCGGCTCAACGAAGAAGAGGTTTTGCCACGCGGTTGATCGCGGAGGCCGAGAATCTGCTCCGTGACCAGGGCATACGTGTCATCGCCGCTCTGGTGGAGAGTGACAACCCCGAGTCGCTGGCGCTGTTTCACAAGGTGGGATACGTCGAGGTCGATACGGGCATTCACTATTTGACAAAGCGGGACGGTGATGAGGTCTGACCTGATCTTTTCTGCACGGGCGCTATTTGTAGAGATGGTAACTCTTAAAGATATCGCCCACGCTACATCCCTCGTGAACGCGCCTGATCACCTCGCCCAGGAGACTGGCGACGGAGAGAACAGTGAGGTTGGGCAGTTGTTTTTCGGGGGGGATGGGAATAGAGTCTGTGGTCACGATCTCCTTGATCGGGAGCTCCCCCAATCGTTCTGTTGCTGATGGCGAGAATACGGCGTGGACGAAGCAGAGGTAGACGTCCCGAGCGCCATGGTCTTTTACCACATGGACGGCATTGGCTATCGAACTGCCGGTGTCCACTTCATCATCGACGATGATGACGTCGTGCCCCTCTACATCACCCACCAGGGTGAGAGCTTCTGTGTTTTCCGCCACCCGCCGTTTCTCCACCAATGCCAAGGGCCTCCCCAGTTCGGATGCCAGATTGCGCGCCTTTTTGGCAAAACCCAGGTCAGCGGCGACGACTACCGCCCCATTCAGGTCCTTGTTGCGGAAATAGTCATACACAATTGGAAAAGCGGTCATCACGTCGCCGGGAATGCTAAAGAAACCCTGGATCTGGCCAGCGTGCAAGTCCAGGGTGATATACCGGTCGGCGCCAGCGACGCCGATCAGGTCGGCCACCAGACGCGCGCTGATGGGCACGCGGGGCTGATCTTTTTTGTCAGAGCGCGCATAGGCCAAGTAGGGTATGACGACCGTAATGCGATCCGGTGATGCCCGTTTTAACGTATCCAGAAAGATCAGCATCTCCATAACATTGTAGTTGACGGGAGACGAAGTCGTCTGGATAAGAAACACATCCTGACCACGCACACTCTCGTGCAACTGCACAAAGATGTTCTCGTTAGGGAACTGGGCGATTGTGCACCCTGACAATGGCACGTCTAGATGTTGGCTTATTCCCTTGGCCAGGTCAGGACAACCAGTGCCACCGAACAGTTTGATCACACCGTGAGCAGTCATACAGTCATCAACCATGGACCTCAAATTCCGACTCCAGGATACTCATCATATACTGATCAAAGTACCTGCTCTCTCTGAATCCCACCTCTCGCAGGGTTCCCTCCTGCTGGAATCCCGCTTTTTCGTAGCAACGGATACCCCGTGCGTTATCCGCATCCACTCTCAGAAAGACACGGTGCAGGTTCATCTCACGGAACGCCAAATTCAACATCGTGCGGACAGCATCGGCGCCATATCCCTGGCCCCAGGTGGACTTTTCGCCGATGATGATGCCCAGTTCAGCGTTGCGGTTCTTCCAGTCGATGGCGTGGAGGCCAACGTTGCCGATATGCACGCCTTCGATGGTATCGATGGCCAGCAACACGTCCTCCTGTCGCTCCAGCCGTCCCTGCAGATTCTCGAACCAGCGTTCCTCCTGGGCCAAAGAGAACGGTAGCCAAACCAGCAAGTGGCGGCGTACTTTTGGGTCACCGAACCACTCGACATAGCGCGGCAGGTCGTCCCGTTCGATGGGGCGGAGTCTGACTTTTTTTCCTGCGATCATGTCTCTCCAAATGATAGGCGTCGTTCGACGATCAGAGGAAACGACGGGCTACTTCCCTATGATGGTTCCCACGGCTGTGTAGACGTCCACCTCTCGGGCCACAATACGTGCCACCCAATCCTGCATCTGCTCTTCCCCTGCCTGGGCTATGACCCGACCGAGCAGTTCCTGTTGGAGGATATTGTAGAGTTCTGTCTCAACCCGGACTTGCTCACGACGGGCCCACATTCCGGTGGTGATCAGGTGCTTCCGGTGTGCCGCCGTCGCTTCCAACACCTCCGCCACGCCGGTGCCGTCCAGGGCAATGGTCTGCACGATGGGCGGCTGCCAGGCATTGTCTCCGGTCTGGCTGCGGGTCGTATTGAGATTGATTACGAGTTCCAGCGCCCGAGCGGTCCGGGCCGCACCAGGCCGGTCCGCCTTGTTGACCACCAGAACGTCGGCGATCTCCATAAGGCCAGCCTTTAGGGCCTGCACCTCATCCCCCATCCCCGGCGCTTCGATGACGATGGTCGTATGGGCGGTGCGCGCGATATCCACCTCTGCCTGGCCGGCTCCCACCGTCTCGACCAGTATGACGGCGAACCCGACTGCATCGAGCAATTTGACTACGTCGCTTGTGGCCCGCGCGAGCCCTCCCAGACTGCCTCGCGTGGCCATACTGCGGATAAAGATGCCGGGATCCCCAGCCAGATCGCGCATCCGTACTCGATCTCCTAGCATCGCCCCCCCTGTGAAGGGGCTGCTTGGGTCAACCGCCACGATGCCCACCGTGGTGGTCTGAGCGCGCAGCGCCTTGGCCAATTCGTTGACCAGTGTGGATTTGCCGGTGCCGGGCGCACCGGTCACGCCGATAATGTGAGCGTGGCCGGTATGGGGATAGATGGCTCTCAAAGCAGCGCGGGCGTCACCGCTATCGTCTTCAACCAGCGAGATGAGTCGGGCCAGCGCGT
This sequence comes from uncultured Anaerolineales bacterium, assembly GCA_964444825.1. Taxonomy (GTDB): domain Bacteria; phylum Chloroflexota; class Anaerolineae; order B4-G1; family B4-G1; genus CAYUIS01. The sequence goes on along the minus strand of CAYUIS010000027.1, from coordinate 34,475 downwards.
ACCGATTTCCATCGAGAGCCTTGGTTGCTAGAGCCGAAGCTGCTTCCACTTCAGCCCTCGGTCAATTGCTGGTGGATGAACTCTGACACTGTCTGGGTGCTGGTGCCTGGTCCAAAAATGCCGGCCACTCCCATATCTTTCAGTGTCGAGACGTCCGCGTCCGGAATGATGCCGCCGACAAAGACCTTGACCTGGTCCAACCCGGCTTCCCGTAGTCCATCCAGCACCCGAGGCACGAGTGTCATATGGGCACCTGATAGGATGCTAAGACCTACGCCATCAACATCCTCCTGCAGGGCTGCTTCCACGATCATCTCTGGTGTCTGTCGCAGCCCAGCATAGATCACTTCCATCCCAGCGTCGCGCAGTGCCCGGGCGATGATCTTGGCTCCCCGGTCGTGGCCGTCGAGGCCAGGTTTGGCTATCAGAATGCGAAGTCGCTCGCTCATCAGGCTTGTTGCTCCTTGCCATAATCGTGATTGGGTCACGGCGGATTATACATCAGTTCCAGTGAGTTGTGAAGCAAGGTCAGAAAACGCCTCCCTCCCCCGCACTTTTCGGGCGTTCAAACTGTAACCAATCTGTAACGGAGAGGCAATGTCACGACGAACTGAATTTGTTATAATGAAAAGCGACACCTTTCTGTGTCATGACCTTGCCATGTTACACCAGTACCGACAGGGGGACGCATCTGATGAATGATATTCGCATCCTTTACATTGAAGATGAGCCCGGGAACCGTATGCTAGTCAAGCGTGTCCTGGAAGCAGAGGGTTTTGCCGTGATGGAGGCGACTGATGGCCTGGCCGGATTGGAGATGGCTGCTAGGATGCATCAGGATCTGGACCTGATCCTGTTGGACATCAACTTGCCCGAGATTGACGGCTATGATCTGGCTAAGCGCTTTCGCAGCACGCCTGGCCTGCAAGAGATACCAATCCTGGCGGTCACGGCCAACGTGATGCACGGGGATCGGGAGCGCACCCTGGAGGCAGGGTGCGACGACTATATCCAGAAGCCAATTGATGTGGACCAACTGCCTGACCAGGTAAGGGCCGCATTGAACAAGAACCGCTTCTAGAGGCCATTATGGGAATACAACCGAAGGATGCTACGATTCTCGTGGTAGAGGATAACGTTCAGAATTTTGTGTTGATCACGCGCCTGCTGGCATTTCTCGGGGTGAAAAAATGCGAGTGGAAAGCCTCTGGCTGGCAGGTTCTAGAGTTTGCAGAGTCACTGCCACAGATTGACTTGATTCTGATGGATATTTTCCTTCCTGAGGAGGATGGATACCATGTCCACGAGAGGTTGCGTGCTCATCCGCGTTTTATGGATGCCCTCATCGTCGCCGTGACCGCCGACGTATCCAAAAGCAATATGGAGCGTGCCCGCGAGGCGGGCTTTAATGGGTTTATCGGCAAGCCCATCGACCCGGATCGTTTTCCCAATCAGATTCGGAGTATCTTGCAGGGAGAGGAGATCTGGGACCTGGAGTGATCGATGAGCACCGCAGTCGTACGCTCGGGGGATGAACTTCAAATGCCGGCACCGCAGCCAGACTCGAAGGAGCGGCCACGGATCCCAACGACTGGCATGCGGGGAGGCTTGGGCAGAACGCTGCTGACAGCCTTTCTGGTGCTCGCCATCGTGCCGTTGAGCGCTATCACGTGGTATGCAACTCAACGTGAGCGGGACGATATTCAGCGTGAGGTCACCGCAAAACTGTCGTCCGTCTCTGCCCTATTGGAGCTTCAAATCCGCCAATGGGTTGGCGAGGGGGCCGGAGATTTGAGACTGATGGCGGGTTTGCCGAGTGTACAGGAGAGTGCGCAGGCTTTGATCCACAAGACGTCCGGTGAAGACACCGTCCGCGATTCACTTGCCGCCCAGTTGCGAGCACTCTTGGCACACGATTTGGTTTTCTCTCGGTTGGCCGTGCTTGATGACACCGATCAGGTGTTGCTCTCTATTGGCGTTGAGGACTTGTCCCCAGAGCAAGCTCCTAGCTACACCCCTGAGCAGTTGGCCTGTTTGCGGTCAACATCGTTTGAGCAGAACGCTGGGGGCCTGGTGGCCAGTCAGCCCATCGTCGCTTCACCATTTGATGAGGGGGTTCTTGGAACACTGGTGGGCTGGTTCAACCCGTGCGAGTTGGTCTCAATCATCCATACATCCGCTGAACTGGAAACGATAGGGGAAGTGTATCTGGTGCACACTGATGGGCGAGCACTGTCCAATGGACAGAAGCTGACTAGCCCAGGTATTGAGTCTGCCCTGTCTGGAGAGCATATGGAAGGTCTGAATACCAACTATGCCGGTGTCCCGGTCATTGGGGTCTATCGCTGGATGCCAGACTTGGGGTTGGTGCTAGTGGCGGAGCAGGTTCAGCAAGAAGCCTTTGCTCCTATGGACAATGTGATCGCTGCCGTCGTCGGTGCCACGCTGGGGGTGGCACTGGTTACGGCCGTTATCGCTGCGGTCGTCACCCGCCAGATCACACGTCCAATTGTGCAGTTGACCGAGTCAGCGCTTCGTATTGCTGAAGGGGATATGGCCCAGCGTGTTCCCGTCAAATCGCGGGACGAGATCGGCATACTTGCATACGTGTTCAATCGTATGGCAGCGGAACTAAAGGCCCTGTACGACGATCTGGAGGAGAAGGTCGCTCAACGCACAGCCCTGCTGCAAAAAGCCAATTATCAGATCCAGCGCCGGGCCATCCAACTGGGTACTACCGTTGAGGTCAGCCAGGCGATCACGTCCATCTTGGAGCCAGACCATCTTTTGCGAGAAGTCGTGCAACTGGTGTACGATAGCTTTTTCTCCTGCTATTATGTCGGCATCTACTTAGTGGATGAAAGCGGCAAATGGGCGATACTCAAGGAGGCAACCGGCGGTAGTGAAGAGGTGAGGGCAGCCAAGAGCAAGCCGGCGTCTCTTGAGGGTGAAGGGGCAGTGGGTCAGGCCGCGATGAGGGGAGAGCCATGTCTCGTTAGGTGTGGCTCAGAGGGAGCAGAGGAGACCTTTCTCTCCCCCTATGTGCGTGTAGAGGCAGCGCTGCCGCTCAAGATGGGCAATCAGATCATTGGGGTGCTCGACATACTGAGTGCCGAGGAAGAGGACTTTGGGACGGATGATGTATCGGTCTTGCAGAACGTCGCTAATCAGATCGCCATTGCGCTGGAGAATGCCCGCACCTATATTACTGAGCGGGAGGCGGCCAAGCGGCTGCGGGAGCTGGATCAGTCGAAACGGCGGTTTTTGGTAAACATGTCCCACGAGTTGCGCACTCCTCTCACCAACATCATCGGCTTTTCCCGTTTGATGCTCAAGGGGATCGGTGGACCTCTGAACGAACAGCAGCAGGCGGATGCGGACATCATCTATCATAATGGACAGCATCTACTGGGCTTGATCAACGATCTGCTGGACATCTCCCACATTGAAGCTGGGATGATGGAACTAGAGTTCAGGGATGTGAACCTGGCTGATCTGATTAGCAGTGTGATGGCAACCGCAAGCGCGCTGGTGCGCGATAAAGAGGTCGAGCTGCGGCAAGAGATTCCGCCTGACTTGCCCACCGTGGAAGCGGATGCCACGCGCATCCGGCAGGTGCTGTTGCGGCTTCTGACCAATGCAGCCAAATTCACACAGCAGGGAACCATTACCGTACGGACGCAGATGGCCGATGAACAGGTGTTGGTTAGCGTGAGTGACACCGGCTGGGGTATTCCCTCCGATGACTTTGACAGGATCTTTCAGCGGTTCGAGCAGGGAAACCTGGAACAGGGTCGGCGACCGAACGGCGCTGGCCTGGGACTGGCCCTGAGCAGGGAATTCGTGGAGATGCATGGGGGGAGCATCTGGGTGGAGAGTGAGGTGGGACAGGGTTCAACCTTTACCTTCTCTCTGCCTATAAGCCAGAGGGCGAAGAGTGAGTGATAAACACTATGGAGAATAAGCAATCCCGAGAGGGTGAATCCCGTCCGACAGTTGGTTTGCTGACCACAGACATCGGGGATACGGGGGGATACGAGTCCGCGATATGGAACGGGGTCGCTGAGGGGTGCCAGCGTCAGGATGCGAATCTGATCTGCTTTGTAGGGGGCTCATTGCGGTTCTCGTCTATTAACGGATTCGAGAGCCAGCGGAACGCGGCCTACGACCTGGCAACGGCAGATAACGTCGACGGCTTGGTGGTCACCGGTTCGCTAGCGAGCTATGTGTCCCCAGAAGAGTTCAAGGCCTTTTGCGGGCGCTACCATCCTCTGCCAATCGTCAGTGTTGGGCTCACCCAAGAGGCTATTCCTAGTGTGGTGGTAGACAACTATGGTGGAACGCGGAGTGTGATTGCCCACCTGACCCAGGTTCACGGCTATCGCCGCGTGGCCTTTATCCGAGGGCCAGAGGGAAACGAGGATGCAGAGCAGAGATACCTGGCCTACACCGATGTGCTAACAGAGTACGGTCTGCGACCCGATTCGGCCCTGGCCGTACCCGGAGACTTTTCACTGTCCTCGGGGATCGAGGCCATTCGCCTTCTGGTGGACGAGTTCCAAGTGGACTTTGATGCTGTGGTGGCGGCCAACGACAATATGGCTCTTGGTGCTTTGGGGGAATTGCAGCGGCGGGGAATCCGCGTGCCGTATGATGTGGTTGTGGCAGGCTTCGGTGATGTCATCGCATCCAGGACTGCTGTTCCATCGTTGACTACTGTAAGGCAGCCGGCGCACGAATTGGGGCAACGGGCGGTCGAAACGTTGTTCACGATGCTGGCTGGAGGGGTGGTACCGGAACAGGTGATCGTGCCTACCAGATTGGTGGTCCGCCAGTCGTGTGGTTGTCTGTCTCAGGCGGTGGCGCAGGCGGCTGTGGGACATGTCAACAAGGTGAACGAATCCCTCGATACGGCCCTTGCATCACAGCGGGAGGATGTCCTGTTCAAGATGGTGCACACGGTGACGGGGCCATCCACCGGCGTCATCGTTGGATGGGCAGAGCAACTGCTGGATTCCTTCCAGGCTGAACTGAACGGTGAGTCGGAGGGCGTCTTTCTGTCCGCATTGGACATTGTAATGCGGCAGGTGATGAGTGCGGGGGATGACGTGGGCGCATGGCAGGGAGTGATATCCGCGCTGCGTCAGTACGTGCTGCCCTACCTGCTTGAGAGCGAGGACTTGATTCGTGCCGAGGATCTGTGGCAGCAGGCAAGGGTGTTGATCGGAGAGATGGCGGAGCGAGCACAAGCACACCTGGGATCCCTACGGGAGCAACAGGCTCAGACGATTCGCGAGATTGGGCAAGCGCTGATCACGGCTTTTGATATGGGAGAGCTGATGGACGTCGTGATTCGAGATCTGCCACGAGTGGGCATCCCACGCTGCTATCTATCCCTGTACAAGGGACACGGAGCACCTACTGAGACGTCAGAGTTGATCTTGGCTTATGATGAATATGGACACGTTGGACTAGAGGCCGACGCGCGGGTCTTTTTCTCCCGCCAACTGGTGCCAAGCGGACTATTGCCCAAGGACGGGTCTGGAGAGCACTATACGATGGTGGTCGAACCGCTCTACCTTATGGAAGATCAGCTCGGATTTGCGCTCTTCGAGGTAGGTCCCCAGGATGGATATGTTTACGAGACGTTGAGGGGATACCTCAGCAGTGCATTGAGGGGTGCCCTTCTCGTTCAGGAAGTGGATGAACGAACAAAGTCGCTTCAGGACGCCAACTTTGCCATTCAGCGCCGGGCCATACACCTGGAGACCAGCGCCGAGGTGGCACAGGCGATCATCTCGATCTTTAATGTAGAGGAGCTGTTTCGCAAGGCCGTGAATCTAATTCGGGACCGCTTCGGTTTCTATCACGCCGGCATCTTTTTGCTGGACGAATCCGGGAAATGGGCCGTCCTGCGGGAGGCAACAGGAGAGGCGGGGGCACAGATGAAGTCGGAGGGACACCGGCTGGCTGTGGGCGAGACCAGTATGGTCGGCTGGACGGCTTTTCATCGCCAGCCGCGGGTGGCGCTGTATGCCGAGGAAGACGCTGTCCGCTTTGCTAACCCTCTCCTACCCCATACGCGGTCTGAGATGACATTACCGATGTTGTTGGGCGATCGGCTTCTGGGTGTGTTGAATGTCCAATCCACGGAGGAAGCGGCCTTTGATGATGACGATGTGCGGGCGCTACAGAGTATGGCCAACCAGGTCGCAATCGCTATCGAAAACGCCCGGCAGGTCTCGGAGGAGGCGCGGCTGTTGGAGGTGAGCAGTCCCATCTATCGTCTCAGTCGCAGCCTAGCCCAGGCGACGACGATCAACGAAGTCGCAAACTGCATCATTGCCTCTGTGGCCGAGACGGGGGCGGATGGATGTACCGTGGTGGAGTTTGAATTCTCGCCCTCCGGTGAACCGCGGGCTCTTTTGTATCGTGGTGTGTGGCGCCAAGACCGGGAGATCAGGTTCCAACCTGGTACACGTTTGCCCATTGAGGAGAGCCCCTTTCCTTTCGAGATGATCAGTACACTGTTGACCGTGGCGGATGTGGACCAAGATGAGAATCTGCCCGAGAGCGCGCGCCGGGTCTTTGTCGCGACGGGCGTGAGAGCGCTGGCAAACATCCCATTACGCCTCAGGGATACTGTGGTTGGACAAGTTGTCGTACTCCGGACCACTCCTGGTCCTTTCTCAGACGTGGCTATGCGCCTGTATGAGGCTCTGAGCGACCAGGGTGCCGTCGCACTGGAGCGGGCCCAGTTGTGGGAACAGGCGCAGCAACGAGCTGCGCAAGAGCGTTTGACCCGTCAGGTGATTGATCGTATCCGTCGTACTATGGATATCGAGCAGGCACTCCAGACAACAGCGGAGGAGCTGGCGCATGCGATGAACGTGCCCCACGTATCGATCGAGTTGATCGAGAATTGACCGGCGGGGAGTGTGGACAGCGATTGTATGGCCGAGGGATAACAGATGAGCAATCAATCCATATCTGATTGGAAAAGCACAGTCGAGCAGCATCGGACCGTCATCTTGAAGCAGTTGCTGGCGGGCGCTGTGATCGTTGGCATCGCCGGTATCGCGTTGCTTTATGCGTTGCTGTCGAATAACTCGAACACGGGAAAGCTGATCGCTTTAGCGCCTTTCGTGGCTGCGTGGTTTCTTCTGCTGGTCGCCTGGGTCTGGCGCGGTTTGGACGATCGGTACAAGGCATTTGTCCTGTTAGTGGTTACCTACGGTCTGGGTGTCGCTCTGTTCGCACTTGGCGGGTTGTCTGGCGGCGGTCGTATGTGGTTGTTGCTGCTACCCGTCCTGGCCTTTTGCTTGTTTGGTTTCGGAGCCGGGGTTGCGTCTGGGACTATGAGTATCCTGACCTGCGGACTCTTTGTTCTCGCTATCAACCGGGGATGGGTAAATCCTCAGATCGGCGAGGGATTGACCGATTCCGCCAGTCTGCTGTACCAGGCTGGATCGTTCCTGGTTGTGGCGATGGCCGCGATGTCGGCATTACGGTCATTCCACCATGGCTGGCAGGAGTCATTGGCGATTTCGAGTTTGGCCAATCGGCAACTACAGGCGCAGTCAGACGAGCTGAAAGAATCGAGGGAGCGATTAGGGCGACGGGCATCTCAATTGCAGGCCACAGCGGAGATCACTCACGCGGTTTCCTCCATGGTGGATTTAGACAAACTGATGATCGACGCGGTGCATCAGATCTGTGGAGGGCTTGGCCCGATGGGTGTCGATCACGTGAGTTTGTTCCTGCTTGATGAGACACAGCAATACGCCGAGTTGAAGGCGGCTGCCGGTAGGGTGGGCCGGCCATCTTCCGAGGCGGATCAGAGGATGGAATTGAGCGAGGGATCGGCTGTTGGCTGGTGTATCGTCCACGAGAAAGCGCATATGATACTCAGCATGGGGAGGGACACGGACAGCCCCCTTGCTCTGGCCGCGCCTGGGGCGCGTTCAGAAATCGCCCTCCCGCTGCGGTCCCGGGGGAATATCCTGGGAGCGTTGAGTATCCAGAGTGGCAAAAGGACTACTTTCGAAGGCACGGACTTGGCGGTGCTGCAGATGATGGCTGACCAAGTGGCAGTAGCGATTGACAACGCTCGGCTCTTTAGTGAGACGGAAGCCGCTTTGCGTGAGGTCCAAGTCCTGGATATCCATTCCGTTGGCCCAACCTGGAAGGAGCTGTTGGCCGCGCGGTCAATCTCTCAGGCTGATTATTCGCAACCAGGTATAGAGTCGCGAGAGGATCACTTCTTGTCCGAGGCGCGTCAGAAGGCGGCGATACGGGGGGAGACGGTTGCCACGACGTCAGGACTGGCCGACGATGTAGATGGGGCAGCCCTGGTGGTACCCCTGAAGCTACGGGAACAGATCATCGGCACAATAGCGCTGCACGAGACAGATCACCAACGGCAATGGACGGGCGACGATATCTCGATGGCAGAGACCATTGCCGAGCAGGTCTCGCTGACGATCGATAACCTGCGGCTTTTCGAACAGATTCAGCGCCGCGCCACTCAGGAGCGGCTAGTGAGTGAGATCGCCAGCCGGGTGCGGGCATCGCTGGATCCTGACACCATTCTCAAGACCACCGTGCGGGAGCTAGGCCGTGTTCTCGGCGCGCAGTTGACGGCCGTCGAGATAACGGGTCCGATCGAGGCCAGGGCTGATTCCCTTGGACTGGAGCCCTCGTGGGAAGGGGAGGGGTAAGGATGTCGTCAAGTACTCGCTGGCATCAACTGCCTGCTAGACAGAGTATCCGAACGCGATTGCTAGCGTTACTGCTAGGTTTGACAACAGCGTCGGTACTCATCATAGGCTCTTTGGGCGTCAACTCGGTCTGGCGTATGGGGCGCAACGCCCAGCGGATCAGTGTGGAGGCGCTACAGTCTCAGACGGAAGAGTATCTGCGTCAGGTGACTGTTGGTGGTGCTCAGGCAAGCGATCTCACGCTGAGACAAGTGCAACGGGACGCAGCGAGCGTGGCTCAATACGCGGCAGATGTCTTTGAGAGACCGAGTGCTTTCCAGGGGGAGGCGTATTGGCGGGCTGCTGATCACATGTTCATGGGACCGGAGGGCCAGTACTTGAACGATGAGGCCGACGTTAGCAGTGCCTTTGTGCCCAATACCGTGGAGATGGATGACCAGGTCGCAAGAGTCCTGGAACTGGGTGCGTACCTGGACTTTGTCTTTGCCTCGATCTATGAGAGCGATCCGAATACTGTGGCCATCTACCTCGGAACAGAGCAAGACACGACCCAATACTATCCCAACATCAGCTTGGGTACTCTTGTTCCGCCGGACTTTCAAGTCACCCAGCGGCCCTGGTACCTGGATGCCAGTCCAGGGAACAACCCAGGGCAGGGGGTGGTGTGGTCGCCTGTGTATGTGGACGCGACCGGTAAGGGTCTTATGGTTACGGCGGCTGCTCCCGTCTACGCCGAAGGCGACGGGTTTGTGGGTGTGGTTGGGGTGGATGTCACGCTGGAGGACATCAGCGCCAATGTGGAAGCGGTGCGGCTGCTGGGAAGCGGGTACTCTTTCCTCGTCGACGATACACAACACGCCGTAGCTCTTCCCGAGCAGGGTTATCAGGACATCCTGGGGCGTCTTCCTGAGCCGGATGAGGTGGGTACAGATTTAGGCAAAGCTACAACCCCGTTTGCCCCTGTTCTTGACAAGATGATGGCTGGTGCGACCGGCTTTGAAACCTTGGAGGTTGGAGGGCGGGAGCTGTTTGTTGCCTATGCCCCACTGGAGAGCGTAGGCTGGAGTATGGCCAACGTGATGGATGCGGAGACGGTGCTTCAGGCTGTCGGTGGTTTGGAAGAGGAGATGGAGACCTCGACCGCTTCTCTCATACTGAGACGCATCTTGCCCGTCGGTGCAGGCATCCTCGTCGTTGTGGGAGTCATTGGCATTCTGTTGACCAACCGGTTGACAGATCCGGTCAAAAGACTGGCGATGGCCGCGCGCCAGATCGGGGCGGGGCATTGGGATGCCCCACTTCCACAGCCAGGCAAGGACGAGATCGGTGTTTTGACGCAGGCTTTTGCCTCAATGACCGGACAGTTACGCGAGCTGTTGATGGGCCTGGAGGAGCGTGTGGCCGAACGCACGTATGCTCTGGAGCGGCGATCTGTCTATTTGGAGGCCTCGGCGCAGGTCGCTCGTAATGCCGCCGGTATCCGAGATGTCGGCCAGCTTTTGGATACCACCGTCCGTCTTATCTCCGAGAGGTTCGGCTTTTATCACGCTGGGATCTTTTTGATGGACGAGGTTGGGGAGTGTGCCGTGTTGAGGGCGGCCTCGTCAGAGGGTGGACAGCAGATGCTGGCACGGAGGCACACGCTACAAGTGGGTATTGGCATCGTCGGCCACGTGGCCGCTACTGGGGAACATCGAGTGGCTCTTGATGTAGGCGAGGATGCGGTTTTCTTCGACAATCCTGACCTGCCGGCGACCCGCTCGGAAATGGCGCTGCCGCTCAAGGTCCGGGGTCAGCTCATGGGCGTGCTGGATGTGCAGTCCAGAGAGGCAGCGGCCTTCACGCAAGAGGACGTAGCGGTGTTGCAGACGATGGCCGATCAGGTAGCGCTTGCTATCGATAACGCTCGCCTGCTGGAGCAGACGGATGAACGACTCCGAGAGCTGGATGCTTTGCTAGGCCGCTATGGACGGGAGGGCTGGCGACGCCTGGCGTTGGAACGACCCCAGTGGGGGTACACGTACGATGGACTGGATGTTACGCCTCGCGACGCTGGCAATAGTGCCGGGGTTGATCCTCAGTTGACGGTGCCGCTCCGGGTGCGTAATGAGGTCATCGGCCGGCTGAATGTGGTTCTCGGGGATCAGCCACTTACTCCTGACATCACGGCTGTTGCGCAGGCCGTGGCTGAACAGGCTAGCCAGGCCCTGGAGAATGCTAGGCTCTTTCAGGAGGCGCAGAGCGCATTGAGGGAGACGGAAGCCCTGTATCGTGCCAGTCAGGCCATTGGTGCGTCTGCCTCGGTGGAGGACGTGGGGAAGGCTCTGATGAATTTCGCCGCCACCAGTGATGTAGATGCTGCGCGCATGCTGCTCATTGAGTACGACGAGAAGGGAGCACCAGCTCAGATTGAGATGCGTGAAGGGTGGACGGTGGATGGCCAACCGGTCCAGTCATACGGCACGCGTCTTGCACTGGCAGATTATCCATTGGCACACCTTTTGGATCCGCATGAGCCGGTTATTGTGGAGGATGTCCTCGGTGATCCCAGAACAAGCGATATGAAGCGTGCGCTTGTCACGGAAACCTTAGGTCTGCGCTCCTTTATCATGGTGCCGATCGGCGTGGGGGAACACTGCATCGGGATGATATTCGCAGGGCGAAATGAACCATCCGCCTTCCCAGAGGGATTTGTGCGTGGGTATGAGACGCTGGCCGGGCAGGCGGCGATTGCCCTGGAGAGTATGCGTTTGCTCGAAGAAACCAGGTATCGGGCAGAACGCGAACGATTGGTTAGTCGGGTCACCGCCCGTATGCGAGAGACGTTCGATCTAGAGACTGTGCTGATGACGGCGGCACAGGAGATACGTCAAGAGTTGGCCTTGCCAGAAGTAGTGGTTCGATTGGTGCACCGGCCTGTGAATCGATCTGACGGCGACTCTGGGGAAGAAGTCGAGTTGGTGGGTCGAGGCCTTGGTCGGGAATGGTCCTCGGATGGAGGTAGCGATGCCTGAAGGAAGAGAGCATATCACGTCGAATCCTCCTCCGGATAGGAGGGGCGGGCGAGCCAGGCAGGAGACTCGGGAAGATCCCAGGAAGAACCGAAATATCGGATTCGTTCGGCAGGTGATTCTCGTTGGGGTATTTCTCTCAATCGTCGGTATCATCATCTACGCGCTGGCACGCACTCGAGCTGGACTCGGGCGGCTGCTGGGCGGTGGGTGGGGCTTGGCACTGGGTCTGGTTATCCTGCTGGCACTGGCGGCACTCTGGCTGAGGCTCCGAACCCTGCGTGTTCGTACAATTCGCAGTCGATTGCTGATTGCATTCTTGGGCGTGCTCTTTGTGCCTGCTGCCACCATTCTCCCAGGGCAGGTCATAGCTGGCTTCCAGACCGGGCGGCAGCGCTCGATCGACCAGCTCGAGTCGGTGGTCACACTCAAGGAGGCTGCGATCGAGACCTGGCTAGCAACTCTGGAGACCGACCTGGCCGCCGTGTTGGTCGAGGAGGATGCCAAAGAGCTTTTGGTCGACCTGTTGGGCGAGTCGTCCAATACTCGGCTTCAGCAGGAAGCCCATGACGAGTTCCAGAGACACCTTGTCCAGACTCTTGAGCGGACTCAGCGCTTTGACAGCGTGTTCTTGATGAACCAGCGAGGGCATGTGGTCGTTTCGACCGATCTCACGCAGGAGGGCCGGAGCTACCGCGGTTTTACCTTCTTCCAGCGGGGACTGGAAGGTGAACAGGCGCACCTGACCTGGGAGTGGGCTCAATGGTGGTTGGACTCTGCGCGTCCGATTGTCGATGACGGTGGCAATGTCGTGGGGGTACTGGCTGGCCGCGCCCGCCTGGCGACACTGAATGACATTATGCTTGAACGCACCGGACTGGGGTATACTGGTGAGACCTATCTGATCAGCGCCGAGCGCAACGTCCTGACTGGATTGCGTGCTGGACGGTTGCCCTATGTGCCTGAAGAAGGAACCTACGGGGTGATGGTAGAGGAACGGGAAAACGGGTCTGGCATATATGAGAATTACCGGGATGTGCCGATCGTCGGAGTCTATCATTGGATCCCAGATCTGCTGGTGGTGCTGGTGGCAGAACAGGAGCAAAATGAAGCCTTTAGTTCAACATACACGATGTTGGGCATTAACGCTGGCGTGGCGCTGATTGCTCTGTTCATTGCTGTTCTGGCGTCCCTGTTCATTGCCCGCAACATTGCTACTCCATTGGCTGATCTGGCGCAAACATCCGAACAGATCGCGGCCGGTGACCTGGACCACATCGCCAGAGTGCATCGAGAGGATGAGATTGGCGTGCTGGCGCAGCACTTTAATAGTATGACGGCACAGTTGCGCGGGCTAGTTGGCAGCCTGGAGCAGCGGGTGGCTGAACGTACCAGCGAATTGGAGAGACGTTCGGCTTACATGCAGGCGTCGGCAGAGGTGGGGCGTGCGGCATCGTCGATCCTCGATTCCGATCAACTAATCCGCCGGGTTGTTGGATTGATTCGTGAAGGTTTTGATCTGTACTATGTAGGATTGTTCCTGGTCGACGAAGTTGGCGAATGGGCGACGCTGCGTGCGGGCACTGGCGAGGCTGGACGGACCATGTTGGCGCGTGGTCACCGGTTGAAGGTTGGCGAGGGGATGATTGGCTGGAGCATCGCTCACGCCCAGGCACGGATCGCGCTGGAAGCGGAGGAGGATGTCGTGCGCAAGGTTGCACCAGAGTTGCCGGACACTCGGTCCGAGGCCGCTCTGCCCCTTCGCTCCCGAGGTCGGGTGCTTGGAGCGCTGACTATCCAGGACGACCAGCCGGACGCATTTGACCAGGATACCATTGCTGTGCTACAGACGATGGCCGATCAGGTAGCCGTGGCCCTCGACAATGCGCGCCTATTCACCGAGAGTCAGGAGACACTGGAGGCATCGCGCCGTGCCTATGGCGAATTGAGTCGTCAGGACTGGATCAAGCTACTCCGTACCCGGCCTGATCTGGGATATGCCAGTCACGAGGACGGAGTCGCCAAAGCTGCAGACGTGTGGCGTCCGGAGATGGAACAGGCCCTCCGTGGAGGGGCGACCATCCGGGGAGACGAGGCCGATGCCGGGGACAGATTCCCTCTGGCGGTGCCCATCAAAGTGCGCGATGATGTGATCGGTGTGCTCGATACCTACAAATCCGCCGCTGATGGCGAGTGGACAACTGAGGAGATTAGCCTGCTGGAGACACTGGCGGGTCGATTGGGCGAGGCTTTGGATAGTGCGCGTCTCTACCAGGATACCCAGCGTCGCGCCTCTCGCGAGCGACTGACCAGCGAGATCGCGGACACGATGCGCCGCGCCACCGGTGTTGAGGATATCATACGAACTGCTGTGGATGAGCTTTTCAGTACGTTGGGAACGTCCCGCGCCTTTGTGAGGTTGGGGACTGTCTCGCCTGGACAGAACGGTGGTAAAAACGGTCATGGGGATGACGGGCACGAGCATTGAATCGTCAGTAGAGCGGGGCGCCATACCTGCGATAGTTGTGGAAGGCACGAATAATGACCAAGATCATTGCTATCAGTAACCAAAAGGGCGGAGTGGCCAAGACCACCACTTGTGTCTCGTTGGGAGCGTGTCTGGCTGAGCTGAATCAGAGCGTCCTACTCGTAGACTTGGACCCCCAGGCTCACCTGACCATTTCCCTGGGGCTAAAGCCAGAGGACCTGCGTCGCGCGGTAGACGATGCTCTCCTGGGTTATACGTCGCTGGTGAGCGTCAGCCGCGAGAGTCTGATACCGGGCCTCGACATTGTACCGGCTAACCGGATGCTGGTTGTTCTGGACAAGATTCTCTACGGGAGGAAGGAGTATCAGTTCTATTTGAAGAGGGGGTTGGATGCTATGGGCAAGGATTTTTACGACTTTGTCCTGATAGACTGTCCACCTTCCTTCAGCACACTGACTCTCAACGGACTTGCGGCGGCCGATATGCTCATCATCCCTGTTCAATGTGACTACTATGCTGCGTATTCGCTACGCCATTACATGAAGATGATCACGCAAGTACGAGAGAAGATGAACCCCTGGTTGAGCTATCGGGTGTTGGTGACGATGTACGATCGGCGCAACAAGATCTGCCAGGTCATACTTGATCAGATGCAGCGGGGATTGAACAGTACTCTCTTTAATACCATTATCGAGGTAGACACAAAACTGCGCGAGAGCCCGGCATTTGGTCAGCCGATCACACTCTATGCTCCGACTACGAGAGGAACTGAGCAGTACCGCGCCCTGGCCAAGGAGTTGATGGATCATGCCGAAAGATAACATGGGCCTGGAGGCCCAGCTAGAAGGTCTGTTTGACATCCCGGATGTCCAAGCAGACCAGAAGCCACTGGACGTCGAGGTACTAGAGCGCACCATCGTCGGCCTCCTGGAGAACGAGATTGAGGGCCCGGGTAGGATTCTGGCCGAACCGATTGCCGCCGGGCCGGTCCCGGCGGAACCGGCGATGTTGGACATCCCTGTAGCAGTTCCAGGCTTGGCAGAGGATCTCGTCAGGACGGGGGCGATGGAGGGCTTTTCTTCAACGGTGGGTTTCCTTCCCTGGGAAACGCGGTTGCGGGAACAGCGAATCCGAGTTTTGAACGTCTTGCTTGGCAGTCTGGTGGGCATCGGGACCGTGATTGTCCTCCTGCTGGCCGTGAACTTGATTAGAAATCCGAGCCAGTGGTTCTCGAGCTACATTCCCTATTTTGCGGCGTACGCCGTGTTGGCGACCCTCGCTCTGGCCCGGCGGCTCGATCCCGTAATACGGGCCACTGGCCTGATTCTGCTGGCTTATGGTATGGCTGTAGCTGTGCTCCTATTGGAAGGTCCATTGAGCGCGGGTGGACTCTACCTCCTGGTAGCACCTCTGCTGGCATCTATGTTGATCAGGCAACGATTTGGAGCCATTGCTGCTCTAGTCAGTAGCATGATCTATGCCGGGTTTCTGCTGGCCGATCACTTGGGCTGGCTCCACCCAGCTATTCCATATCGTCCTGATGTCTTACCTTCCGTGCTCGGTTTGATTGCCACCTTTGTTCTGATCGCAGCTTGCGCAATGTTCATGCAGTGGATATTCAACCTGTCACTGACCAGCGCCCTAGACGAGGCTGAACAGAAACACGGTGAACTGGTTCAGTCTCAATCGATGCTTGCGGAGCGAGCTGATGAGCTGGGCAAAGCGAATGCCCTTTTGCACAAGCGCACAGTCCAACTCCAGACCGCTGCTCAGGTCTCTGGCGCTGCCACTTTTGCGGAGCTTGACTCTGACGAGCTGGTACAACGGGTGGTGGAGCTGATACGAGAGCGGTTCGATCTCTACTATGCTGGTCTATATCTGATCGATGGCGCCGGGGTGGATGTCTATGGGGAGTGGGCGCGCTTGCGCGCTGGCACGGGAGAGGCAGGACGTCAAATGTTGGCCCTGGGCCACAAAATCGCCGTGGACACGTCTTCCACGGTGGGGTGGTGTATGGTCAACGGTGAGACGCGGATTGCTCTGGATGCTGGCGCGATTCACCTGGCCAGTTCAAGCGAGCATGTCAAGACGGCACGACTGCTACCTGACACGAGGTCGGAGATGGCACTTCCACTGCGGTCTCGCGGACGCGTGATTGGGGCCTTGAACCTGCGAAGCGTCGAGCGTGAAGCATTCTCCCGGGAGGATGTACCCGTGCTGCAGACGCTGGCCGATCAGATAGCTGTGGCCATCGACAATGCACGATTGTTCGCCGAGGCGCAAGAGAATCTCGGGGAATTGGAAAGAGTCCAGAGGCGCTATGTGCGCGAACGATGGTCCACGTTCATGTCCTCGTATGGTGTTCCTGTCTACGAACGTACACAGCCTGACGTAAAACCCCTGAGCGATGCTCCGTCGCCTGAGGTAGAGAGGGTGTTGTCGGGGCGAGAGATGATGGTCAAGTCAGACGCGGGGAGTGGCGCAGAAGATGCTATCCTGGTCGTACCCATCAGACTGCGGGGTGAGACACTTGGTGCATTGGGCTTGCAGGAGACAGGAGGCGAGCGGTGGTGGACGGATGATGAGATCGCACTGATCGAGGCTGTAGCCGATCAGATGGCGTTGGCTATCGAGAATGCTCGGTTGCTAGAGGAGACTCAACGGCGGGCAGCGCAGGAGCGGGTGCTCTCCGACATTACTGGACAGGTCCGTGCGTCTACGCAGGTAGATACTATTCTGCGCACGGCGGTGCGCGAGATTGGGCGGGCGCTGCGAGCTTCAGAGGGTGTAATCAGACTGGGCAGCGGCAATGATTCTGGTTCACATGGCAACAACGAGGGGGTCTTGGACGATGACAGTGCAGACGCCTAGGACAGAGCGCCCTCGTGGTCCTCTGCGCCGCCGGCTGATCATTGGCTCAGGCTTGGCTGCTCTTTTTATCTTGCTGGCCGGGGCTTTGTTTGCCTGGCAACTGATCAGCCTTAGGATCACAATTCGGGACCTAGACGAGCAGAACGAGCGATTGGCACTCACTCTGGAAACTGTCCAACAGGCAACCGGCCTGGTTGTGATCATCCAGGACAGGATGGCCGAGCCCGATTCTGCCGCTTCTATCGATGAAGCGAGCGCGTCGATCCAGGCGCTGGTGACTATGGAGGAGAGCCTCAGAAATCAGCAGCTTCAGTTTCCGGAAGGGGAAATGGCGCGGACAGGCATCGAGGAGGCTACCGAGAGCCTGCAGATGATGATAGCCGTTGCCGAGGAGACTGTCCACTACGTGGAGGACGCCAATTGGTCTGAAGCGGAGGATCGGGCAGGCCTGCTGTTGGTGCGGCACGGCGAGGCGGAGCGACGGCTGCAGCAGTTGGTCGCCATCACCCGGGCAGATCAGCGCAGAGCCCAGGCCCGAGCAGACAGATTAATGGTGCGGATGATCTGGGGGGTCAGTGCGCTCCTGATACTTGCTCTGACCGTCTCGGTTGCCGTGGTTCTGGTTACCATTCGAACCATTGCCTTGGGGATAGAGCAATTGAGCCATTCGGCCCAGCGATTGGCTGAAGGGCACTTTGGTGAACGAATCCGCACGACGAGACAGGATGAGCTGGGGCAACTGGCTGACTCATTCAACACGATGGCCAGGGAGTTGCAGAATCTCTACGCCAAACTGGAGCGGGAGGTGGCCGGACGAACGTCAGCCCTGGCACGGCGTAGCTCCCAGCTAGAGGCAGCGGCCTTGGTGGCCCGAAGCGCAGCAGGGATCCAGGATGTGGAACGGTTGATGGAGGAGACGGTACACCTGATATCTGACCATTTCGGTTTCTATCATGCTGGCCTCTTTTTGCTAGATGACGCCAGGGAGTACGCGGTGCTGAGAGCGTCGTCGTCGCAGGGTGGTCAGCGGATGTTGGCTCGTAGACACAAGCTCAAGATCGGTGAGGTCGGAATTGTGGGACACGTAGCGGACAGTGGGGAGCCACGGATTGCGCTCGACGTTGGCGCCGATGCCGTGTTCTTTGACAATCCTGACCTGCCAAACACTCACTCGGAGATGGGGCTGCCCCTACAGGTTCGGGGGCGCGTAATCGGCGTGCTGGATGTTCAGTCTGAACAGCAGAGTGCCTTTTCGGATGCGGATGTAGCGATTCTTCAGACGATGGCGGATCAGGTGGCGATAGCTATTGAAAACGCGCGCTTGCTGGAAGAGCGCCAGCAGACACTGTTGGAATTGCAGGCGGCGTACGGGCAACAGGTGCGCGATACTTGGCGGGAGCGTAAGACCCAGCAGTCAACTGCCTATCGCTATTCTGGCATAAGAGGGGTCGAGCTTGTGTCTCCTTCCGCACCTATGGAGATCGAGACTCTGCCACTCAACCAGCGGCCGATGATCCTTGAAGAGGGAGACGATCGTCTGCTGATTGCTCCGATCCATTTGCGTGGGCAGCTCCTGGGGTCCATTGTCTTCCGCCAGGATCCTGAGGACCCGGCCTGGTCCAGCGAGGAGGTTACGCTGGTGGAGGAGATCTGCACGCAGATTGGTCTGGCGCTGGAGAACGCCCGTCTGCTGGAAGAGACCCAGGAGCGCGCGGAGCAGGAGCGGATCATTGCCAACATCACTACCCAGGTCCGCGCATCTATGGATCCTGAGACCATTCTGCAGACCGCCGTGCGTGAACTTGGGGCGGCCCTGGGCTCAGATCGAGCCTTTGTGCGGTTGGGAGTGGATGGGCAGAAAAACAGTGAAAAGGAATGAACTCACGTCCGGCACCCAATGTGGCTGGCTGGTGATGGGAAGCGGTACGCGGAGCCCGTGGGAGTAGATACACGATGGCTGAGATAAGCGATCAAGCGAAGAGCAAGGGACAACTGATCGAGGAACTTGAGGATCTGCGTCGACAACTGACTGCGGTGCATAAACACAAGGCGCTAGATCATTCGGGTGATCGGGTATCGTTGGACCCAGACAATGGGGATGGCCACCAGGTCCGAGATGCTTGGGATGGTATGGAGCGGGTCATCACTGTGGATAAGCAAGCAGAGTCGGAGGTAGAAAGACTAAATCGTCAGTTGACCGCCCTGAACAGCATCGGCCAGGCGTTAATCTCCACACTGGATTTGGACGAGACCCTGGACACCATCATAGCGCGTGTGACCCATCTGATGGAGTCCGAGGCTGCCTCGATCATCCTTCTGGATGAGGACACGGACAAGCTGTGGTTCGCTGCCGCGTCAGGCCAAGGTGCCGAGTTTATCCGCAGTGTGCGACTGTCGCTGGGACAGGGGATTGCGGGTTGGGTTGCCCAGCACGGAGAGCCGGTGATTGTCCCGGATGTATCGAAGGATACGCGCTGGTTTGAGGAGTTTGACAAGGCAAGCGGTCTGGCGACTCGTTCCATCCTGTGTGTTCCGCTGAGCGCCAAGGGACGGATCATTGGTGCTATCGAAGTGATGAACAAAACGAGCGGCACCTTTGTTCAGGAGGATGTGCGGTGGCTGAGCTCGCTGGCCGCACTGGCTGCCGCTGCAATCGAGACTGCCCGGCTCCACGACAAGTCACAGCAGGAGATGGTCGGGCGCAGAAGGGCCGAAGAGGCGCTGTTGGAGAGCAAGACGCGACTCGAAATCTTGGTAGAGTCTGCTCCCAACGGCATTCTGGTCATTGATGCTGAAACTCACCGCATCGTTGACGCCAACCCTGCCGCCGTCACGCTGATTGGGCTGGCCCGAGAACAGATCATAGGTTCCGTGTGTCACGATCACGTCTGTCCAGCTCTGGAGGGATGTTGTCCTATCACCGATCTTGGACAGAGTGTGGATAATTCGGAACGTATCCTGCTGAACGCCGAGGGTAAGGAGGTGCCCATTCTCAAATCGGTGACCTCTGTGATGCTGGACGGTCGTGAGCATCTGATCGAAAGTTTCGTAGATATCACCGAGCGCAAACAGGCCGAAGATGCCCTACGGGAGAGCGAGGAGAAGCATCGCGAGATCCTCCAGAACATCGAAGAGGGCTATTTTGAGGTTGATCTGGCTGGTAACTTTTCTTTCTTTAACGAGACACTGTACGAGTTTCTCGGGTACTCTAAAGAAGAATTGCTGGGGATGAACAACCGCCAGTATATGAGTGAAGAGAGCTCGGAGAGAGTGTTGCGGATCTTTAACGAGGTCTACCGGTCAGGAGAACCTGCTCGTTTGTCTGACTGGGAGATTGTCAGAAAGGATGGGAGCAAAAGAATGCTCGAGTCCTCCGTCTCTTTGATGAAGGAGAGCAACGGTAATCCCACTGGGTTCCGTGGGATTGTACGCGACATCACGGGGCATAAGCAGGCACAGCGAGAACGGGAAGAACTGCTAAATACGCTTGAACGTCGTAGTACTCAGTTGCAGACCGCTGCGGAGGTCTCTCGCGCAGTGAGTAGCATTCTTGATCCTCAGATGCTGGCCCTCCAGGTTGTTGATCTGGTGCGGGAGCGATTTGATTTGTGCTATGCTGGTCTTTTCCTTGTGGATACGACTGGCGAATGGACGGGCGAACCGCGCCGATGGGCGGTCTTGCGAGCAGGTACGGGTGAAGCGGGTCGGCGGATGTTGGAACAGGGGCATAAGCTGGAGGTCGGCGGGACCTCGATGATCGGTTGGTGCATTGCCAACTCCCAGGCCCGGATTGCGCTGGATGTGGGAGAGGATGCCATACGCTTCAATAACCCGCATCTTCCCGAGACTCGGTCCGAACTGGCACTACCCCTCACTATGAGGGGTCGCCCGATTGGCGCCCTCACAATCCAGTCATCCCAGGAGGCAGCCTTCAGCAGGGAGGATATCACCGTCCTACAGACGATGGCCGATCAGCTGGCTAATGCTATCACTAATGCTCAGTTGTACGAGGAGACCCAACGGCGACTGCGGGAGCAGACTTTGCTCTTTGATGCCAGCCAGCGGCTTGCTGGTGCGCCATTGCAGGCCACGGAGATCGCAGAGATCGCGGCTCGACAGTTGGTGCAGGTGATGGGAAACGTAGAGTGCTCCTTCTCGGTGCTTGATTCACAGGAGAATACGCTGCAAATCCTGGCAGATGTATCTATCGAGGATGGGGTCGAGCGCTGGCACAGCGATATCGAACAGTTCAGTCTGTCGGACTATCCCGCCACCTGCCGCGTGATGGAGACACTGCGGCCGCTGGTGGTGCAGGCGAGTGACCCCGATGCGGATCCAGCGGAATTGGCCTATATGCAGCGACACGTTATTGCCACGCTGGCCATCATCCCTCTGGCAGTCAAGGGTCAGACCATCGGCGTCATAGAGCTGGAATCTGAGGAGGAGAGCCATTTCACGTCAGAAGAACTCAATATGGCGATGACATTGGCGAACCAGGCGGCGGTGGCACTGGAGAATGCACGACTGTATGAGACGATGGAGCAGGAACTGGGCGAACGGCGGCGTATGGAGGAGGCGCTGCAAGAGGTGCACGAGGAACTGGAGCGATACACCCACAGTCTGGAGCGTCAGACGGCGCAGTTCCAGGTAGCTGCCGGGGTAGCTCGGGAGGCGGTTGGTATCCTCGACGTACAACGACTCCTTGATACCGCTGTGCGCCTCATAAGTGATGGGTTTGAATTCTATCACGCAGGTGTCTTTCTGACGGATGACCGGGGCGAGTATGCCGTTATGCGTGCCGCTTCCTCTGAGGGCGGACAACGTATGCTGGCGCGAGGGCATAAACTTCGCGTTGGCAAGGTTGGCATTGTTGGCTACGTGGCGGCGACAGGAGAGCCGCGTATTGCCCTGGACGTGGACGAGGACGCCGTGCACTTTGCCCATGACGATCTCCCAGACACTCGATCGGAAATGGGGCTCCCGCTAAAGTTGCGCGGTAGCACCATTGGGGTGCTGGATGTTCAGGATACCCGCGAGGCTGCCTTCTCCGACGACGACGTGGCGGCCCTGCAAACACTGGCGGACCAGTTGGCTGTTGCCATTGATAACGCGCGCTTGGTGGAGCGTACCGAAACCCAACTGCGAGAGTTGAGCCTACTCCACGGCGAATACAGTGCCGCCACCGTGACCGAACTGGCGTCGGCGGAGCGGGCGCGAGGTTATGTGTATGACCGCATCAACGTAATGCCGATGGATAGGATGCACGTAGCAGCCGTAGGTATGCCTCCGACGCGAGGTGAGACCTTTGCGTACGTTGAGCCGGAGAGGACGGAGAGTACACTGACAACGCCGCTCAAGTTGCATGGCCAAGTCATTGGAAACCTCGGAATCCAAGAGACAGAGAGTGGGCGTCGATGGTCACCCAGTGAAATCGCTTTGGTGGAGGCGGTGGGTGAGCAGGTAGCGCTGGCCCTGGAGAATGCACAGCACTTTGCCGCGACGCAGAGCGCTGCTCAACAAAGGCAGGTGCTGAACGAGCTGGCTCAAGCCCTTGCCACCAATCTCAATGTGGAGGCAGTACTGGAGGAGACCTACAAAGGGACCTCCCGTCTGGTCGATACCACGAACTTTTACATCGCGCTGTACAACGCCGAGTCGAACGAGCTGTCGTTCCCATTGGCCGTTGAGGATGGCCGGCGTGTCGAGTGGCAGGCGCGCCCAATGGGAAAGGGCCTCTCTGAGCACGTCATTCATACTCATCACTCGATGCTTATCGAGGAAGACGTGGTGCAACGGCTGAAAGAGTTGGGAATCGAGATGATGCTTGTGGGGAATAGGAAACCTGCTCTCTCGTGGTTGGGCGTGCCCCTGGTGATCGGTGAGCAGGTGTTGGGCCTCATAGCTGTCCAGAGTATGACTACTCCTCGTGCCTATGACGAGCGTGGCCGAGATGTGCTGACGGCCATAGCTAGCCAGACAGCCATCGCCTTGCAGAACGCTAATCTGTTTAGGGAAACAGAGGCTGCGCTGGCCGAGACACAGACGCTATACCTCGTCGGCGAGATCATCAGCCGTCTGGGTGAGTGGGAGGAGACAACCCAGAATCTGGCAGACCTGCTGGTCAACCGGCTAGGCTATGGTGGTGCCTGGCTGGCACTGGTCGATGTGCAGGGGTTGATGTTAAGGGGTGTGGCTGGTGCTGGCGCGGATGTGATGGCAGGGGCTGGGTTGGAGCAGATTCGTCTGGATCCCCAGTCCTCAAGTCCCATAGCTCGGGCCGTGCTCGATCGAGAACCGGTTTTGATCAACGATCCCCTTCAGAATGACCAGACCACCGACGCCTATGTGGGAAGCAACGGAGGCCCCGTGGCGGTAATGCCGATTCTCATTGGGGATGAAGCGGTTGGTGTGCTGGTTGTGAGCCGGTCTGCCGGCGAGCCCGAGATCACGAAGCGGGATCTGGAGGTGCTCGACGCAGTGGCAGATCAGGCGTCGGTGGCGTTGCAGAATAACCGTCTGCTGGAGCAGGCTCAGCGCAGGGCAGTCCAGTTGGCGGCTGCCTCAGAGGTCGCCCGAGACGCAACCGCCATCCTTGAGATAGGCCAACTGCTGGATGAGACGGTACAGCTTATCTCCCAGCAGTTCGGCTTCTACCACGCTGGCGTCTTCCTTCTGGATGAAGCGGGCGAGTATGCAGTCCTACGGGCTGCTTCGTCCGAGGGCGGACAACGTATGCTGGAACGAGGGCACCGGCTGCCCGTCGGCAAGGTCGGTATTGTGGGCTACGTCTCGGCTACGGGAACGCCGCGTATTGCCCTGGATGTGGGCGAGGATGCGATGCACTTTGTGAACCCCGATCTGCCCAATACCCGTTCGGAGATGGGACTGCCGCTGAAAGTGCGGGATCAGGTGATCGGGGTGCTGGATGTCCAGTCAACGGAGGAGGCCGCCTTCTCTGATGATGATGTGGCGACGATGGAGACGCTGGCCGATCAGTTGGCCGCCGCCATCGTAAACGCTCGTTTGTTCGACGAGGTACGGACTGAGGCGGTGCGTCGAACCCTCCTTAACGAGGTGCAGCAGGCGGGCATGGCGTCTCTGGATCTGGAAGAGCTGTTGCACCGCTCGGGGGAGGTGATATCCCTGCGCATGTCCAAATGCTCCGCTGTCTTTATCTGGAGCGTGGAGGCGGGTTGTCTTCGCCTGGTTGCAGCTCACGATGAGGATGGTCTCGATATCCCATCGGTCGATGACGTGGAACTGACCCGAGAGATGAGCCCGGCGGTTTTCTCGGATGTGGTGGATGGACAGAGTCTGGCCGTGCTAGAGGCGCAAACTGCGTTTGTGGGTCAGTCCTCAGCCGCTTTGGCCGAGCGACTGGGCATTCAGACTGGTGTGTTTATTCCGCTAGTTGGCCGTAACCAGGTGCTGGGCGTGCTCGCGATTGATCAGTCTGGTGAGGAGATGGAGGATCTTGACTTTATCGAGAGCATCGGCACCAACTTGAGCGTGGCACTGGAAAGCACCCGCCTGTATCGGGAGGCCGTGGAAACAGCGGAGCAACTGCAAGAGATGGACCGGCTCAAGAGCCAATTCCTCGCGAATATGTCGCACGAACTCCGCACCCCCCTCAACTCGATTATTGGCTTCTCGCGGGTTATCCTCAAGGGCATTGATGGTCCATTGACAGACATGCAGCGTACCGATCTGGAAGCTGTCTACAACAGCGGGCAGCATCTGTTGGAACTGATCAACAGCATTCTGGACATATCAAAGATCCAGGCCGGCAAGATGGAACTCTCGTTCGAGGACACCGATCTGAGAGATGTCATTCACGTCGTCATGTCCACCGCCATTGCGCTGGTCAAAGACAAGCCAATAGAGCTCCAGCAGTCGGTACCCGACACCCTCCCGATCATACGTGTGGACTCGCGTCGCGTCCGCCAAGTGTTGCTCAACCTGGTCGGCAATGCTGCCAAGTTCACTGAAGAGGGATTCATTCGGATGAAGGCCTCGGCGACTCCTGCCGAAGTAATCATCTCGGTGGCAGATAGTGGCATCGGCATTCCCGAGGATAAGCAGGAGAACATCTTTGAAGAGTTCATGCAGGTGGATGGATCCAGTACCAGGGCTGTCGGTGGCACAGGACTGGGCCTCTCAATCAGTAGGCACTTTATCGAGATGCACGGTGGTCGAATCTGGGTGGAGAGCACAGTCGATGTGGGCTCAACCTTCTACATCGCGTTGCCTATCGCAGGTCCACTGGAACAGGCGGATGGAACGGTGGAGCTGGTGGAGGAAAAGGTGGACGTGGAGGTGCGTCAGGCGCCGGACCTTGAGGCGAAGCAGCGAGTTGTGCTTTGTGTGGATGACGATGGTGGCGTAATCACCCTCTTCCGCCGTTACCTGAGCAAACAAGGATACCAGGTTGTGGGTCTTTCCGACAGTGCGGCCGTGGTCGAGAGGGCAGAACGGCTCAAGCCCTTTGCGATCACTCTGGACGTCATGATGCCGGAAAAGGATGGTTGGCAAGTCATCCAGGAGCTGAAGGCCAATCCCATCACCCGTGACATCCCGGTGATCGTGTGCTCAATCGTGGCCGACAAGGATCAGGGTATCAGCTTGGGGGCTGCCGACTATCTGGTCAAACCGATTCTGGAAGACGACCTGCTGACTGCATTGGATCGACTGGACAGACAGGATACGGGTCCCCACAAGGTGCTCATTGTCGATGACCACACAGAGGATCGGAACCTCTTGCGTCGGATGATCGAGGCGCAGGAGGGGTACGAGATCTTGGAGGCCGCTGGGGGTCAGGAGGCCATTGCCTTGGTCCGCACGGAACGACCACACATCATCATCCTTGATCTCATGATGCCGGATCTAGACGGGTTTGCTGTTTTGGAATCGATCAAAGCGGACAAGACAACGCGCTCGATTCCCGTCATAGTCGTGACGGCCAAGACTCTGACTGTGGAAGAACGGAACACTCTCAATAGGAGGGTGCAGTCGCTCCTGCAGAAGGGCATCTTTGAGCAAGAAGAGCTATTGGCAGATGTTGCGGCAGCGCTGGAGCGGTTGGCAGCAGTTAGCGATGAGTAATGGGATAGCGCCGCCGACATCTCGCGCGCACACTGTGCAGGCTAGGGGAATGAATCAATGACAAAAGACGGCTATGAGCATCGGGTCTGGTTGGAATGCGCGGATTGCGGTCATCGCATTCCCTACACGCGCCCGATGAAATCGTGTCAGCAATGTGGTGGACAGTGGCTCGACGCTCGCTACGACTATGATGCCATACGGGAGATGTGGCCTCAAGTTCTGCGGGAGCGGCCTTTCGATATGTGGCGTTACCGTGAACTACTCCCCCTGCGCAGCGATGATTTTAAGGTAACGATGGGGGAGGGGGGTACCCCGCTGCTTCACGCCACCAACCTTGGACTGATGCTGGGCTGTCCCCATATCTACTTTAAGGATGAACGGCAGGGACCGACGGGCTCATTCAAAGACCGCCAGGCATCACTGGCCATCTCTGTGATGAAGGAGAACGGGATCACCGAGGCAATTGTCGCTTCCACTGGGAATGTCGCCATCTCCTATTCGGCCTACTCGGCACTGGCCGGGATCAAGATGTGGACGTTCCTCACCAGCCTGGTGCCCTCTGAGAAAATGCGCGAGGTGGCGCTATATGGAAGCGAAGTGATCAAGGTGACCGCAACCTACGATCAGACCAAGAAGGTAGCCGCAGATTTCGCTGCTCGCAAGGGAATCTTCCTGGATCGAGGAATTCGGGGCATCTCGGCCCGCGAGGGTATGAAGACCCTCGCTTTCGAGATAGGAGAGCAACTACCTGCTCTCCTTGGACCTGGTGAGACTCTCTGGCGGGTGCCTGATTGGTATTTCCAATCCGTGAGCGGCGGCATGGGGCCGGTGGGGGTGTGGAAGGCATTTGAGGAGCTAAAGATCTTGGGTCTGGTGGACAGGATGCCCAAACTGGCTTGCATCCAGGCTGCTGGTTGTGCGCCGATGGTCAACTCCTTCAACAAAGGACTGGAGGAGGCTGAGCCGGTCCTCAATCCCCAGACGCGAGTCATCACCATTGCAACCGGGAGTCCAGGACCTGCCTATGCCTATTTGCGTCGAGTCATTCTTGAGCACGGTGGGGCGTTCGAGGCAGTCACCGATGAGGAGACCTTCCGGGCTATGCATGTGATGGCCAAGCTAGACGGCATCTCTATGGAGCCGGCGGCGGCCACAGCCTTTGCCGGGGTGTTCAAACTGCTCAGCAAGGGCGTGATCAAGCGTGACGAAGTGATCGTCGTCAACTGTTCCGGACATACCTTCCCGGTGGAGAAGTATCTGCTGGGTGATGAGTGGGCGCAGACGGTCGAGGTTCCCGCGGGAGCGCCCGTCCTGGATACACCCACAGAGGGCCTGCTAGGATCTCTCGGACAACTGGATGGGCGGGTGCATACCATTGCCATCATTGAGGACGATCCCAAAGCTCGGCTGTTGTTGAGGCGCATTCTGCAGACGCGAGGCGAGTACCGCATACTGGAGGCATCCGATGGTGCGACTGGGCTTGAGATGGTGCGTCGTGACCCACCCGATGTTATCTTGATGGATCTGATGATGCCGGGTATGGATGGCTTTGAGTTGCTAGAGGCGCTCAAGGCCGACGAGAAGGTAAGCAACGTGCCAGTGATCGTCATCTCGGCCAAAGAGCTGACTGTCTCTGAACGCAAGCGTCTCAGCGATCGTATCGACAAGCTGATGCAGAAGGGGGATTTCACTGACGAGGAGCTTTTGGAAGAGATCCTAAAGCGAGCGGCGTGAGAGGGGATCCACTACCTGTGGAAAACGGGGTCAAGGTTCTATACGTAGAAGACGATCCATCCAGTGAGATACTGGTCCGGCGCGTGCTTGAGAGCGAAGGATTCCAAGTCGTCACTACGGCGGATGGGCTTTCCGCTATTGAGGTTGCCCAGCGGGAGGCGCCAGATCTGATCCTGATGGATATCAACATCGGTGGATTGGATGGTTATGAGGTGACCACGCGGCTGCGAACTTTGGAGGACTTGCAGCAGATACCCATCGTGGCTGTCACTGCCGCCACACTCCAGGGAGACCGCGAGCGAGCCTTGATCGCCGGTTGCACCGGTTATATCTCCAAGCCGATAGATGTGGATGAATTCCCCCGCCAGGTGCGCTCCTTCCTGCAGGGAACCAAAGAAGAGATCGATTCAGCAGAGGCAAAAGCTGAATACCTGGTTGAGTACAGCAATAGGTTGGTGGATCGGCTGGAGGACAAGATTCGGGAACTGGAGAACACCAACGCCGAACTCCAGCGGTTGGACAAGGTGAAGACCGACTTTATTGTCATCGCTGGTCACGAGCTTCGCACCCCGATTACGACGATCTTTGGCTATGCCCAGTTACTTCAGACCAGCCCTGATCTACCTGGTTCTCGCGAT
Source organism: uncultured Anaerolineales bacterium (assembly GCA_964444825.1). GTDB lineage: Bacteria > Chloroflexota > Anaerolineae > B4-G1 > B4-G1 > CAYUIS01. The sequence continues at coordinate 5,911 of CAYUIS010000027.1, read as the reverse complement.
GAGCCTGGCTCTGCCCGGTATATCGTCGATAGGATGACAGCAGCGACCTGGCGGCTAAACCAAGTCGTCGGTGACATCCTGAATGTAGCCCTCATAGATGCTGACAAGCTGGATCTGTCCAAGGGACCGGTTTTCCTCAAGTCGTTGATCTGCAAGGTGCTGGAAGACATCGGGCGAATTGGCTCGGAGCGGGAATTGGAGTTCGATCTCGAGGGTCTGGAGGATCTTCCTCCGATCATTGGAGACTCGAAGCGGCTTTACCAAGCGCTGTGGAACGTGATCACAAATTCGGTCAAGTACACACCCGACGGCGGGTGTGTTCGGATCAAGGCGAGGCGCATCGAGGACACGGTCCAGATCGCCGTCAAGGACAGCGGGATAGGCATTCCGCAGGAGGATCAAGAGCGGATTTTCGACCGCTTCTACATTCTGCACGATACCGCCTTACACCGTTCGAGCAAAACGGCCTTCAAGGGTGGTGGGCTGGGGGTGGGGCTCACCGTGGCGCGGGGTATCATCGAGGGGCATGGGGGCAGAATCTGGGTGGAGAGCCAAGGACAGGATGAAGAGCAGTTGCCCGGTAGTACGTTTCACATTCTCCTGCCGATTGGCAACTTGCCCACCTCGGAGTGAGCTCTGGCGCTTCACAGAATCTCGCCACCTGGATGCTTGGGGGTTCTTACTCCCGCCGCCACTCCAGGGGTTCGTTGCCCTCGGCTAGGCGCATGCCGGCATCGCGACTCATCAACAGCAGACTGACCACCAGCAGTATTCCTCCTATCCACTGCACCGGAGCAAGCCGCTCGCCCAACAGCAAGAACGCCAGGATCAAGCTGACCAGCAACTCCAAAAGGCCTCCCAACGATGTCTCGATGCCTCCTACGTGCCGGAGCGCCATGAACATTGCCAGACGTGAGAGGGCGGTCGTCACTCCCAGCGCCAGGATGGCAGTCCAACCGGAGGTCGTGATCGGCTCCACCGGTTGCCCCTGCAGCGCTCTTGCTATGCCGACGACACAGGCCATGGTTGTCAAGATATAGAGCGCCCCGGTGCGTGATGGAATGTCGGCCAGCACCCACTGGCCCAGCACCAGATGCCAGCCGTAGGTGGCTGCCGAAGCCACCATCAGGGTAACCCCCAGCCAATCCAACTCTCCCGGCCGGGCACGGGTCAGGAGATAGACGCCAAACATCGAGAGGGCCAGTCGAGCCAGCGTGAGACGTGTCAAGGGTTGCCCTGAGGCGAAGAGAAACAGAATCACCCACAACGGATATAGTGTGTTGAATAAGGCTGCCAGAGAAGCGTCCAGGCGCGCGAGGCTGGTATAGAACAGCAGCGAGCCAAACCCATTGACCGCTCCGATGCTGATACATCCGATCAGACCAGGCCACGAGATGGCGATCTCGCGACGCCAGAAGAGCAGAAACGCCAGCCACAGTAGTAGTGCCGCCACTGCTGTGCGAAGTGCGGCCAGAGTGAACGGCGCGACCCCAGCCTGATAGGCAAGCTTGCCCAAAATGGGCGCCCAGCCGAGGAAGAAGCTGGCCAAGACTGTGCTCGCGATTCCCCACCGCTGTCTACGGCTAAGCGACGTCACGCTCCTTTGATTATCCAGTTGGTGGGACTTTTTGTGATTGGTCATTTGTCATCTCTTGTGTTAAACTTCTGGCGATGACCCCAAGACAGAGACTCATTGTGGGTGTCCTAGTTGTGGCAAACGCCGCAGTTATCCTGGCCATACTGGTGCTTGTGACACGTCCTGGCGTATCTCCTGTCCCCTCGTTTGCCAATACCCCCTCACCCGCACCCTCTCCTTCACCCTCACCTGCACTTTTGCTCCCGCCTACCGACTGCCGGTGGCGGGCCACACAGCTCCTCGCCCAGGCTGGGTTGGGCGGTACAGTTGTGATAACGAGCGATGCTTCACTCGAATTCGATATTCCATATGCTCTAGAGCCGGATCAGATGGTCGATGAGGCAGCTCAAACGATATGGACAGCTTTCGATGTTGCTCTCGCGCTCCGAGAGTATCGATGTGTTGCCTACTCGCAGGTCAGAGTCGTCATCTTGGCACACGGTGACCAGGCTGACATTCAGATTAACGCCGCCGTGAGCACAGCAGATCTCGTGGCCTACGGCGCTGGCGCACTGAGTGAGGACGGGTTCATTGACAGCGTGATCTACTCAGCATACTCAGAACGCGAGCCGCCGTGAGATATCGAGCAGTGTGCTCATCCAATCCATCCAGATTCTAGCCTGTGAACGCACAAAAGTCAACCGAACTCGAGACCCTCGACGTCAGTTCTTGTTGCTGGCAATGTGGCTGAGGTTGGGGGCGTAAAAGGGTAGGTCGATTCAGGCCGCGACCTCAATTGACGTCATCCCCGGCCTATGCTATACTTAAAATCACTTGCGGAAGGGGAGGGAGCCACAGGTATCTGTGCTCCCCAAGAATGTATCCACATCGACGCTATCTTGGGTCTCTGGCAGGCAGTTATTATATCGCCCTCAAACAGTGGCTTGCTATAGGGTTCAAACCGGCTTGACTATGCTTGCGACTCACAGTGATGATGCACCGGGTCCTCGGGCGCTGCTCTATAGCCCGGCGGTTGGGCCCAATATCTCAGACCTTTTATCCATCCGAATGCTTTCTGCGGTGTGCTAATCAGATACTCATCTCTGTAATCCATCCTTCAGGGGAGTTGCCATGGCAGTAATCAAGGCAGAGACTCGGTCCGGAGCCTATTATGACTCTGTGATCTTGATGCAGTTGCAGCGCTCCTTGGCCGCCTTACCCGGTGTTCTCGACGCAGGGGTGGTAATGGGCACCGAGGCGAACAAGGATATCTTGGACCAGAGTGGCTTATTGACACCGGAGGCCCGGGCAGCTGCGGCCGACGATCTGGTCATCGTGATTAGTGCAGAAACCGCTGCCGCAGCCCAGGCGGCACTGGAACGCGTGGACGAGCTCCTTACCAAGCGACGGCGCGGCGTCGAGCAGGAGTATCACCCCAAGAGCTTGGAATCGGCGACCCAATTGTTGCCAGACGCCCAGTGGGTTCTCGTGTCAGTTCCAGGGCGCTACGCCGCCGGTGTCGCTCGCCAGGCGCTTCGTCTGGGTAAGCACGTGTTCTTGTACAGTGACAATGTCTCCTTGGAAGACGAGATTGGGCTCAAGCAGATGGCGCTGGAAAAGGGCCTGTTGGTTATGGGACCGGATTGCGGCACGGCCATCGTCAACGGGGTGGGGCTGGGTTTCGCCAACCGGGTGCGCCGGGGGGCGATCGGCATAGTCGCCGCCTCGGGAACGGGGTTGCAGCAGGTTAGCGCCCGCATCCATCATCTGGGGAGCGGCATCACCCACGCCCTCGGCACGGGTGGGCGCGATCTTTCCGAAGCGGTGGGCGCCTTGACGGCCCACCAGTGCCTAGATCTTTTCAGCCGCGATCCGGAGACAGACGTCATCGTTCTCGTCTCCAAGCCCCCATCGTCCAGAGTGGCCGAAGGGCTGCTGAGCGCCGCTCGGTCGGTCGGTAAACCGGTTGTGGTGGATTTCATCGGCTATGCCTCAGCGGTCCGCCAGGTGGGGAACGTAAGGTTTGCTACTACATTCGATGAGACAGCCGAGTTGGCCGTGCGGCTGACGGAGGACGAAGGACGAAAGGCAAAAGGCCGTGAAGAAATCACTGGCCTGGATCGTTTCGCACCGGGACAGCGTTATTTGCGAGGGCTTTTCTCTGGCGGAACACTGGCGTATGAGGCACAGCTTGTCCTACAGGGCTATCTGCCAGCCCTTTACTCGAACGCTCCCTTGGACAAGGAGTACCGGCTGTCAAACTCGATGGTCAGCCAGGGCCATACCATCGTTGACCTGGGAGAAGACGAGTTCACGGTGGGCCGCTTGCACCCGATGATGGACAACGACCTCCGCATCCGGCGACTGCAACAGGAAGCCGACGATCCGGAAGTTGCTGTGATTTTGCTCGACGTGGTGCTGGGCTACGGCGCTCACCCTGATCCGGCCAGCGAACTGGGCCCTGCCATCGCACAGGCGCGGGCCGGAGCGGAACAAGCTGGACGACACCTGGAGGTCGTCGCCGTCGTCGTCGGCACCGACGAGGACCCTCAAGGGTTCGATGCCCAGGTTGAGCAGCTCAGGGCGGCAGGGGCGCGCGTGGAAGTCAGCAACGACGTTGCTGTGCGCTACGTCGGTCGATTACTCCAGTCCTTCGATCCGAATCCTGAATCCCGCATCCCCAATCCTCTAGACCTAGCCGTACTGCATCAGCCGCTGGCCGCCATCAACGTCGGACTCGAGTCGTTTGCCGAAAGCCTGACGGCTCAAGGCGCTCGGGTGGTTCACGTGGACTGGCAGCCCCCGGCGGGTGGCAACGATCGGTTGATGGCGATTCTAGAGCGGATGAGAAAACAGTGATAGGACACAAGATGCAGGTCCGAGTCGCACCGAATGGATGGTACAGGATGGGGGATAGATAGGTAGAGCGAGAACCAGGTTCTTGGCAGGGCCTGGTTTTGTGGTCTCTGTAGTCTCATATTCAACGAGGGGGAACAACCATGGACATAGAAAAGGCGAATGCCAAAGCCACTGAGCGTATGATAGAAGCCCGTCCGGTGCTGGTGGGACTGGGAAAGGCCCGAGAAGTCATCCCTGGTATGCGCGACAACCTGCTGCTGCACGCCGGCCCGCCCATCACTTGGGACCGAGCGTCCGGGCCAATGCAGGGCGCGATCACCGGGGCCTTGATCTTTGAGGGGAAGGCAAAGGATGAGGGAGAGGCGCAAGCCTTGGTCGAATCGGGCCAGATCGAGTTGGAGCCTTGCCATCACCACCAGGCCGTAGGCCCGATGGCTGGCGTCATCTGTCCCTCAATGTCGGTCTACATCCTGGAGAACAAGACCCACGGCAACAAATCATATTCGAATCTGAACGAGGGCTATGGCAAGGTTTTGCGCTACGGCGCGTACAGTGAGGAGGTTTTGGATCGCTTGCGCTGGATGGAGAACGTGATGGCTCCCGTCCTGGCAGACGCGATCGACGCTAGCGAAGGCATCGACATCCGCGCCCTGCTGGCCGAGGCCCTCCATATGGGCGACGAGGGGCACAACCGGAACAAGGCAGGCTCTATTCTGTTCACCACAAGGCTTGCGCCTTTCATCGTCAAGGTTGCCAAGGATAAAGGCGTTGCCTCGGAGGTGTTGCGCTTCCTGGGTGAAAATGCCTTGAGCGTGCTCAACCCGGTGATGGCCGCCTGCAAGGCGATGGCGGATGCCGCTCACGGCGTGGATGGCAGCACGATTGTCACTGTGATGGCGCGCAACGGCACCGATTTTGGCATCCGGGTCAGTGGGCTTGGCGATCGTTGGTTCACCGCCCCGGTAGCGACTCCAAAGGGTTTGTACTTTCCTGGTTTCCAGGCCGAGGATGCCAGCGGCGACATCGGGGACAGCACCATCACTGAGACGGCAGGGATCGGTGGTTTTGCGATGGCCAGTGCGCCGGCCATCGTCACTTTCGTCAGCGGCACGCCCAAGGATGCGATCAATGCCACAATGGAGATGTACGAGATCTGCTATGCCGAGCACAAGTACTTTTCTATCCCTGCGTTGGACTTTCGGGGCACGCCGACCGGCATCGATGTTCGCAAAGTGGTGGAGAAGGGCATCACGCCGCGCGTCAACACGGGCATTGCCCACAAGAACGCTGGCGTCGGGCAGGTGGGTGCTGGGTTGGTGCGTCCGCCGATGGCGATGTTCGAGGAGGCATTGATTGCTTTCGCTGAGCAATATGGGATTTAGGCGGAGAAACCAGGTTTTTTCACCAAAGAGAGCGGTGGCTATGGGTGGCAAACCACTCCCTAGCCATCAGTTTGTTTGGATAGACGCAGAAAAA
>CAYUIS010000026.1:33929-45471 GCA_964444825.1 uncultured Anaerolineales bacterium | reverse complement strand
TACGCCAACGTGGATTCGGTTTTCGCGCTGACGCACACGTCCGGCTGCCCCATCGAGTACGCCACCCTCCAGCGTACCCTGGCGGGGATGGCGGACCATCCCAACGTCGGGGCCTACGTCCTGGTGGGACTGGGCTGCGAGACGAACCAGGTGAGCGACCTGGCGGATAAGCATAACCTGTGTACCTGTAACGCCGGGATTCCCGGCTGCCCTCCGAGGCTCGTGATCCAGGCGCTCGGCGGCGTTCGCAAGACAATACAGGCCGGCATCGCGGCTGTCGAGGAGTTGCTGCCAGCGGTGGATGCAACAGGTCGGACACCTCAACCGATCTCTGAGTTGATGCTGGCCCTCCAGTGCGGGGGCAGCGACGGTTGGTCTGGCGTGACGGCGAACCCTGTCGTGGGATTGGTGGCCGACGAGCTGGTGCGGCAGGGCGGCACCGTTGTGCTGGCAGAGACCCCGGAAATCTATGGCGCCGAGCACCTGCTCACCCGCCGCGCCGTTTCTCCCGAGGTGGGCCGCGAGCTCGTGGAGCAGGTCCGCTGGTGGGAGGCGTATGCCCGCAGGGTGGGCCTGAGGATCGACGACAACCGCAGCGTGGGCAACGAGGCCGGCGGCCTGACGACCATCTATGAGAAATCGTTGGGGGCGGTGGCAAAGGGTGGCAGCACGCCCCTCACCGGCGTCTATGGTTACGCCGAGCCGGTGACCGCCCGGGGCTTTACGTTTATGAATTCCCCCGGCTACGATCCGGTCTCGGTGACCGGACAGGTCGCCGGGGGTTGCAACCTGGTGCTTTTTACGACGGGTCGCGGTTCGGTCTTTGGCTTCAAACCGGCCCCCTGTATCAAGATCAGCACCAACTCGGCCCTCTACGCGCACATGATCGACGACATGGATCTGAACGCGGGCCGGGTGCTTGAAGGGGTGGCGCTGGAGGAGGTGGCGGCCGAACTGCTCGATCTGATTGTCGCCGTGGCCTCGGGCCAGCCCTCCAAGAGCGAATCCCAGGGGGTGGGCGAGGCCGAGTTTGTTCCCTGGAACGTCGAGGGCACGCTATGACGTGGCAAGGGCAATCGCATTTAGCGCTCCCAGCCCTCGTCCCCGAGGGCGGCTTTCACGGAATCACAACAGCGGGTTTTCGTCGCGCAAGGCCCCCCGAGGACGGGGGCTCTGAGCTATGGTCAACTAAATGCAATCGCCCTGGTGACGCGGATTCTGAGACTTGAACGGTGAGGGGGAAGACGTTGAGCTTGAATAAACCGCTCTCCGGCGCCCAGGCCCTCGCTCGAGGGGCGATTGAGGCTGGCATCTCGCTGGTGGCCGGGTATCCCGGTTCGCCAGCCACGGCCGTCGTCAACGCTATCCTGGCGCTGACGTCGCCCGACGCGGTGCAGGTCGAGTGGACCAGCAACGAAAAGGTCGCCATGGAGATCGTCTACGGTGCGTCCGTGGGCGGGCAGCGCGCCCTTCTGTGCATAAAAGGGGTGGGGCTCAACATCGCGCTCGATCCCCTGATGGCCCTCAATCTTGCCGGTTGTAACGCCGGCCTGGTCATCCTCGTCGGCGATGACCCCGGGGGGTGGGGCTCCCAGAACGAGCAGGATAGCCGGGTGCTGGCGATGGCGGCCGAGCTTCCCTTGCTTGAACCGGCCACCGTCTCCGACGCGCGGGCGGCGATGGATGGGGCGTTCCGCCTTTCGGAGGAGATTGGCCTGCCGGTTCTTGTGCGCGTCACCCGCGCCCTTGTCCTTGCCGAAGGACCCTTTCAACCTGTAGAGATCTCTGACGAACCGCAGGCTCGCGGCCCTGAGCGCCCCGCACTACCCCCTTACCAGCGCGAGGCTAAGCGTTGGGTGGTGCTGCCGGTCGACGTCGTTCCCTACCACCAACGTCTGATCCAGCGCCTGGAAAACGTCCATGCCCGGTTTGAGGACTCGCCCCTCAACGGGGTGGTGGGGGATGGTCCCCTGGGGGTGATCGCGGCGGGCTTTGTCTACCAAAAGCTGCTCGATCTGTTGGGCGAACCCGTACCAGCCGATCTGCGCGTTCTGCGCGTGGGGACCTTTTATCCCTTGCCCCCGGAAATGGTGGCCTCGTTCCTCCGATCGGCGACGTCCGTTCTTGTGTTGGAGGAAAACGCCCCTCTGATCGAGCGGGCGGTACGGGCGATCGCGCAGCAAGCCGGACTGACCCTGCCCATCTATGGCCGCGATACGGGTCACGTGGTTCCGGTTGGCGAGTTGCTTGCCCCCCAGATCGCACAAACGCTGGATTGTTTTGATGGACCTGGTCTCGGGCTCAAGACTCAGTTTCGCGAGCAGGAAACCGGTCGGCCCATGCCCAGCCGCGATCCGCTGTGCGATGGATGCCCCTACATTCCCACCTTTGATGCTTTGATCCAGGTGATGGCGCAACTTGGCGGGCGCGAGGAGTTTATCGTCGTCGGCGACCCAGGCTGTTTGGTGCGGGGGCAACTGCCCCCCTACGAGATGATGGATGTTAAGGTTAGCCTGGGCTCGAGCATCGGGATGGCGGCTGGGGTTGCCCTCAGCCAGATGGCGGGCGGTGGAGATAAGCACGTGGTCGCGCTGTCTGGCGACTCGAGTTTCCTCCATTCCGGCTTCAACGGGTTGGTGGATGCGGTCCAGGTGGGGGCCAACATGTTGGTGCTGATCCTCGATAACGGCACGACCGCCCTCTCCGGTGGTCAGCCCCATCCCGCCAGCCGTCTCGATGCTCGAGGTAGGCCACGCCGCGGAGTGGATCTCGCCGCCCTGGCCCGCGATGCTGGCGCCGGTATGGTACGGGTGGTCGACCTTGACCGCGTTGGCGACCAGGTTGACCGAGACAAAAACATTCGAGCCGCTATCGAGGCTGGTGTAAGGCTAGATGGGGTAGCCGTGGTCATCGCCCGTGGCGGGTGTGTTCGTTTCTGAGCGATGTGTCGATTATCACTTTGGAGGCAAAACCTGGCAATGAGAATCTTGGTCTTTGGCAGTGGTTTGATGGGGCCGGCAGCGGCTTTTAACGCCATGTCCGATCCTGGCGTATCCAGGGTCGTCATCTGTGATAGAAGCCAAGGACAGTTGGACGCTTGTTTGACCAAACTCGCCGATATGCCGGGCGGTGACAAGCTCTCCACGGTCCTTCTTGACCTCCAGGATCATGCAGGGACAGCTCACCTGATGAGCGGCTTTGACGTCGCCATTGGCGCTCTTCCCAAGTCGGCAAGCCCGCTGGCGATTCGGGCTGCGCTGGCGGCGGGGACCCCGCTCGTGGACCTGACCCGACCCGGCCCTGAGCGGCTAGCCGAGCTCACACGCGAGGGCAAAGGCCCCAAGACCCTCGTCGTCTTGGCATGTGGTGTCGAGCCGGGCCTCACCGAGATCATGGCCCGCCACCTGGCCGAGAAGTTGGACCGGGTGGACGAACTACACATCAAGTGCGGGGGGATTCCGGAAAACCCCACGCCCCCGTTGGGGTACAAGATTGTCTTCGGCGGGCAGCAGATGCCCCTCAGGGAGAGAGATGGTCTGGTTGTTGAGAATGGTCAGCTCAAGCCCGTGCCCCGCTACTCCGGTGTTGAACCGGTCGTGTTCGCCGGTGTGGGCGAGTGCGAGGCCTGGCACGAGGGGTTTATGCCCTGGCTGCTCGAGTTGCCCGTCCTGAAAGACCTCCGAGTAGGCACGCAAAAGACCGTCCGCTGGCCGGGCTACGCGGACAAGGTGACCGTACTCAAAGAGATGGGCCTGCTGAGCCAGGAGCCGGTGACCGTGGATGGCGTCCAGGTGTCGCCAAAGAGGCTACTCGACGTGCTACTCTACCCGCGGGTCAAGTTGGAGGAGGGCGAGCGGGATATCACCCTCTTTCGCGTGGAGGCGATCGGTGAGAAGGCCGGTCGTCCGCGTAAGCACAGGATAGAGATGGTGGATCGATATGACGATACGCTGGGGTTTACCTCTATGGCCCGTACAACTGCCTTTACGGGCGCAATCGTGGCCCGTATGATTGCCCGGGGCGATCTGAAGACCACCGGAATGCTGCCGCCAGAACAGGTCATCATCGGCCCGCTGTTTGACAGGCTGGTGGATGAGTTGGCCGCTGCCGGTGTTCAGTTCGAGTTGACGACGGAGAAAAGTGAGATGCTGGGCGTCGGTGGCTCGTGAGCAGGGGGCTGAGTTGATCGGATCGCGGATCGGACTGCTCGGGCAGGGGGGAAGCGAGAAGGAGGAGGGAGGAGGGTTGTGATATGAGGATTTGCCGTTTTTTTCTCCCTGGTCAAGGCGCGCGTCTGGGCCAGGTGGTAGATGGGACGATCTATGACTTGAGCGCCACCGGCGCGCCGTTTTTTGCTACGATGGCCGCCCTCCTGCGGGCATCGACGACGACCGGAATCAGGACGTTACTCCGAGAGGTGGATCTATCCGCCCTGCCCGCCCACCTCTACGCCGAACTGGACCGCGCGCCTGGGCCAGACGTCCCGCACCTGCTACCGCCGGTCGATGAGCAGGAGGTATGGGCCGCCGGTGTCACCTATGCCTGGAGCCGGGAGGCCCGGGTGCGGGAGGCGCGGTCGAAGGAGGTTTACGTCAGGGTGTACGAGGCCGAACGCCCCGAGATCTTTTTCAAATCGATCGGGCTTAAGGTCGTCGGCCCTAACGATTGGATCGGGCTGCGGGGTGATAGCCGCTGGAACGTTCCGGAGCCGGAACTGGCGCTGGTGCTGAACCCCCGTATGGATATCGTCGGCTACACGATCGGCAACGATGTCAGCAGCCGGGACATCGAGGGCGAGAATCCGCTCTACTTGCCCCAGGCCAAGGTCTATCGCCACTCCTGTGCCCTGGGGCCGGTCGTGACCCTGGCGGATAACGACGTGGACGTGGATGGCCAAAACCTGAGCATTCGTCTGACCATCCAACGGGATTCGACTGCCGTCTTCTATGGCGAGACCAGTACCGCCCACATCCATCGGGACTTGACCGAACTGGTCGGCTATCTGGCTCGCTACAACGACTTTTTCCCGGGCGCTGTGCTGTTGACCGGAACCGGCATCGTGCCCGACGACACTTTCACCTTGCACGATGGGGACGAGGTGCTGATAGAGATTGAGGCGATCGGCCTCCTGCGTAACTTTGTCAAGCAGATGGTGTAGGCGGTTGGACTGTTGATCCGATCCGAGACAGGAAGGACCGTGAAGCGGATCCAGGTCTGTGAGGACGTGTGTAGCGGCTGCCGGGCCTGCGAGGTGGCCTGCGTGGCTCACCACGAGGGGCGGTTCGGCGCCGCGACGGCCCGCATCCGGGTGAGCAAGGTCGAGCGCCTGGGCGTGGACCATCCTCACGTCTGTCGGCTGTGCCGGCGAGCGCCCTGTGTGGCGGCCTGCCCCACCGGCGCTCTATACAAAGATGAGCGCACGGAAGCCGTCCTGCTGCGGGCCGACGACTGCATCGGCTGCTCGGCCTGCGTCGATGCGTGTCCCTTTGGCATGGCGGCCCTGGATCCAGGGACCGGCCTGGCCCTCATATGCGACCTATGTGGTGGCGACCCCGCCTGCGTCAAGCGCTGCGCCACCGGCGCGATCACGTATGCTGCCATCGGAACGAGCGCCAGGGCAAGACGAGAGAGGCTGACTTGATGCCGCCAAGTCCTGACGTCTCACGTACGCTGTACGGTTACGGCGGCACCGTTCTGCGCATAAACCTGAGCGACGGCGCCGTTCACCGTCATCCTACCGAGGAGCACCTGGCCCGGGCCTTTCTTGGCGGGCGAGGGCTGAACGTGAAGCGTCTGTGGGACGAACTGCCGCCCCACACCGACGGGCTCTCACCGCAGAACCTGTTGGTCTTTGGCGTCGGCCCGCTGGTGGGGACGCTCTTTCCCGGCGGTGCGCGGTTTAACGTCACCGCGATGTCGCCTCAAACCGGGATCCTGGGTGACTCTAACGCTGGCGGCTTTTTCGGCCCCGAGCTCAAGTTCGCTGGATATGATCAGGTGCTTATCCACGGCCGGGCGGATCACCCGGTGTATCTCTGGATAAGGGACGACGTGGTGGAGTTGCGGGATGCCCGAGGACTGTGGGGCAAGGATGTGTGGGACGCGACCGCAGCGATTCACCAGGAGTTGGGCGATCCCGATGTCCAGGTAGCTACCGTGGGCCAGGGGGCGGAGAACGGGGTGCGTTTTGCCGGGGTGTTTGTCAACCTCAACCGTCCTGCCGCCCGCACCGGCATGGGCACGGTGATGGCCGCCAAGAACCTCAAGGCTGTGGCTGTGCGGGGCACCGGCTCTTTTCCGGTGGCCGATATGGCCCACTTTAACGAGATCATCGAGCGGCTGGACGGGGTGATCTATGGCCATCCCGAATACGAGATTCGCTGCCGGCTGGGCACCACCAAGCTCATCAAAGCCCTCGACAGCATCGGCGGCCTGCCCACGCGCCATTTCCAGCACGGCCGCTTTGAGGCGGCGGATGCGGTGAGCGGAGAGACCATCGAGGCAATGTACAAGATCAAGAGCAAGGCCTGTTTCGCCTGCACCATCCCCTGCAGCCGTTTCCTGGTGGTGGACGATCCCCGCTTTCCCGGCCTGCGTATGGAGGGGCCAGAGTACGAGCCCCTGGCCGGGTTCACCGCCCGCGTGGGCAACCCTGACCTGGCGCTGGCGCTGAAATGTATCGACCTGGCCAACCGCTACGGCCTGGATGCGATCGCCCTCAGCGAGGTCATCGCCTGGGCGATGGAGTGTACCGAGCGCGGCCTGCTCTCACGCGAGGAGGCCGACGGCCTGGATCTCACCTGGGGCAATGGCGAGGCCATCCTGGCCCTGATTCACCGGGTGGCCCGGCGGGAGGGACTGGGCGATCTGCTGGCCGATGGGGTCAAACGGGCGGCCGAGCGGTTGGGGCGCGGCTCGGAGGAGTTTGCTATGCACGGCAAGGGCCTGGAGGTGTTTCAGGCCGACGTGCGGACCATCAAGGCCTACGGACTGGGAAATGCCGTGGCCAGCCGGGGGGCCGACCACCTGCGCTCCGAGCCCTGGTTCGAGTTTTCGGAGGACCCTGAGGAGGGCGTACGCCGCTATGGGATTCCAGAGACCGCCTTCCGCCTGGAATACAAGGGCAAGGGTTTGGTGGTCAAGCACTTTGAGGAGATGGCGGCGATTGCAGATGCAACAGGCGTGTGCAAAAACACCTACAATAACATGGAGGTGCTGGACTGGGAGGAGACGGCAGAGTTGCTCCAGGCCACTACGGGGTGGGATATGGATGGCGAGGAGGTGCGTCGCATCGGCGAGCGTATCGTAAACCTGGAGAGGCTTTTCATCGCCCGGGAGGGCATCACCCGCGAGGATGACACGCTGCCCAAGCGTTTTCTCGAGCAGCCTCTGCCCGAGGGAAGCGGCCCCAGCGCCGGGTCGGTGTTGGAATTGGAGCCGATGCTGGATGAGTATTACCGCGCTCGGGGGTGGGACGTAGGGACCGGCTTGCCGACGCGGGAAAAGCTGGCGGAGTTGGACCTGGAGCCGGACGGACTCCAGGCAACGGGGGAGGAATGACGAATGCCAGAGGGAACTTGCCGTGTATGAGCTGAAGGTTGGCGTGTCCAAGGTGCTGGGGAGATGTACGGCCGATCCTCCGATGAAACCGGGCGACTATTTCACGGTGTGTGATGGGGACATCAGGATTCCTGAGGGAGGCTACATCTGCCTGTGGGCGCTGCAGAGCGTGCTGCCGCTCATCACGCCCAAGGAGCGCGAGATCGCCGAGCAGGAGGACGAGGACTGGATGTGGCGCGTACATCACGCCCAGTGTCCCGATCCCGAGGGCCGTGTGATCTTCAAGATCGAGCGGGTGGGTAAGGTCGAGCAGGGGAAGGCAGTGTCGCCTCGTTCGCAGGAGCGGGGGAGCGCTGATGTGCGGGGGCAGGCGCACAGGGGAACGGAGAGGCAACCAGCGGATGGCAGCGATGGGGCGCTGCAGGACCTGCAGGTGGTGGTGGAGGAGGTCAGGGGCAAGTGTACCTCGGGCATGCGGCCGGGGGATTACTTTATTCTGCGCAGTGGGCGGCTCTACATCCCGGCCGATCGACACTTTTGCCTCTATGCGCTGCACGCTGCCCTTCCGCTTCTGCCGGCCAAGCAGCGTGCGTGGGCGGAGGGCGATTGGCTGACGCACGATAGCCACCTGATCTGTCCCGATCCGGCGGGCAATGTGATCATGCGCATAGATCGCCTCGGATAGGGGAAATCCACGGTGTGGCAGGACTTTTTCCCTGGTGAGGGCAAATCTGAGACGCCGGTTGTGAGCCTGCATTCCTATGGACACTGTTGATCCCGGATCTCGTAGCCAGGCTGCCTATGGCCGCCTGTTACGCAATCGCAGCTTTATGGGCCTGTGGTTGGGACAGACCGTCTCCTTCATCGGTGACTATTTCAACTGGCTGGCCGTGCCCATTATGGTGGAGCGCCTGACCGGCTCGGCCCTTTCGGTGGGATTGTCGGTGATCTCGAACACATTGCCGATGTTGTTTCTCGGCCCCGTAGCCGGTGTATTTGTGGATCGGTGGAATCGCAAGTGGACCATGGTGGCTGCCGACGTGCTGCGCGCGTTGCTGGTGCTGTTCTGTCTGCTGGTGCAGACCGCGGATCAGGTGTGGATCTACTATGTGGTTGGCTTTCTGATGTCCTGCGTCAGCCGCTTTTTCTTTCCCGCCCAGAACGCGATGCTGCCCCTGCTCGTTCCGGATGAGGACGATCTGTTGGTGGCCAACGGGATGATGCAGATTGTTCAGACAGTGGGCCTGTTGGTTGGCGGAGCCCTGGCGGGCTTTGTCATTGGTCTGTGGGGTGAGCGGGTTGCCTTTGTTATCGATTCATCCACCTTTGTCGTCTCGGCCGTCGCCATAACGATGATGGTCGCGCCACGCACGACGCAGGGGCAGCGGGCGGCAGGGGGGCGGATAGATGCTGTCTGGGCCGAGATCCGCGAGGGAGTGATCTATTTGTTTGGCAATCGAACCCTGGTGGGCGTCTTGATCTGTATGGCAGTCGTGCAGTTGGGCGTTGGGGCTCTCCAGGTGGTGTGGGTCCCTTTTCTTGAGCGCACATTTGGCATCGGAGCCGTGGGGTTGGGCATCGTGGATTCGGTTCAGGGTGCCGGCATGGTCGTAGGTGGGGCCGGCCTGGTTTTTTTGACCTCGCGCCTGAGCAAGACGATGATGATTGGCTGGGGGCTCGGTTTCATCGGCCTGGCTCTATGTGGGATGGGGCTTGCCCCTGCGTTTGGCTACGTGGTTGCCAGCAGTTTCTTCCTCGGCGTGCTCCTGGTGCCCATGCAGTCATCCTTGATGACCATGATGCAGTTGGCCGTGCCGGACCTAAAGAGAGGCCGGGTGGGTAGCGCTTTTGACGCCTTGACGATGACTGCGGCGATGGTGTCGATGGGAGCGGCAGCCGGTTTGGGCGAACTGATTGGCTTGCGAACGATCTACCTCGTGTGCGGCTTGATCATCTCCGGCGCAGGGTTGCTGGGCAACTTTGTGTTGCGGGAGCCTGACACGGCGGTGACCAACTTGTGATTGAAGGAAGGGAAAATGCGCTCAGACGTATTGCCGGGTTCTAGTTTTCCCTTGGGCGCGACCGTTTATCCCGAGGGCGTCAACTTTTCCATCTTTTCCAAGAACTGTGAAACGATCGAGTTGTTGCTGTTCGACGACGCCGACGCCCCCGAGCCCGCTCGTGTGATTCGGTTGGATCCGGAACAGAACCGAACGTTCTATTACTGGCACGTCTTTTTGCCGGGTGTTGGTGCCGGGCAGTTGTACGCTTACCGCGCCCATGGACAGTTTGCGCCGCAGCGTGGGTTCCGGTTTGATGGCCAGAAGGTGCTGCTGGACCCCTATGCCCGCGCGGTGGCAGTGGGCGCGAACTATGACCGTGAAGCGGCTGCGGGTCCCGGTGACAATTGTTCCCACGCGATGAAGGGGGTGGTGGTAGATCCCGGCGCCTACGACTGGGAGGGTGATGGGCTGGTGCGTTTGGCCTATGCCAGCACCGTGATCTATGAACTCCACGTCGGGGGCTTTACCCGACATCCCAGTTCGGGCGTTGCGCCCGATAAACGGGGTACCTACGCTGGCCTGATCGAGAAAATCCCATATCTCCAATCGCTGGGAATCACGGCGGTGGAACTCTTGCCGGTCCAGCAGTTCGATCCACAGGACGCCCCACCCGGGCGTACCAACTACTGGGGCTATACGCCCGTGTCGTTCTTTGCGCCTCATCAGGGCTACTGCTCCAGCTCCGACTCCCTGGCGCCGGTGAGCGAGTTCCGCGATATGGTCAAGGCCCTGCACCGGGCGGGCATTGAGGTCATATTGGACGTGGTCTTTAATCATACCGCCGAGGGCGACCATGCCGGACCGACCCAGTCGTTCCGAGGACTGGAGAATCTGGCCTACTATATTCTCAGGCAAGACATGGCCCGCTATGCTGACTATAGCGGATGCGGCAATACGGTCAATGCCAATCACTCGATCGTCCGGCGTTTGATCATGGATTGTCTGCGTCATTGGGTAGTGGAGATGCACGTAGATGGCTTCCGCTTCGATCTGGCATCGGTGATGGCGCGAGACGGACATGGCGAGCCGTTGGAGAATCCGCCAATCCTGTGGGAGATCGAGTCAGACCCGGTACTGGCAGGCGTCAAGATCATCGCTGAGGCCTGGGATGCCGCTGGGCTCTACCAGGTCGGCTCGTTCATCGGGCACCGCTGGGCGGAGTGGAATGGGCAGTTTCGTGACGACGTACGGCGCTTTGTCAAGGGAGACCCGGGAACCGTCCTTCGGCTGGCGGCGCGTATCACGGGGAGCCCGGATCTCTTTCAGCAGCCAGATCGGGAGCCAAACCGTAGCATCAACTTTGTTACCTGCCACGATGGATTCACGCTCAATGACCTGGTTTCCTACAATAACAAACACAATCAAGCCAACGGAGAGGACAACCGCGATGGAACAGATGATAACTTTAGTTGGAACTGCGGGGTGGAAGGGCCGTCCGCTGATCAGGACGTGGATAACTTGCGCCTGCGCCAGATCAAGAATATGCTGACGATCCTGTTCGTGTCCCAGGGAACGCCGATGCTGTTGATGGGGGATGAGGTGCGGCGAACGCAGCGCGGAAACAACAACACCTACTGCCAGGATAATGAGGTCAGTTGGTTTGATTGGCGTGACCTGAGACGGCATGAGGGACTGTTGCGCTTTGTACAGGGATTGACACGCTTTACGTGGGATCTCGCCATTCTTCGGCAAGAGCGGTTCTGGGCGGAGACTGAGCAGGATGAAGCAGCGCACATCGTCTGGCACGGGGTAGAGCTAGAACGACCGGATCGCGGAGTCGACTCGCACAGCCTGGCATTTGAGCTGCACCATCCAGAGGATGAAGAGCATCTCTACGTGATACTCAACGCGTATTGGGAACCGCTGTCATTTGCGCTGCCGCCCCTGCCGGTTGGGGAAGGGTGGCGCCGGATTGTGGA
>CAYUIS010000026.1:0-33829 GCA_964444825.1 uncultured Anaerolineales bacterium | reverse complement strand
TCCACAGACGAGTCCTCTGCGGATCGGGGAAGTAGGAAGACAAACCGGCTTCCTTTGCCCTCTGGGCCATCCTCGACCCAGATGCGCCCGCCGTGGGCCTCAACGGCCATCCGGCAGAAGGCCAACCCAAGGCCTGAACCTCTTCTAGCCATCCCCTGTCTTTGCACCTGGGTGAACTTTTCGAATATGCGGATTCGGTCCTTCAAAGGGATACCGCGACCCGTGTCCACGACCGCGAATCGCAGTGACTCGGGCTCGGGTCGGACCTCTATCCATACTTTTCCCCCCTTGTGGGTGAACTTTAGCCCGTTATCCACGAGATTGCACAACACTCGTAGAAGGAGGTCCCTGTCGGACTGGACCGGGGGCAGGTCTGCGGGGAGCTTGCTCTCGAGTGTCACCGCGCTGTGCTGGGCCAAGGGCAACTCCTCGGCCATCACCTCGTCGACCAGGGTCTCGATATCTACCGGCTCTGTCTGAAGCGTCGCTTGCCCTGTCTCCAGGTACGTGATGTCCAGCAGCGTGTCGACCATCCGTTGCATCCGGCGTATTGAGCGCTCCATAGCCCCCAACGCCGCGGTCGCGTATTCCGCCTCGCTCTCGGGGAGCGGCACGCGCTGGAGGATCTCCATGCTGCCGTACACCACCGCCAGTGGGTTCCGGAGATCGTGAACGATCAGTTCGGACAGTTCCTCTCGCAGACGCAAGAGTTCCTCCAGTTGCTCTTTTTCTGACGACAGCGCCCGGACGCGTTCTGTGGCGTACTGGTATGACCGGTCGAGGGTGACCAGCACGATGTCCACGTCGGTCAGTCGTTCCCCCACCAGGTCGATGACTTCCGCCATCAGAGCGGGTGCCTCGTCCAGCGCGTGGCGAAAGTCGGCTGCAGAGATGTGGACAACGGAGGATTCTTCCTCGGCCTTTACCGTAGCTGAGCGAGAACGTCCGGTGGCAGCGCCAAGCTCCCCCACCATTTCTCCTGGCGTGATCTCCGACAGGCAGTACAATTGGCTCTTATCCTCTCGGTACACACCTAGCCGTCCCCTTTTGAGGTAGTACAAGCCATCGTTCGCCGAGCCCTGACGGATCAGTACCTCGCCTGGCACGAGTTCTCGTTCCTTGCCGTATTGCCCTAGAGCCTCAAGTAGTTTTTCCATCCTGACACCGTCCGTAATTTTGCCAATAGTATAATCGAGCTTTGTGTGGAAGTCAAAAAAACGGGGCAAGTGGGCAAGTGAAGGCCGATCTGATGTTGGAGATGTCTGTGGTGCCGGGAAAAGACCGGAGATTTGCCCTCTCTCATCGGCTGGGGTATACTCTACGCGCTTAGGTCTGCCCCGCGCCAAATTCGGCCTGATGTACGTTTGTATGGGGCGGGGCGACGAGGGGCAAAGGCATTCATCTTGCAGACGAACTAGGGGGTTTGGCTATGACCGACGAACGCGTGGGAGATGAACACAGCACCGGCAAACAGACGGTCGACGAGACTTGGGTCGAGGTTGGTAGGCAGTTTCAGGCATTGGGCGAGAGCCTGGCCACGGCTTTTCGTACCGTCTGGGAGAGCGAGGAGAACCGTCAACACCTGGAGAATATGCGGGCGGGCCTGGAGTCTATGGTCCAGGATATTGATCAAGCGGTCAGGGAGGCCAGCGCCTCGCCCGAGGCCCAGCAGGCGCGCAGTGATATGGAAAAGATGGCCACGTCAGCGCGGGCAGCAGCCCAGAAAGGTTTGCACGACGTACAGCCGCATGTGCTCTCTGCCCTCGAATGGATCAACGTTGAGATGCAGGGCCTGATCGATCATCTGAGGCAGGAAGAGAAAAAAGAACCAGGTGAGTAGAGGCAAGCCTCAAGGGAGATATCGACCGATGAAAACGGCGCGTTTTGAGGTGCTCAGTCAACAGGAGATCGAACGCATTCACGCTGCCTCAATCGAGATCCTGGCCGACATTGGGATCAAGGTGGATTATGGCAAAGCTCGGGATCTGTTCCGCCAGGCCGGTGCGCAGGTGGATGAAGATATGCGTGCGGTCCACATTCCTGCCAGGCTGGTCGAATGGGCGCTCGAACAGGCACCCTCATCCTTCACCCTCTATGGCAACGATCCTGACTTTCAGGTGGAGGTTGGGGGGGACAAGGTATGCTTTGCCGGTCTGGGTACTCCCACGCACATCCTGGATATCGACACCAGCGAGCGGCGGGAGGTGTCCCTGGCCGACGTGCACCGCCACATAAAGATCATCAGCGGCCTGGATCATATCCACAATAGCCAGATGGACATCTGGCCTGCCGACGTTCCAATGACCTCCATCCACGCCGAGGCGATCGTGGCCTGGGCTTCTCTCAGCCACAAGTCGTTCGGAATGGGCTGCTACGGTTTCCTGCCCACGTGGGATATGATGCGCATGATGTCCATCGCCGTTGGGGGCAAGGAGGAACTGAGGGCCAGGCCACGCTTCTTTGCCATCTGCTCTGTCAACAGCCCGCTCCAGATGATCCAGATGCAGGCCGAAGGGCTGCTCATCTGCGCTGAGTATGGCCAACCGGTGGCAATGTCTCCGGAGGCGATAGCTGGCGCGACCGCCCCCGTCACGCTGGCCGGGCTGTTGGCTCAGCAGAATGCCAATATCCTGGCCCACATCATTCTGGCCCAGATCGCTCGCCCCGGCACCCCGGTTCTCTACGGCACGGTCTCCACCATCGCCAATATGCGGCTGGGGACGGTGGCGCTGGGGGCCGTCGAGACGGGGCTCATCACGGCTGCCTCCGCTCAACTGGCTCGCCACTATGGCGTTCCCTGCCGCAGTGTTGGCGGTGTCACCGAATCAAAGCTGGAGGATATCCAGGCTGGTTTAGAGCGGGCTGTCACGCTTTTGCCGGCCGTTCTCTCCGGGGTGAACTTTATCACCTGCGGTGGCACGCTCGACTCGACGATGTTGGAGAGCCACCTTCTGCTGGCGTTGGATGATGAGGTCTGCGGTATGATGCTGCGGATGGCCGAGGGGATCGCAGTGACCGACGATACCATTGCGATGGACGTCATTCGTCAGGTGAACTTTGCCGGTAACTATTTGGTCGAGCAGCACACGCGTCGCCGCTTTCGGCAGGAGCACTATATCCCCCAGTTGCTCGTTCGAGAGGGATATCAGGCCTGGGAGAATGAGGGGCGCAAGACCGTGCTCGATCGGGCTCGCGAACGGGTGCGGGAGATCTTGGACACCCATCAGCCCCGGGAGCTGGATCCGGCAGTAGAAAAGGAATTGAGCGAGTACCTGGAAAAAACCCGTGCTCGCAGCATCGAGGACTATATGGTGTACGAGGATGAATCCCGGCAGGATTTTGGCGCGTTGTAAGGGATGATCCCGGATAGTGAACAGTGCTGAGATCTCACCCCTGGTTTCTCTTCTCTCGACTCCTCGGCCGAATGGCAGCCAGGCGCTTGAAGACACGACTCGAGCTGTTCGAGCGTGGCTGGAGGAGTGGGGGATCCCGGTTCAGTCCCAGTACTTTTCCCTGTATCCCTACTTTATGGAACTGCTGGGTCTGTGGATGGCCCTGACTGGCCTCCTCCTGCCCGTCGCCGCGCTGTTACGCTGGGGGTGGGGCGGGCTGATCGTGGCACTTTTGGCGCTGGCGGTCCCGTTGCTGGAAGTCTACTTTCTACGTCCAACGGTCACTGCTCTGATCCGCCAACCCGCCGAGAATCTCGTCGTTTCCTTCCCTCCGTCTACCTCGCCCTCCTCTGTGGGGGGGCGCGAGGTCATCCTGTGTGCCCATCTGGACTCCAAGACCGAATTCCTGGATCACTATCAGCGCGCAGTGTTGCTGCGCCTGGGTGTGCCGGCGATGGGACTGGCGCTGGTTTCCGGGATACTCACCGGTGTAGAGGGATTCCTCCCGGCGGGAAATGCTGCCGGGGTTGTACGCTGGCTGGCGCTTCTGCTGGCCCTTCCGGTCGCTGTCTACGGACTGGGGATGGGAGCAAACCTGATCGGCGGGCGCTTTAGCCGGAATCCCAGCACAGGCGCGGTGGATAATGGAGCGGCTGCCGTGATTTTGCTGACCCTGGCCCAGCGGCTGCAGCGAGAGGAACTGCACCTTGACCGCGTCATCGTCACACTTCTTTTTACCGTCGGGGAGGAGGCTCAGATGCAGGGGGCGCTGGCCTATGTTCGGGATCGGGAGCACTGGCCCGTGCCCACCGCCGTCGTCAACCTGGAGGTGATGGGTCAGAATGGAGGCTACGTGGTGTGGGAACAGGATGGAACGGCGATGCTCAGCCTGCCAACCGATCCGCTTCTCAACCAGATGCTGGCCGAGGCGGTGGAGGCGGTGACTGGGGATCGCCCCATTCCCGCGCCCTTTGTCAACAGCGACGCTTTTGCCTTCCTCCGTCGATCCATCCCTGCCACGACGCTTGGCAGCTTTGATCTCGATCTGGGAGGGCGAGGTTTTCACTCCGCGCTGGATAGCCCTGATCGAGTGCACCCAGACCGGCTTGCAGAGGCGGTCGAGATCCTGGGCCGCTTTTTGGAAAGTGCAGATTCCACCATCTCTGTCTTGAGTCAACGTAAGGAGTAATCGTTGTGTCAGAACGTCTATCGCGCCGCACAAAGCTCCTCTATGGCTTTGGGGATACCGGGTTCAGCCTGACCTACACCATTATTGGGGCATATTTTGCCATCTTTCTCACCGATGTTGTGGGGATTGCACCCCGCGTCGTTGCTGCCGCGATCTTTGTCGGTCGTAGTTGGGACTATATCAACGATCCCTTGATCGGCCACATCTCTGACCGTACGCGGACGCGCTGGGGGCGGAGGCGGCCTTTTCTGCTTTTCGGCCCCTTGCCGTTTGCCCTGGCCTTTGCTCTGTTGTGGTACCGTCCGCCGTTGGAAAGCCAGCTCGCCCTGGCTGCCTACTATGCCCTGGCGTACGTCGTGTTCGACGCCTCGGCAACCTTTGTTTACATGCCCTACTTTGCCCTCACGCCTGAACTGACGTCGGACTATGACGAGCGTACGGCACTCACATCCTACCGTATGTTCTTTTCTATTGCCGGCAGTCTGGTCGCGTTCACCGTTCCGCTGTTCATCGTCGGTACCTTTACGCCTGACAACGCGCCTCGGGTGCTCGAGATGGGCCTGATCTTTGGCCTTGTCAGTGCTCTGCCCCTGTGGTTTACGTTTTTCGGCACGCGGGAGCGTCAGGTGTATATGGGCCAGGAACGGCCCAACTTGCTGCAGTCACTGCGGGCGGCTTTGAAGAACCGCCCATTTGTCTTTGGCATGGTTATCTTTCTACTTACCTGGGTCGCGGTGGGTATCCTCGAGTCCACCCTGCTCTACTTTATCAAGTACGTCGCGCGGCGCGAACCTCAGAGCGATCTCATCATGGCCGTCATCTTTGTTACAGGCATCTTGGCCCTGCCCTTTTGGGAGTGGGCATCCCGGCGTTGGGACAAGAGACGGGCCTACGCTGCTGGGATCGCGTTTTGGGCTGTGGTTCAACTGGTGATGATCACCGTGAACGCTTCGACCGCCTTGCCGTTGATTCTATTCCTGTGTGTTCTGGCAGGCATCGGCGTTGGAGCGGCCCACGTGCTTCCTTGGTCGATCATCCCCGATGCTATCGAGTGGGACGAACTGCACACTGGGGAGCGACATGAGGGCGTTTTCTACAGCCTGATCACGCTGATGCAAAAGGTCGCCTCCTCGATAGCGATTCCGCTCGTGCTCCTCTTGCTTGACCTGACGGGCTACATACCCAACGCAGCTCAGCAACCTGTCAGCGCGCTGTGGGGCATACGTATCGTGATCGGACCGGTACCGGCGGTTCTCCTGTGCCTGGGCATTCTGTTCGCTGTTCTGTATCCACTGACTCGCGAGCGGCACGCGCAGGTTGTCCAAGAGTTGGAAGGCCGGCGGCGCAATCGCGTGGAGGAGGTCCTGTGAGTTCCATTGAGATTCGATCCGTTCGCACAGCCGGCCAGCGGCGTACCTTTCTCACCTTCCCCTGGCGTATCTATCGCAACGATCCCCTATGGGTCCCGCCCCTTTTACCTGAACGAGCCAAGACGATCGATCCCCAGCGGTCCGCTTTCTTCAAGCGGGGTGGCGAGGCCGGTTTCTTTATCGCCTGGCGCGATGGCCGGCCGGTAGGCACCATCTGTGCAGCCGAGGACAAGTTCGCCAATGAGCAGCGTGGCGCACGTGAGTGCGTGTTTGGTTTCTTTGAGTACGTGGAGGACTATGCCGTCTTTGAGGCTTTGCTCAACTACGCAGTCGAGTGGGCTAGGCAGCGTGATCTGAATGCTCTGTGGGGTCCGTTTAACCTGGACTATGAGGACAGCTACGGTGTGCTTCTCGAGGGCCGGGATCGTCCACCCGCCCTGCTCTGCGGGCACACGCCGCCATATTACCAGCACTATATGGATCGGTTCGGTTTCCAGCCAGCACGGGGCGATAACTTGGCCTACGCTGCCGATACCGATCTGAGCACTCCGGCTATGCAGCGCCTGTTGCGTCTGGCTGGCCGGGCTCGCCAGCGAGGGGGCGTCACTGTTCGTGGAGCTGACCTGGCGCATTGGGATGAGGAGATCGATCGTATATACCACTTGATCAACATTGCTCTGGCCCATCTCCCTGATTACATTGGCTGGCACCGCGATGCCTTGGAGGCCTCGCTCGCTCCCTTTCGGGATCTGGCTGACCCCGAACTGGTCTTGTTCGCCGAGGTGGGGGGTGAGGCCGTCGGGTGGCTACCCGGTATCGCTGACCTCAACGAGGCCATCATTCACGCCAATGGTCTGCGCTATCCTTGGGATTACGTCAAGCTATGGTGGCACGCGCGTCGCCAGCCCGAGTGCCTGGCGGTCAAGAGCGTCCTCATACTGCCCGAGTATTGGGGCACCGGCGTCAGCGTGCTGCTCTTTGCCGAGATGGTTGAGCGGGCGCACGCCAAAGGGTACAAATGGTTTGATCTCTCTCTTACGTCGGAGGACAACCCGAACACACCCATCCTGGCCGATCACATGGGGGCGAAACTGTACAAGCGGTATCGTGTCTACCGGTTGAGATTATAGACAGCCCCTCGCGAAATCAGGCACCAATAGGAGAACTCGAATGACCGATCTTTCGCTGGACACCTTGGCAATCCACGCCGGGGAGCACCCTGATCCGGCGACGGGGGCGCTGACGCCTTCGATCCAGATGTCGGCGGCCTTCAAGCTGCCGGGGTTTGGCCCTGAGCTGTTCGATGCCCTGTTGATGGAATCCCATCAGCCCCCCCACGCCTACGTCCGTTGGGGGCACCCCACGGCGCGGATGCTGGAGGAGAAGGTAGCGGCGTTGGAAGGCGGAGAAGCAGCGCTGGCCTTGGCATCCGGAATGGCGGCCGTCTCTGCTGTGATCTTTACCTTTCTGGAGAGTGGCGATCATATGATCGCCAGCGAGGTGTGCTACGCCGGCTCTGTGGAGCTGTTTGGAGAGTATCTGCCTCGGCAGGGGATCGAGGTCAGCTTGGTGGATACCAGCGATTCGGATCAGGTGCGGGAGGCGTTGCAGCCCAATACGAAAATGGTCTATGTCGAGACTCCAGCAAACCCCATTCTTCGTATCTCTGACATTCAGGTCCTGGCCGGGATTTCCCACGATGCTGGAGCGCTCTTGGCGGTGGATTCCACCTGGGCAGGACCGTGCCTGCAGCGTCCGTTGGCCCTGGGCGCTGACTATGTGATCCATAGCGCCACCAAGTACCTCAACGGTCATGGCGATGCTCTGGGTGGGGTCATCGTAGGCCCGGCAGAGGGCGTCCACCGTATTCGTAAGCAGGCGCTAGTCCACCTGGGCGGGGCCATAAGCCCCTTCAACGCCTGGTTGATCGCTCGAGGGTTGGTGACCCTGCCGTTGCGGATGGCCCGTCATTCGGCGAGCGCGCTAAAGGTTGCGCGGTTCTTGGAAAGCCACCCGGCTGTCTCTCGTGTGGTCTACCCTGGGCTGGAGAGCCATCCGCAACGTGACCTGGCCCGCCGGCAGATGTCGGCCTCTGGCGGAATGATCACCTTTCAGTTGAAGCACGGGCTGGGGGCGGCCATCACCCTGGCGGAAAAGATCCGCCTGTTCGTCTACGCCACGTCGCTGGGGCACGCCCGCAGCCTTCTGTTCTATTATCCTACCGACCTGACCATAGATGCCGCTCCCTATCTGAGCGACAAGCAAAAGGCCCGCATTCGCGAGTGGACGGGGGATGGGATCGTGCGCGTCAGCGTCGGCCTAGAGGATCCAGACGATCTCATCGCAGATTTGGATCAGGCATTGAGGGCGCGCACGATCAAGGGGCTGGTCGGCCCGGCAGCCTACGCCGTATTGAAGCGACTACAGCAGTAGACGATATTCTGTTGTAACCCAATCGTGTTTTTCAATGTGTGGAATGGAACCCTCGTCACCGTCAGTCTTGCCTGCTTCCTTGGGCCAGTTGCTCCCGCAGCGACGCGTGGACCTCGCGGGTGATGGGGTAGAACCAGGCAAACACGACAGAGAGGATGAGCAAGACCGTGGGGATGGGACCCATAAACCACCGGATGGCCTGAACGACCTGGTCGGGCTGCTGAGGAATCGGATTGACCTGGGTGGGGGTGATGTACCCGCTTCGATACAGAACCTGTCCCATGGCCCACACCGCTAACCCCGTGCCCAGTTTCTGGAAGAATGAGGCAAAGGCATAGTAGGAGCCTTCCCTCCGCTGGCCGGTCTGTAACTGATCGTGCTCTACTATGTCTGGTACCATGGACCACGGGATGACGTAGGCGGTGGCGATGCCGGAGCCGGAGAGGAAGGCCAGCACGTAGGCCAGGGTCACCTGGTCGGAGCGAAGGAACGAAAGGAGCAATAGGATCGCGGTCCAGGAGATGGTGCCCAGGACAAAGGCCCGCTTCTTGTCCAGACGGCGGGCCACCCAGACCCATAGGGGGATAAACAGGATAGCCGCTCCCTCCGCCACCAGCACAAAGTAGTTCGCCTGCTCCGGCACCCGCAGGTGGTAGTTGGCAAAGTATATCAGATCGGCTGCGAGGATGCTGGCGGTGGTCCAACTGAGCAGATAGAGCCCCATCACCATCCAGAAGGGGCGATTGCTCAAAGTGGCCGTTATCGCCTGCCGCCAGGGCAAGGGTTCGGGTTGCTCTTCTGCAGGTTTTTCCCAGGTGACCCGATACACCACCAGGGGCGGCACCATGCTTACCAGGCCCAGCGTCACCCCGACGATGATGAACAGGAGCTGTGGGTCGGTGATAACCCAACCCAAGATGGTGGCAAAGATGATCGCGCCCAGGGTGCCCGCGATGGAGTAGACCATTCGATACCCGTTCAGACTGCTGCGCTCGTCGTAATCCGCGGTCAGTTCTGGTGTGAGGGCGTTGTAGGCGACGTGAATGAGCGTGAATGTCGTATCGAATAGAATGAAGGTGATCGCATAGTACGCGGTTAATCCCAAGGGACCGAAGGGGGGAACGATCCACATCAGCATAAAGGTCAGGCCCAGGGGGACGGCGCCGAACAGGAGAAAGACCCGCCGCCGTCCCCACCGGGTGCGGATGCGGTCAGAGATCAGACCGGACAACGGGTCGTTTACGGCATCCCATATCTTGCCTATGGCGACCGCCCATCCAGCCAGGTCCGGCCGCAGGTGTGCCACATCGGTCAGAAAATAGAGCTGGAAAAACATCAATATGGCCAGTGGTAGGCTCACGGAGAGATCGCCGGTTGAGTAGAGCAGTTTTGTGCGAAGCGGCAGTTGATCTGGGTTTTTGGTTTTCACGCTAGCCTCCTTGGCGCTGGGATCGTTTTCCAGTGGAGATGATACTTTTGGAAAGAGCTAATGTCAAATCGGCGGAGGTAGGATAGGATGACGGAACAGAGGAGCACGGTAGAGGTCCATTCACGCAAGGGGTATCTGGTCTTTGTCGTCGCTGTATTGATGCTCATTAGCACGCTCAAGGTGGCTGACCGGGAGCTCTTGGCTCCCCTGTATGAACCGGTGAGCGAGGAACTGGGCCTAAACGATTTGCAGTTCGGTATGATCCGATCTGCCACTAACGTGACCCTAATTCTTGGGGCGATTCTCTTTGGCATCCTGGCTGATCGGTGGCGGCGGCGCGACGTGGTGGCGGTGGGCGTGCTCTGTTGGTCGGTCATCACCTGGGGGACCGGGCGCGTGCAGAGCTTTTTCCAGTTGCTGCTAGCTCGATCCGGTATGACCTTTTTCGAGGCTGCCTTTAGCTCCGCCGCTTATCCGATGGTGAGCGATATGGTCCCCCGCCGCTCCCGGGGCGTCGTTATGGGTCTCCTGGGGGCTACCTTTGCCGTGGGAACGGTGGTTGCGCTCGTGGTCGTGGCCCTAATGGGCACTGCCAACTGGCGCAGTCCCTTTATCTACTTTGGTATCCCAGGTGTCGTTCTGGGCGTTATCGTGTTGCTCTTTGTACGGGAGCCGGCACGGGGAGCAGCCGAGGATGAGGTGCTGGATGTGGAGGCCGGAGCCTATGCCGGAAGCTTTAGTTGGGAGGCGCTAAAACAGACCCTGCGCATCCGCACCGCCCTTTTGGTCTACCTGCTCGATGCCTGCCAAGGTGCTACCTGGTGGGCGTTTTCCTTCTGGGCACCGGCCTATCTGCTCCGTCAGGGTATCGCCTCCCATCCGGACGAAGCCGCTCTGGCGCTGCTGCCCGCCATCGTCGGTTTTGTCGTCGGCGCGATCCTGGGAGGCTGGCTGATCGACCGGCTACGACGACGCACCCAACTGTCGGCAGTATGGGTGTCGCTCATCTCGATGGTGGGAGCGTTGGCGATGAGCTTTATCGTCTTTGCCTTGCGTGACCTGACAGCGGTATTGGTGACGGGCTTTTTCCTAGGACTTTTTGGCTATATGATCATGCCAGCCATAAACGTGATGATCTTTGACGTCATCCCGCCCGAGACGCGCTCCTCGGCGCTCGCTGCGGATGCTGTGATTCTGAGTGCGTTCTCCGCGCTCACAGCCTTTGCCATCGGCGCGCTAAGCCATTACGTAGGCCTGCGTCAGGGACTGTCGGAGGGCAATCTGCGGGCGGGCTTCCAAGGTGCGTCGACAGCACTCTTGACAGGGGGCGTTCTCCTGGCTCTGATTCTGCTGCGAGCTGCCCCGGCTGATATGGAGGCGCTCCGGAAGTACGTGGCTCAGCGAGCCTTGCCTGCTGAGTGAGATTCAATCTGCCGTCCCGCTGCAACCCGAAACTTGAGCCAGGTCGGATGCACCGGCTACGACGACCTCGCTTGGGTCAGAGGGGGAATAGGTTTCGCAGAAAAAGCCCCGCAGCGGCGCTTCTGTACGACAGCTTTCCCGACCGTTGAGGGCCCGCAGCCCAAACTCGAGATGCATTGAGGACTCGCTATCTGGGCAGTTTGGGTCGTAGACGAAAATCGTGCCGTGGATATCATCCGTTTCCTTGTATCCAACCGCCAGCACCTGGTGGTTCTCGAACACGTTCCTCGTAGCCCGCACCAATCCAATCGGCACCGGTTTTCCCGCATCCAGGTAGGTCTTTAGTCTGATCCACTCCCGTCTGGATTGGGCCAGAAGCCATCTGGTGCCTCCCCTGAACGGCCAGACCGAGGGAACGTAGCTCAAGAACACCAGCCAGACCAGGAACCGAGCCGAGTCACTGACCAGGCTGTCCAATTGTCGATCCCAGATGTAGCGGCGAAGGCTTGTTCCGTAGGCAGGATGGTCGTTGGTGTTCTGTCCTCTGAAGGGCGACAAGTCATAGCCGTGCACGTAGAAATCTAGCGCGGCGAAACACATCCCTCCGCATAAGCCATACACTGGGGATAGGTGGCAGATCAACCATCTGCGCAGGAGCCGGATGATGGGGGGAGCAAGCAAAACGCCGAGTAGCCCTAGAAACCGGCGACCAACAAAGTAGGCAATAAACTGCTCGTGTATGTGCTGTCGCTCCGCTTCCTGCAGTTTCCAGGTGTTTGCGAAGGCAAAGCCGTGCATCGTGGAGCTAAAACCTGTTCGTACCATCGTTCACCTACCTAGAGAATCCGAGCAAGAATCCGCTTTGATGATACACTGTTTCAGGTCTGGTGACAAGCGCTATGGCTTGCATTTGGGTGAGTTATACAAGTAGACGACTCGTTTTGTGCAGCCCGTTGGGTTCCCGTAGGGTAAGCGCAGGATTAGCATCAAGTTCTCCGATCCCTTGTATGGTATTATGATCTCAGATTAGGGTATGGTTTCTCTTCTCCTCCTTTGTAGGAGCCGGGGCTACGGAAGCCCCGGCTCTTGGTTTGCTGCTTACGCTAAATCCTCTTTTGGCTTTCCCATTTTCGCCCTGCATTTGAGCATCCCAGTGAACAAAACCCCTGCTGTGTGCGTGTAATAGGTAGGAAATGTGAGACAGCTATCCTTTACAGCCACAGGAGGTGTGAGATGGGTCGACTTGGAGTAGCCATTCGCTTGATGCTCTGTATCCCCCCGGTGTGGATTGCCGCAGTGGTGTTGATTTGGGCAGCGTGGGTCAACAGCCAGGCTGCAATCGTGGATATCGCTCTCTTTGCTGTCGAGCGCCTGTTCTAGTGAAGCGGGCGAGCTTTCCTGCTAAATCAAAGAGGGGTCGCCACTGGCGACCCCCCACTTGACATTGTGCTGGAATCCGGGTGCTAGTATCTCAGCAATGCCCCTACGCCAAACTCTTTGATCTTGGGATGGTCATCGATCACTTCCACCCTACCGCCATCTTCGATCACCTTTGTCACCAGGGCCTCGGCGGCGTCGGGAATCTCTGCAAATCTGCCGTCACAGAATGGACAGATCTCTAGCGCTTGATCGGTTATGTAGGCACAGTTCTGGCATTGATAGCCCGGTTCCTGATAATTCCGGGCAACAACCAACGTCTGAATGCGGCCCTCATGGGCGGCACCGAGGGTGTCGGCCAGACGGATGACGCCGCCACGACCCTTCGCTGCTGCCGTGAACACCGCATCCACGAGGGCCGTTTTTCGCTCCTTTTCCTCCAGATTCAGAATCTCCAGAGAACGCTCCCGGATCTCTTGTTCTGATGCGCTCATATTGGCGTTGAATGAGCCGATCACCTTTTTCCGGAGTGCTTTGGGCAGCGATTCCTGGAACTGATTCACTGTTGGCTCCGCGCCCGCGATTATCAACCGCTGAGGTTTGTGTTGCCTGCAGAATCGTCTCGTCACACTGATCGCCTCACGCAAGTTGCGGTGTGCCGTCTCCTCCTCGCGTCGGCTTGATATCGGAGCCCCCCCCCGACGCCCGGCTCCACCCGATGAGCCTCGTCCCTTCTTCAGCTTGCGTACCTCGTCACCCAGGTATCCGTCCGCAACCTGCAATTCCCCCATCTCGAACTGTGTAAGGCGCACCCCTTGGCGATCTATCAGTATCACCGCATAACTGCCGTAGGTGTCCAACAGAGCCGCCATCGGCCAGATGTAGGGCTTGCGCGCCACTGTAACCCCTGATGCCACGGGAACGGCCAGAGAATATGAGCGCCAAAAACCCTCTGGTTCGCCGGAGAAGATGATCACACCACGGCCTGACCAATCGTATTCGTGGTCAAAGAATCGGCTCACAGCATCGATATCGCTGGGTGGTGCAAGTTCTTCTACTCGTTTCAGCATCTGCCGCAGTGCCAGTCTGTACTCATCCGTGGTATGTTCCGTTGGATCCACGTTGAGGTAGACACTCAGCATCGGCATATCCGTCTGTACCGCTGCTAGTTCACGCAAATCCTCTTGTCTGAACATTCCCTATATGCCCCTTTCTGTTTTGACTATACCCGCCGGCGGCTAACTATTGAACAGGTGACGTCCCTTTCCTCAGCCTCGGACCGCGCGAGTTGATTCCTCCGGCTTCGACTCACGGGTTACAGGCTGTCAGTCTCGTTCTCCGAGTGTGACAGGTAGTTTCAGCTCCTCCCCATCACGGACGACGGTCAATACAATCGTTTGCTTCACTTTTGTCTCACGTACGAGATAGGCGATAAAGTCTGCATAATCGTCCACATCATATCCGTCAATGGCGACGATGATGTCTCCGCCAACCACAACAGGGATTCCCATGATCTCGAACTCACGGTCGCCTCCTCGCAGGCCAGCCTGAGCTGCAGCGGTTCCGGGTACGACTTCGGCAACGAGCACCCCACGCGACACCGACAGACCCAGCGGGTCAGCGAGTTGTGCCACACTAACGTTGGTGTTTGAGGTTATGCCAAGGTAGGGATAGTGGTAAGTACCCTCCTCGATCAAATGGGGTAGGATCCGTTTGAGCGTGTTGACTGGAACGGAGAAACCAATGCCAGAGTTCACGCCGGTCTCTGAGCGGATGGCGGTGTTGACGCCGATCACGCGCCCACTGGTGTCTAGCAGCGGTCCACCAGAGTTGCCGGGATTGATGGCCGCATCGGTTTGAACGATCTCCGGATTGGAGAAGCGCCCATTGGCCTGCAGGATTTGAGATGGCAGGGTACGTCCCAGCGCACTGATCACGCCGACGGTCATTGTACCCTCCAGCCCGAATGGATTGCCAATTGCGGCCACGCGTTGGCCCACCTGAAGTGCACTTGAATCACCCAACTGCAGTGGCACGAGCTGCTCGGATGGCAAATCTACTTTGAGTACCGCCAGGTCAGAATATGGATCTTGGCCCAATACCTGGGCGTCAACGATAATGCCTTCGTAGGAGAAGGTGACTTGTACGACGTCGGCCTGTTCTACGACGTGCGCGTTGGTGACGATGTGGCCTTCTGTGTCTATCACAAAGCCGGCTCCGGTGCCCAGCGGCAACAGTGTCCCTTGTTCATTGACCATAACCTGTATGTAGACCACGGCCGGATTTGCCCGCTGATATGCATTGATCAACCAGGCATCTTCGGTGTCTATCTCTGCGATGGCCTCAGCTTGCAGGGGAGTGGGGGTAGCGATGAGTACGATGGCTCTAGGCGTGGAAGGCGGCGCCGTAGCAGTGGGGACGAGGAAGAGATCCTGGCTGGCGCAGGTGCAAGCCAGCACCGCCAATGTCAGGGGCACTATGATGAGTGGCAGACGCTTGTGTGTACCCATGCTATTCCCTTTCTTGGAGTTGTGACAGTTCCTCGAACAGCTCTTGCTCGGGCGGGCTAAGGTCTTGAGGAATCCGAATCCGAATCGTGGCGAACAGGTCTCCACGTATCTCTGGATTACGCGGGTTGGGCATACCTTTACCTCGAAGCCGAAACGTCTTTCCGCCGCTGGTGCCAGCAGGGATTCGCAGCGAGACGTCACCGTTCAGCGTCGTGATCTGTACTTGACCGCCCAGCACGGCGGTGTATAGATCGATGTTCACATCGCAGTGCAGGTTGTCGTTTTCGCGCTCAAAGATGGCGTGAGGCTTGACCGTTATGTTCAAGTACAGGTCGCCGGGCGTACCACCTCTCGGGCTCGAGTTACCTTTTCCAGCCACACGGATCCTTGAGCCATCTCGTGCCCCTGGTGGGATCTTGACCCGAATCCGTCGTCCGTCCCGCTCCAACATCCGTGTGGTGCCGTGGAATGCTTCCTCCAGTGTGATCTCTGCCGGTGCTTCCATGTCCTGCCCGCGCCGCACCCGGCCAAACAGATCTTCGGGGCGACCGGCGCGCTGGGTGCCGCCCATTCCCCCAAAGATGGAGCGAAAGAAATCTGAGAACGCATCTGCTCCTCCGCCGCTGAACAAGTCGCCCAGATCACCACTCCATTCCACGCGCACTCCACCTGGTCCGCCGGTAAACCACTGCGACCAGTCGTACTGGCCTGGGTCGCGTCCCGTACGTTGCCACTGTTGCCAGTTGGTACCCAGCCGGTCGTACTTGTCCCGTTTCTCAGCATCGTTCAGAACCTCATAGGCCTCGTTGATTTCTTTGAATCTTTCCTCGGCCTGTTTGTCACCTGGGTTGACGTCTGGATGCAATTGGCGGGCCAACTTTCGGTAGGCCCGCTTGATATCCTGCTCGCTTGCGTTTCGATCCACATTCAGGATCTTGTAATAATCCCTATACTCCATACCACCGCTCCACGACCACTCTCTAGTCGTACTTCAAATTATTCTATACCGTATCTTTCCCTGTGTCAAGAAAGATCTGGTGTACGACCATGCCCAGGGGCAGCACTGGGCTTTGGGGTGCACCAAGGACAAAAGGCGGAGGTGGGCACATCTGTCCACCTCCGCCTCGTGCTTCGCTGAGCTCGTCACGCGTGTGATGCTCGTTGATCCTGGTTCGCTTACTCGGCGGCTTCTGGTTCCTGCGCCTCCGTGATGACCTCGACCTCCATAGCCCCGGGCATCTCGACTTCCTCCAGCTCTGCCTCGAACACTTCCTCCTCTGCAATAGGCACCACGCGTACAATCATCTCGTTTGTATCGGTAAGGACGTCTATTCCAGAGGGAATCGCCAGATCACGCACGTACAGTGCTTGGTCCAGTTCGACAAGCTCGGAGAGATCGACTTCGATGGCGTCCACCAGGTCGCCCGGTAGACATTCGACCTCGATAGAGGAAATGCCCTGCAGCAGGATGCCCTCATTGAGCGCCGCTATGGGGGACTCGCCAATTAGCTCAAGCGGGATCTCGGTCGTGAGACGCTCCGTCATCTTTACGCGGTAAAAGTCCACGTGGAGAATCGTCTGTCGGATAGGATCACGTTGCACGTCTCGTACCAGGGCCATCTCAGGCTCCGCTTGTCCCTTGATCTTGATCCCGACAAGCTGGCTACCGCCCGTCTCCGAAAGCAAGCGCTGTAGTTCTCGCATCTCGAATTTCAGAGGCACGCTCTCATAGCCGTGTCCGTACATGACTCCAGGCGTCCATCCCTGCCGACGCAGTTGCTTTACCTGCTTGCCCAATACTGTCCGCCTTACGGCTGACAGCTCGACTTGCTTCGCTTTTTGGTTCACTCCTTACCTCCCGAACATCTGCCTCTGGTGAAGGCGATGGTAAACTATGATCCTGTTCAATCAAACGGGCGGGGGTTGCACCCGCCCGAAAGGCTGTGCTATTGTAGCGCAAACCATCGCTTTCGTCAAGCACGGTTTGAGGAGTGTCACACATTGGGTACAGGCTCCTTGAGGACTGCAGATGGGCCGAGAGTTGTTCAACGTAACTGCCTGTGATATAATCTCGCCAGTTCTGCATGCTGGATATCTCGCGTGCAGAAGGAGGCAATGACTAGTAATGGAGAGACATATCTCTCACCCCAGGAAATGGTTGATTATGCTGGCTATGCTATTGCTAGTCTGCGGGTGCAGCACTGGTGGTGCTCAGGTGACCGATTTTCGAGATGATTTTGAGGAGCAGGGCGCTGGTTGGAATACCGATCAGCGCGAGCAGTATGATCGTGGCTATGCTGGGGGAGAGTACTTTATCGAGCTGTACGAGGTCAATTGGTTTGCTTGGTCAAATCCCGGGGTTCAGTTCGACGATGTAACCGTGGAAGTGGATGCTTACTTGTCCTCCGGTACCCCAGACGGCCATTTTGGCGTTTTCTGTCGTTATGAGGACGAGGGTAATTTCTATTACTTTGCCATCAGCGCCGATGGCTACTATGGTATCTTTCTGCGCGAGCGAGGCGCGGATCTCAAAGTGTTGTCTGGCGAGGGTGAGGGTATGGTCTTTTCCTCTGTGATCCGAACAGGGGAACAGACCAACTCTGTCCAAGCGGTGTGCCAGGGAGAAAGACTGAGCCTTTATGCTAACGGAGAGCTGTTGGAGGCGGTCACCGATTCCAGGCTCGCACAGGGCGACGTGGGGGTGGGAGCCGGGAGTGGCGCAGCAGGTGACGCGCGAGTCCACTTTGACAACTTTGTTGCCACGAGGCCATAGGGCAACCTATCATCTTCCCCAGAGGTTATGGCGAAGCGATCAGATGCTGATTGGCGGTATTTGTGATGGATAGACAGTGGCTCGTTGTGGTATTGGCCCTTTCCCTGATTCTACTTTCTGCCTGTGAGAGTGCCGAGCTCCCATGGACCGATGATTTCTCTGATCCGGCGAGCGGCTGGCTGGTTGAGTCGGATGCCTCTGCACAGGTCGAGTACCACGATGGTGTGATGCGCATTCTCATCCGTTTGCCGAATAGCATCGCCTGGGCCGCCGCACAGCGCGAGTTCTCCGACTTTCGCCTGTCCGTGGATGCAACTCAGGTCGCTGGTCCCGATGACAACGAGTATGGAGTATTGCTAAGGATGCAGGACCCGCAACACTTTTATCGCTTTTCCGTCAGCGGTGATGGCTATTATCAGGTCGCCAAGTTCGACGGAGTGGAGTGGCTCATTCTGAGCGGCGATGATTGGCTTCATTCGGAGACCATACACCATGGGAGTGCGACAAACCATTTGCAGGTACTGTGTCAAGGTTCAACGATGGCCTTTTCCGTGAATGGGGTGGAGTTGGTGGAGGTCCAGGATAGCAGCTACTCTCGGGGCGACGTCGGCCTCTATGCTGGTGCGTTCTTTGAGCCTGATGTCGAGGTTCACTTTGACAATCTGCGTGTAGCAGCACCATAAGCGGGATGAACGTCCATTTCGAGAGCTTGGGCTGCCGCGTGAATCAGAGCGAATTGGAGAGCCTATTGCGTCGATTTGCGGCATCTGGGCACACCATAGTGGATGACCCTGCCCAGGCGGATATCTGCGTGGTCAACACGTGTGCTGTTACCGCCCTGGCAGAGCGCAAATCGCGTCAGCGTATCCGGTCCTTGGCTCGCGCTAATCCTATGGTCCGCATTGCTGTGGTTGGCTGCTATGCGACCTACTCCCCCCAACGTTGTGCCGACCTGCCGGGCGTCGCCTGGGTGGTATCGAATGAAGACAAGGAGCGGGCGGTGGACATCATTGAGCCCGCGTCCGTTTCATCTGGCACAGACAATGGAGGGATCTCCCCACGCCTTCGGACCCGCGCCTTTGTAAAAGTGCAGGATGGCTGCGATAATCACTGCACGTATTGTATTGTACGCTCACTGCGAGGGCCGAGCCGCAGCCATCCGCTGTCTGAAGTTGTGGTCCAAGTGCAGGCGTTGGTTGCTTCTGGTTGTCGTGAGGCCGTGTTGACCGGTGTGAATCTGGGGAGCTACGGGCGCGATTTGGGGTTGTCGAATGGGTTGACCACATTGGTCGACACGGTGCTGGCTCATACCGATCTGCCTCGCCTGCGCCTCTCATCGCTGGAACCCTGGGAACTCGACGCTGCTTTCTTTCGGCTGTGGGAGGATTCACGGTTGTGTCGCCAACTCCACGTGCCCCTGCAGGCAGGATGTGACGAGACCTTGCGGCGTATGGGACGTCGTACGACCACGGCAGGATTTGCTTCACTGATCAAAGCTGCCCGCGAGGTCATCCCCGACCTGGCAGTGACAACCGACGTCATCGCGGGGTTCCCGGGTGAGGAGGAAGCCGCTTTCCGCGCCAGCTACGATTTTGTAGCTACGATGGAGTTTGCACGGCTGCATGTCTTTCCGTACTCGCCGCGACCAGGCACGCCTGCGGCGCGCCTGCCGAACCAGATTCCACGTGCGGCCCGCAATGCCCGTGCCCGGGAGATGCTTGGATTGGCAGCCGGACAGGCCCTGCGTTTTCGCCAGCAGTTTGTGGGACGTGAGATGGCGGTTCTATGGGAGCAGAGACGCTCCGATGGTACGTGGACTGGTCTGACCGACAATTACCTGCGCGTTGTCGCCCAAGGGCATGGCGACTGGCACAATCGCCTGACCCTCACGCGGCTCCGTGCGGTTCAGAATGGCTGTTTGGTCGGTGAGATTATTGAGGAATAGCGCAGTGAGTGACTGTATTTTTTGCCAAATCGTGCGTGCCGAGGCTCTGGCCCGCATCCTATATCAAGATGAGGATGTGACAGCCTTTTACGATATCAATCCCCGTGCGCCTGTCCACATACTCATTGTGCCCAACCGACACATTGTTGGTGTAGCCCACGTGGAACCGGTTGATGCCGGGCTGCTGGGAAAGCTATTTGTTGTCGCCCGCCAACTGGCTGAGCAAGAGCATATCGTCGACGGTTACCGCTTGGTCATCAACAACGGTGCTCGGGCCGGACAGTCGGTATTCCACTTGCACGTCCACCTGCTGGGCGGAAGGCCATTGGGCTGGCCGCCTGGATAACATGTCCTAAGGAGAAAAGTATGCTAGTCAAAGATCGCATGAGTCCCAATCCTGTCACCGTCACGACTGACACAAGCCTCAAGGATGCTTTGGATCTAGTCCGTGACAGTCCATTTCGTCATCTGCCGGTCCTGGATGAGAATCGGAAGCTGGTCGGCATCGTAACTGAGAAAAGCCTGGTCTATGCGTCCCCTACCTCCAGCACGACCCTCAGTGTCTTTGAGGTCGACTATATTCTATCACGCACAAAGCTTGGTCAAATCCTACAAGGTGAGGTCGTCACCGTCGGGCCCGATCTCCCCATTGAAGAGGCTGCAAGAGTGATGATAGACAATCATATCGGGTGTCTGCCTATTGTCGAGGATGATGAATTGGTCGGCATCATCAGCGATACAGATATCTTTCGCGTGTTCGTCGAAGGGCTAGGTGGAGGACACCCGTCGCTGCGGATCACGGTTGTCGTTCCGGAAGAAGTAGGAAGTCTGGCCCACGTCACGAGTCGCGTCGCTGCCTTGGGAGGCAACATCCACTCGCTGGGTACGTTCTGGGGAGAGCAGCACAAGGATCGGGTCGTAGCTTTTCGCCTGGAGGGCGTGGATCGCGAGACCGTGTTACAAGAACTGGCTGCAGAGGGCATCCAGGTCGTCCACGTGTGGGAGCCGGGATCGCTTCCCGGGTAGCCCATTCTGTCCGCTCAGCAAACTGACTTGGACCGGATCGGTGGTCGATTTGCCGGCGTGCCGGTTCTTTGTGTGCTTGACAAGTCCCTAGTGCCCGATTATAATCATTTTCGATCAAAAAAACCGGTCTTGGACCGGGTATGGAGAGGGGGGAGAACGCAAGTGACCAAAGTTATGATCGAGGATGGCGAGTCCTTCGATTCTTTGTTGAGGCGTTTCAACAAGAAGGTCCAGTCTGACCGTGTGATGTCGGAGGTACGTCGTCGTCGTTTCTTCGAGAAGCCGAGCGTGATTCGCAAGCGCAAGAAGGCGGCCAAGTTGCGCAAGAGTCGCCGCCAAACGATCAAAGAGCGGCGGCGCTTTGGATAGGTTGCGGGTCTGAAACAACGGCTCCGGGATGATCTCAAGGATGCACTTCGAGCGCGCGATCCTTGAAGAATACCTGCCCAAGTTCCTCTCTCGTGAGGAGATCGCTGAGGAGGCTCGTCAGGTCATTGAGGAGGTCGGGGCGACTGGTAATGGGGGGGATGGGCCCGGTGATGCGCGAATTGAGGTCAAAGCTCAGAGGGCGTGCCGTTGGGCGCATTGTGAACCAAGTCGTGCGCGAGTTGCTGGCTGAGTAGCCGCACTCGCAGGATGGGTGTGATACCGATAGATAAAGAGGGAGCGCCGCGTGTGCTCCCTCTTGTCAATCCTAGTCAAGCTGTGAGTACAAACGCGATCAATACCAGGGGCAAGCAAGAGGAATCACGCGGGCGTCGGGATGAGCCCAGGTGGTGGCCATGGCTGCGCGTGGTTCTGTTAGGCGGCGCGCTAGCCACGGTTACGACCGTGGTAATGGTGCTTCCACTGCTGCCCGATTCGCTGTTGCCCACCGGGCGGCTGGAGATAGAGGAGGGATTCGTGGCTCCTCAGGATATCCGGGCTCCCCGTCGTGCGACTTACGAGAGTGGAATCCTCGGTGCAGAAGCTCGGCAGCGAGCCGCCGACAGCGTTGAGCCAATCTATACCCTTCCCGATCCTGCTACAGCCCGTCAGCAACTTGATCGTGCCCGCCAGGTTCTCGACTATTTGGGATCCATACGTGCTGACCCCTTGGCTTCACCTGCGCAGCAGCAAGGCTGGATTCTGGCTGCAACGGAGCTGTCCGGTCTTTCCCCGGACACGCTGGACGAACTGCTGGCCCTCTCCGATGCGAGTTGGGATCGGGTCCAGCGGGAGATCCTCGATATTGTCGACCAGGGAATGCGCCGCGACATTCGCGACGGGCGTCTGGAAGAGTCCTTGGCGGGGGTGCCCGCTATGGTCAGTCTCGATCTCTCGGACGAGGAAACGGCCGCTACCATAGCCCTGGCGCAGCGTTTCCTGGTGCCCAACTCCTTCCTTCATCCGGCTGCCACTGCCGAGGCCCAGGCCCGCGCTCGGGAGCAAGTGCCCCCTGTTCTGCGTACTTTTGAGGCCGGCCAGATCATCGTGCGCGAGGGTGCGCGTGTCTCGGCGCTGGATATCGAAGCGCTGGATCAACTGGGGTTGCGGCAGCCGGGCGTAGGGTGGACAGACTGGGCGGCTGCCGGCCTCCTGGCCGTGATGTTGACCCTGTTTCTTGGTCTGTACCTGTCCCGCTTCCAGCCCAAAGTGCTTTGGAATGGCCAGCAGGCTTTCCTCCTGGTGCTGTCGACCTCGCTGTCGGTGCTGGCCGCTGGGCTGATGGTGCCCGGGGGGGTGGTGCTGCGTTACATTGCACCAACTCCAACCTTGGCGATGTTGATGACAGCGACCCTGGGGCCGCAGGCGGGCGTGGCGACCGCTATGTATCTCGGCGGTGCTGTTGGCATCATCGCTGACAACTCCTGGGAGATGGTCGTCTATGCTACTTCGGGTGGGGTGGTTGCGGCCCTCACTCTGGGCCGCGTGGAGCGCATCAGTGCGCTCTTTCGTGCGGGTGCGTATGCTGCACTGACGCAGGCGGTCGTGATCGTTATCATCTATCTGCTCCAGGGCATTACCCTGCCAGGGGATCTGGTCGTCACCGCACTGAGCGGTCTGGCGAACGGGGGCATCTCGGCCAGTCTAGCGTTGGGTGGGCTGTTTCTCGTCGGCCCGTTATTCGACATAACGACCACGATGCGGCTCGTCGAGTTAGGCCGTCCCGATCATCCTCTCCTAAAGCGGCTGCTTCGCGAAGCCCCTGCCACTTATCATCATAGTCTGATGGTGGCCAACCTGGCTGAGCAAGCGGCCGAGCAGATCGGCGCCAATGCGATGCTCACCCGGGTGGGTGCCTATTATCACGACGTGGGCAAGATCGCTCGCCCATACTTTTTCACAGAGAATCAGGTCGAGGGCGTGAATCCTCACGATCGTCTTGACCCAGAGACCAGTGCCGAGGTCATCATTGGCCATGTCAGGGATGGGTTGGAGCTGGCGCGGCGCTATCGGCTGCCCCAACGGGTGCGGGCGTTCATTCCTGAGCACCATGGCACCAATTGGGTGAGTTTCCTTTACAACAAGGCTTTGCAGCAGGCGGACGACCCGGCGCTGGTTAACCCTGATGACTTTCATCATATTGGCCCCAAACCCCAGAGCAGGGAGACCGCCTTGGTGATGCTTGCCGATGGTTGCGAGGCGACTGTGCGTTCTGCGCGCCCGAGCAGCGCGCAAGAAGTTGCAGAAATCGTCAACAGAATCATCGATCAGCGTGTCTCCGATGGTCAACTGAGCGAATGCGATCTCACTTTGCGGGATCTTGATCTGGTGCGTGAGACCTTTGTCTCGGTTCTGAAAGGTGTCTTCCATCCCCGTATCAAATATCCACCAGCCCAGAAGGCGGCCGATCAGTGAGATCAGGCTCTGGCTCGGATCTATCCGCCCACGTCATAGAGATCCAGGTTGGTGAAGCGTTCAGGACCCATGTTCGAATGGACATTCTGCACCAGGCTGCGTTGGCGACCTTGAGCCACGAGCGCATAGAGGGGCCGTGCGAGCTGTGTGTCTTGGTGTCCGGTGATGCCGAGTTGCACGAACTCAACCTTCAGTACCGGGGTGTTGATGCGCCGACCGATGTACTGGCCTTCCCCTACGAGGCCTTCCCTCACGAGAATAGCGAGGAGCAGGGTGAATCCTTCGTCAGAATGCCAGACCTGCCCCGGTATCTCGGGGACATTGTCATCTCCTATCGCCGTGCGGAAGCGCAGGCTTTGGAGGCCGGTCACGATGTGGAGGCAGAGCTGCAGTTGCTCGTCGTCCATGGGGTGCTGCATCTGCTGGGATACGACGACACTGTGGAGGAGCGTCGA
The DNA here is from genome assembly GCA_964444825.1 of uncultured Anaerolineales bacterium. GTDB lineage: Bacteria > Chloroflexota > Anaerolineae > B4-G1 > B4-G1 > CAYUIS01. Next base: position 9,667 of record CAYUIS010000026.1, on the reverse strand, counting down.
GCACTGATGTGGACGGCTCAGGCCGAGATCCTCCGGGACCTGGGTGTCGAGGGTCGCCTACCTGCATAGTGTGCCCACATGCACGACATCTATTGAGGCGAGATCTTTTGTCACGATCAGATTCATGAGGGGAAATAAGCGGAATGGATATTCGTCAACCTATCCCTATGACTGCACAGGGTATTGAGGATCTCGGTCAGGAGCTTGATCGTCTAGTCAACGAAAAACGGCCTGCGCTGGCCGATCGACTGCGCCGGGCGATCCAGCAGGGTGATCTCTCGGAGAACGCTGACTACCAGGCTGCGAAAGAGGAACAGGGTTTCCTGGAGGGGCGTATCCAACACATCGAGATGACGCTGCGTAACGCGGTGGTTATGGAAGAAGGTGGCCCTACCGACCAGATTGCTCTGGGGAGTCGAGTGACCGTGATTGAAGAGGGTGTGGAAGAGGAGGAGAGTTTCCGCATCGTGAGCCCTGTTGAGGCAGATCCCGCCCGGGGACACGTGTCGGATGAGTCACCGCTTGGGCGGGCATTGTTGGGGCAGGGGGTAGGGGATACTGTGACGGTGGAAGCCCCTGCCGGAGAGATCGTCTTTCGGATCGTGAATATCGAATGAGATCTGACTCGCCGACTGGTGGTGCTCTGTCGCTCGCCGACTGGTGGTGTTCAGTCGGCCCTTGTGCCAAATCTAGATCATCGCCTGTGGCCGCACGGAGGCCAGAATCTCGCGCACGAGTTGGGGCGTATCAATGTCCTTGAGTAGATAGCGTACTGCTCCCATGCGCCGGGCTATGGATTGTTCGTCGGCGTCAGGGTATGAGGTTAGTACGACAACGCTGATGGCGGGGCACTGCTCGGTCAGGCAGCGCAATGCCTCCATTCCTTGGTCATCACTCCGCTTGATCTCCAACAGCACGACGTGGGGTTTCAGTCTGACGGCATTCTGCAGACCGGTCTGCCAGCAGCCGGTGCAGCCCACGATCTCGACGTCGGTTGCAGTGTGCAAACGGGCCTTTAGCGCCTCCCGCACGTCGTCGTGATCGTCAATGATGAGCAGTCGCGTCGGTGTCATCTCTCATCGTCCGCCCTGTGGTCCTCCCCAGTATACCGAAGGCGCTCATTGGGTGTTAGTGTCATCCTTCCCCGATTTGCTCTGACGTTTGTACCGTACGGCCTGGCTTGTTGACGACATTTTCTCTCTGTGGTATCCTGTTCGAACAATGGACAAGATAGATCGTATCAAGGCTGTGGGCCTGCTATCCGGTGGCCTCGACAGTATGCTGGCCGTTCGAGTTCTGCTTGATCAGGGGATTGATGTCACCGCACTCCACTTTCGCAGTGGTTTCTCGTACGTCGAGCGCAACCGTTTAGCTGGGCGGGAACTGGCCCCGCGTTTGGATGCGGAACGGGCAGCTCTCGCGTTGGGAGTCGATCTGGAAGTCATAGAAGTCACTGATGACTATATCCCGATGGTGCTCAATCCACGATATGGGTATGGTTCTGGTATGAATCCTTGCGTGGATTGCCGCATCTTTTTGCTCCGCCGAGCAAAGGCCTGGATGGAGGCACACGGCTGCCACTTTGTTTTCACCGGTGAGGTGGTCGGGCAGCGGCCCAAGAGCCAGATGCGACCCAGCCTCAATACCGTTGAACGGGAGAGTGGGCTACGGGGTTACTTGCTCCGACCACTTTCTGCCAAGTTGCTGGAGTTAACTGTGCCGGAACAGAGAGGTTGGGTGGATCGTGATAGTCTATTCGATATCAGCGGCAGAGGGCGCAAAAGGCAGATTGCCTTGGCGGAGCAATTCGGCCTCACAGAATATGCGCAGCCATCCGGTGGCTGTTGCTACCTGATTGACAAGACTTACTCACGTCGTCTGCGTGACTTTTTGGCCCACGAGGGAGCTGATGGGTTGACTCGGGAGCAGGTGCAGCTCCTGGCGCTTGGACGGCATCTTCGCTTGCCCACCAAGCGTGCGGTGATTGTCGGGCGGCACCAGAGGGAGAACGAGTTTTTGGCAAGCTGCGGTGTGATGGGTGTCCTGCTCACCACAGTGGACCATCCAGGTCCAACCACGCTGGTGCCGGGGGAGGCGTCACACGAAGAGATCGAATTGGCGGCGCGGATCACCGCCGGTTATTCCGACGGTGGGAGGGAACCAGCCGTGCGCGTGGAGATACGTAGTAGCAGCACGGTGGAGGGTGGGGAATCCGATTTGCTAACTGTTGAGCCAATGCCCCGGGATGAACTAAAGGCGTTGATGGTCTAGCCAGAGTGGCTAAGCCAGTTCATCACCTGATGGACGCGGGGCTGTCGGCTGATCATCCCAGAGCGAACCCGTCTTTGACAATAGGCGGATTCGACTGGCGAAAGCAGCGGCATATGTAGGTGGGGAATCACCGGCTCATCCCCACATATGCGGGTATGGCGCTGACGTTCATGCAGTCAGTGTTTTGATCCCCCTGGATTTGCCCTCAACTTGCGGATAGAGTATAATGCTTTCATCCTGCGCTAAAGTGTAGGGTACCGCGGATAGCGGTGGAAACGGGGGTCGATTACTTGGGGCAAGCCCACACTATTCTGGTGGTTGAGGGCCGGAAGCCAGCGGTGGATTACCTGGCTCCTCTCCTTAATGATCTTGGGCACAATGTAGTTGCAGCACACACCCGGAGGGAGACCCTGGCGAAGGTGCAGGAGACGCCGCCAGCGGTGATTGTGGTGGATTCTCCTTCGGTTCGGTTCAGTTGCCGTCGTCTCTGCGAGGCTCTTCGGGACAGTGTGCCCGAAGCTCCGGTGTTGATGTTGATTCCAGAGCGGGCGGAGATTGACCGTAGTGTGGGCGCGCGTGCTCATCTGCGCTATCCTCTTTCGACCAGGAAACTAGCCAATCGGGTTGCCAGACTGTTGCCGGCCCCAGAGGATGACTTGCTTCAGGTGGGAGATGTGATTCTCAATGTCAAGCAGCGGTCTGTGGTGCGGGGTGATCGTGAAACCACCCTGACGCCCAAGCAGGCCGTCCTTTTGGAGGTTTTCCTGCGCCATCCCGGAGAGATCCTGACGCGGGCCTTTTTGATGAAGCAAGTGTGGGATACCGAGTACATGGGTGATACACGTACTCTCGACGTTCACATCCACTGGGTCCGTAAGGCAGTTGAGGCCGACAAGTCGCCGGTCTACTTGCGCACGGTCCGCCGGATAGGTTACCGTTTCGAGGTGCCTCCGAAAGAGTAAGCGGCGGGTTTGCCCAAATCCTACTTTGTGGTACAATTCCTACCGATTGATTACACACGTCTCCCGACCGAACGGATCGTGCCGGGCACACAGCCTTTCCGGTTTCCTGACGGGGTGACGGAGGCGGAGGATATAACAACAAGGAGGTTCCTCTATGGCTGTTGTTTCCATGAAAGCACTCCTGGAAACGGGAGTGCACTTCGGTCACCGCACCCGGCGCTGGAATCCGAAGATGAAACCATACATCTTCACGGAGCGCAATGGGGTGCACATTATAGACCTGCAGCAGACAATCGTTGCTCTCAGCAGGTACTATGAGTTCATTCGTGAAAGTGTGGGGGCGGGGGGTACGGTCCTCTTTGTAGGCACCAAACGGCAGGCCCAGGAGACGATTGCGATCGAGGCTCAGCGCTGTGGAATGCCCTACATCAATCAGCGCTGGTTGGGCGGCACGTTGACCAATTGGCGTACTATCCGGCAACGTATTGACTATTTGCTCAACTTGGAAGCGCGCCGTGATCGAGGCGATTTCGAACGTCTGACGAAAAAAGAGGCTCTGGGCTTGCAGCGTCAGATCGAGAAACTCAACAATCGGCTGGGTGGGATTAGGGAGATGCGCGAACTCCCGGACCTGCTCTATGTCGTGGACGTGCGGCGGGAGACCACCGCGGTAGCAGAGGCCAACAAGTTGGATATTCCTATCCTTGCGATCGTGGATACCAACTGTGACCCTGACCCGATCGACTATATCATTCCTGCCAACGATGATGCCATCCGCGCTATCAAGCTGATCACCTCAACGATGGCTGACGCTGTGCTGGAGGGCATAGCTCTGCGTAAGGCCTACGAACCGGAGGAAGCTCTTGAGGCTGAAGAGATCACGGTTGAGGACGAAAAGTATCTGAGCGCTGCTACGCTTGCCCGTCTCAAGGAACTGACGTTCGAGGAGCAAGAACAGGCAGAGAGTGAGGGTGCACCACCTGCTGTGGAGGCCGAGACTTCCGGTGAGGAGATAGACGAGCCCGTCGAGGCGTTGGACGAGCCTGTGGTAGAAGCGCTGAGTGAACCTGATGAACTGGCGGAAGAGGATGTGCCGCCTGCGGAGCCTGTAGAGCAACAGACCGAAGAGGACTTGTCTCTCTCCGATTAATATGTCCTGAGAGGCTCCTATCGGTCTGATAAACAAGTCCCTATCCTAAAATCGCTCTAGCCCCCGTCCTCGGGGGCGATAGATACCCCCGAGACGGGGGTTTGAGCGAGTTTACGGATAGATGCTAAGGAGAACGGAACTTGGAAATCACCACTGCAATGGTCAAAGAACTCCGCGAAGAGACTGGTGCCGGCATACTGGACTGCCGCAATGCGTTGGTGGCCCACGACGGCGATTTTGAGGCTGCGGCGGATAGTCTACGTGAGAAGGGATTGGCCGAAGCTGCCCAGCGAGCCGACCGCGAGGTACTTGAGGGGGTTGTGGAGACGTATCTTCACCCCGGTAGTCGTGTTGGTGTGATGCTAGAGCTGAACTGTGAGACCGATTTTGTCGCTCGTACGGATGACTTTCAGAAGTTGGCTCACGATTTGGCACTCCATATTGCCTTTGCATCGCCACGTTATCTCTCGGTCGAGGACGTGCCTGAGGACGTGGTTGAGCACGAGCGAGCCCAGTTTCGTGCTCAGGCTTTGGAGGAAGGCAAGCCTGAATCCATCGTCGAACGAATCGTTGAGGGCAAACTGAAAAAGCACTTTGACAATGTATGCCTGATGAGGCAACCTTTCGTCAAGGACGAGGACAGAACCATCCAGGATCTGGTCGACGACGCTCTGGCGAAATTGGGTGAAAACATCCGCCTGCGCCGTTTTGTGCGCTATGAATTGGGTGAGGAACTGGACTAGTCAGATCTTCGATAGCGAGCTATCAAGGTGCCTGTAGCAAAGTACAAACGGGTCCTGTTGAAACTGGGCGGTGAGTCACTCTCCAGTCCAGGGGGCTATGGAATCAGCCCTCATATGGCGGACGAAATCGCTGCCAAAGTGCTGGCTATGCGCGATCTGGAGGTAGAAGTCGTCATCGTCCTAGGAGCCGGCAACATCTGGCGGGGACGAGACGGCCTTGAGCATGGGATGGATCGCGCTACCGCCGATCATATGGGTATGCTGGCAACAGTGCTGAATGCACTTGCCTTGGCTGATGCACTGGAGCGTATGGGGGTTACCACTCGCGTCCAGACGGCCATCGAGATGCGAGCCATTGCAGAGCCTTACATCCGCTTGCGCGCAATCCGTCACCTGGAGAAGGGGCGAGTGGTCATCATTGGCGGTGGTACGGGCAATCCATATTTTACTACTGACACTGCTGCGGCGCTCAGGGCAATGGAAGTGGATGCAGACTTGCTGATCAAAGCGACAAAGGTGGATGGTGTTTACACCGAGGATCCACATCAAAACCCCGACGCAGAGCGATTTGACCATCTGACCTATATGCAGGCCCTCGAGCTGCAGGTCGGTGTGATGGATGCTACGGCCATCTCGCTGTGTATGGAGAACGACCTTCCTATCCTCGTGCTCAATCTGTGGCAGCCTCACAGCCTAGAGCGGGCAGTAGTAGGAGAATCCATCGGGACATTGATTTCTAAATAGTGGGGTTGGCGATGATTAATGAATTGCTCCACGAGGCAGAAGACCGGATGAAAAAGAGCATTGAGGTGTTGGAGGCCGACCTGCGCGCTATTCGCACGGGACGGGCTTCACCTGCCCTGGTGGAGAAGGTGACGGTGGACTATTATGGTGCGTCCACTCCGCTCAACCAACTGGCGGTTATCTCAGCTCCTGAGCCTCAACTACTGACCATCCGGCCCTATGATCCAGGATCGATAGGCGATATAGAAAAGGGAATCCTCAGATCTGAGCTGGGCCTCACTCCTTCCAATGATGGTAGGATTATTCGCTTACCTATTCCGCGGCTGACCGAGGAACGGCGTCAGGAATTGGCCAAGTTGGTGCGCCAGCGTATCGAGGAAGGCAAAGTGGCACTGCGTAACATTCGCCGCGAGATGTTGGACGAGTTGCGCGAGTACGAGCGCGAGAAGCTTGTTTCCGAGGATGACTTTTATCGTGGCAAGGACGACGTTCAGGATCTCACCAATCGCTACACTGAGCAGATGGACGAGATCAGTGCCCGCAAGCAGAAGGAGGTTGTGGCGGGCTAGTGTGATTTCGCCACAAGCTGCCTCGGATTAGCCTGCAGTACTTATCTACAGTCATGTCCTCTCAACTGGAGAACGGCGAGCAATACCCGCCCCTGGAACGGGTGCCTCGGCACATTGGTATCATTATGGATGGCAACGGGCGTTGGGCCCGGGCACGTGGGTTGCCCCGGGCGGCCGGGCACCGTGCAGGAACGGAGAATCTCCGTCGTGTGTTGCGAGCGGCAGTCGAGTTTGGTGTAGAGATTCTGACCATCTATGCCTTTTCGACCGAAAACTGGGGGCGTCCCGAGGGCGAGGTCAGAGCCCTGGTGTCTATCCTTGAAAGGGTGATTGATCGGGAGTTGCATGAGTTGCACGAAGAGGGGGTCAAACTCCGCCACCTTGGACGGTTGGATCGACTCCCCTCAGGTCTGAGACAAAAGGTCCTGGATGCCATCGAATTGACCAAGAACAATCAGCAATTGATCCTCAACGTGGCTTTTGACTATGGCGGGCGCGCTGAACTGGTAAGTGCGATCCGGCGTATCGTCACCGACGGCATGCCGGCTGAACAAGTAGACGAATCACTCGTTAGTCGCTACCTCTATACAGCAGGATTGCCTGACCCCGACTTGATCATCCGTACCAGTGGAGAGATGCGAATCAGCAACTTTCTCATCTGGCAGGGTGCGTACGCCGAATTCTACGTGCCAGCTGTTCTGTGGCCTGACTTTGACAAGGATGAACTCTACGCTGCCCTGGTGAGCTACAACCAACGCGAGCGCCGTTTTGGCCTGTTGAGTGATAGGTAGCTATCGGTAGACGCCGCCAGGGGCCCATCATTGGCGCGCAGTGTGTGCGCCGAGGTGCCATCTTGGGTTCTCTCTAGCTTGTGTTACGTACACGGGTACTCACATCCATTGTTCTGATCCCGGCTGTTGTCTATTGCATCTACCGGGGGGGCCTGCTTTTCTTTGCCCTGGTGACGGTGCTCTTGACATTGGCCGAGGTAGAATTCTGCCGCCTGGTTGCTCGGGGTGGCTTTCGTCCCGTGCTGATCTTTGGGATCGGGATGGTGTGGCTGTTTCTGTTGGATGCCCTTCGCCCGACTTGGGGACTGCTTCAGCCTGGTATGCTCCTGGTCGTGCTGTGTTCCCTGACCTGGTATGTGTTTCATCGTCAGGGCTCACCGGTGGCAGGCTGGTCGCTGACGGTAACGGGCGGCTTGTACCTGGGTCTGTGTGGGGCCTGCTTGATCAAGCTGCGGGACGTGCCTGAGGGTCTCTGGTGGACGATGACGGCCCTGCCTGCCATTATGCTGGCCGATAGCGGTGCGTACTTTGTTGGAAAAGCTTGGGGACGACGTAAACTGGCTCCCACGCTGAGTCCTGGCAAGACCTGGGAAGGGTATCTAGCAGGGGTGATCACAGGAGCAGTGCTGACGGCGCTGCTGGCCTCGCTCTGGTGTGTTGGGGCAGGTGATGGAACCGCGCTTAGCGCTGTGCATGGTCTGGTTCTGGGTAGCCTCATAGCGATCGTGGCGCCCTTGGGCGATTTGGCTGTTTCGATGATCAAGCGACATGTTGGCGCAAAAGACAGCAGCGATCTGATTCCGGGTCATGGTGGGGCTCTCGATCGTGTCGATAGTATTCTGTGGGCGGCTGTGATTGGCTATTATTACTTGCAGTGGTTTGTGTTTGTATGATGTAATTCGGAGGCATAACAATGGACCGAGATCGGCGAGTACGCGACATTTACCATAAAGGCGTTATCTTGTGCAAGCCGGATTCTCCTCTTCAGGAAGTGGTGAGAGTTATGGCCGATACCGAGATCCACGCTGTTATGGTCACTGAGCAGGAGGGAGAGCCCCCGGTTGGGGTGGTGTCTCACACCGACGTGATTTCCCATTACGGAGAGGATCTGTCGGCAATACAGGCGCGAGATGTCATGACATCCGATGTCGTCAGCATCTCTGAAGATGCCAGCGTGGGCGAAGCGGCCAAGACATTGCTGGAGAGCAACATCCACCGCCTGCTTGTGGTGAGTGAGGAGAATAGGCCACTGGGTATTCTCTCGACCACCGACATCATCCGAGAGATACGGGGCACTCGCTGGGTGTGGTTTCTCGACTAGCGCGGCCAGGAGTGCTGGGACGCTGGTAGCATCTGATCGGAGAACGAAGCATGGACAGGCGGATCGTTACGATTGAACGACACATCATCGATCAACAGCATAGTCACCCTGAGGCGACTGGCGCTTTCTCCAGTCTGCTCTATGACATCGCTCTTGCGGCCAAGGTCATTGCTCGCGAGACGACCCGCGCCGGACTGGTCGATATCCTGGGCCTGGCCGGTAGGGTAAACGTGCAAGATGAACAGCAGATGAAATTGGATGTGTTCGCCGATCATATGATGACTCGTTTGAACAGCTTTACTGGTCGGCTGGCCGTGATGGCCTCAGAAGAGCGCGAGGATCTCATCCCTATACCTACGGAGTACGGAATCGGCAGATATGTACTTGTCTTCGATCCTCTTGATGGCTCCTCCAACATTGATGTCAACGTCAGCATCGGCACCATTTTTGGTATCTATCGCCGGGTAAGTGAATCAGGGCCAGGCACACTGAATGACTGCCTCCAGAAAGGCGTCTCCCTGGCTGCTGCGGGTTATGTGATCTATGGTTCTAGCACTATGCTGGTATACACCACAGGGCAAGGTGTGCATGGCTTCACTCTCGAACCTGGTTTGGGGGAATTTCTGCTTTCTCATCCAGAGATCCAAATCCCCGATAGGGCAAAGTACTATTCCGTTAATCAGGGATACGAAGGGGATTGGAGCACAGGGGTGAAGCGCTTCACTCGATGGCTACAGGGAATGGATGCGGAGGACCCTAGGAGGCCGCTTTCGAGCCGGTATATCGGATCGCTGGTGGCAGATTTCCATCGCAACTTGTTGGATGGTGGGGTCTATTACTATCCTGCTGTCGCTGACAGGCCTGAGGGTAAGCTGCGTCTGCTCTATGAAGCTATCCCACTGGCCTTTATTGCCGAGCAGGCTGGAGGCTATGCTTCGGACGGGCGTCGTAGAATCCTCAATATCCAGCCTGAGAGCCTCCATCAGCGCGTTCCACTCTATATTGGAAGTCGAGACTTGGTCGAGAAAGCACAAGAGTTCATTTCTCGTTACGACGAGTAGAGGCACTCTTCATCACAAATAATCAGACAGAACAGGGGTGTAAGGAAGTAGGCAA
>CAYUIS010000025.1:39527-45617 GCA_964444825.1 uncultured Anaerolineales bacterium | reverse complement strand
AAGGGCAGGCCTAGCACAACAGCCTTGGGATACAGACCAAATGCAAGAGCCCTAGGAAGACCATTCCCAGGGCTCTGTGGGTCATGTTTCCGATCAGGCTGCCGCTTTATGCTACGACGGTTGCTGGGCAGCAGGTTGCGTACGTCCGTTGCCGTCCACGACTTTTTCCACGGGCGTCACGGATACCTGATCTGGCGTTATCTCGAATTCGACCTCTGGGGAAAGAGCCATCTCTAGAACGTCGTCCAGGTACTCGACTAACTTGAAGGTGAGCTCGTCCCGGATTTCCTGAGGCACGTCGTCCAGATCCACCTCGTTGGCCTGGGGCAGTATTACCGTCTGTAATCCGTGCCGGTGGGCGGCGAGCACCTTTTGCTTGATACCTCCGACGGGGAGCACCTGCCCTTGCAGCGTGATCTCTCCCGTCATCCCCAGGTGAGGGCGTACGTGCCGCCCGGTCAACTCGGAGACCAGCGCGGTCACCAGCGTGACACCCGCCGAGGGCCCGTCCTTGGGTATCGCCCCGGCGGGGACGTGAAAGTGGACGGCCCTGTTATCAAGGGCGTCCTGGGGCAGACCCCATCGCTCTAGCTCCCCCTGGACGTAGCTGAGGGCAATACGGGCTGATTCTTTCATCACGTCGCCCAGTTGGCCGGTGAGGATCAGGTTTCCGTTGCCTTCCATCGTCTTGGCTTCGACAAAGAGCACCGAGCCTCCAGTGGGTGTCCAGGCCAGGCCCGTCCCCACGCCCGGCAGTTCGGTGCGCAGCTTTGTCTCGTCGCGGAAGCGAGGTTTGCCCAGATACTCGTGTACCTGTTCTGCATCGATTGTGTTGTTCTGCTCGGTCTTGCCCGCGGCGATGCGCGTGGCGACTTTGCGCAGCGCCCGGCCGATCTCGCGTTCCATGTTGCGCACACCGGCCTCCCGGGTATAGTCGCGAATGATGGATCTCAACGCATCCTCGGTGAATTCCGCTTCGTCTGGCTGGAGACCGTTGACGCTGATCTGGCGCGGAACCAAATACCCCTGCGCGATCTGTACCTTGTCGTACTCGGTGTAGCCATCGATCTCGATGACTTCCATCCGGTCTCGGAGGGCTGGGGGAATCGTGCTCAGCGTGTTGGCCGTGCAGATAAAGAGCACCTGGCTCAGGTCAAAATTCACGTCCAGATAGTGGTCGCGGAACGTGTGGTTCTGTTGCGGATCCAGTACCTCCAGCAGCGCGCTGGCGGGGTCGCCGCGCCAGTCTGTGCCAATCTTGTCCACCTCATCTAGCATAAAGACCGGATTGCGTGTTCCCACTCGTTTGAGAGCCTGGATGATGCGGCCTGGCATAGCGCCTATGTAGGTGCGGCGATGTCCCCGAATCTCAGCCTCGTCCCGCATACCGCCGAGGCTCATACGCGTAAACTCCCGCTCCAGAGCCCGGGCAATTGATCTGCCCAGGCTGGTCTTGCCCACGCCAGGCGGGCCGACGAAGCATAGGATGGCGGCAGCTCGCTCGTCTCCGTCATCCTCTATTCCACGCTCCAGACGCAGCTTGCGCACCGCCAAGAACTCTAGAATCCGCTCCTTGACCTTTTCGAGCCCATAGTGGTCCTCATTCAGCACCTGCTCGGCGTGGGCCAGCTCAAGGTGGTCCTCCGACAGATTGCTCCACGGCAGGTCGGTCAGCCAATCCAGGTAGGTCTTGATGACGCCAGCTTCAGCCGATTGCGGGTTCATCTGCGAAAGTCGGTCCAGTTCGCGCTCGGCCTCCGTCTGTGCTTCCTCTGGCAACTCGGCCTCTTTTACCTTGCGCCGGTAGTCTCCGATATCGGACCCCTCTTCGTCCTCGCCCAGCTCTTTCTGAATGGCCTTCAACTGTTGGCGCAAATAGTATTCCCGCTGTGTCTTTTCCATCTCAGACTGGGCCTCGTCGCGGATCTGCTGGCCAAGCTCGAGCACCTCTAGTTCGCGCTGCATAACACTCAGCAGCGATCTCATTTGTGCCACCAGATCGCCGCCTGCCAGGATTTCCTGGGCGGTCTCCATCTCCAGCCGGATGTTGGATGCGATGGTATAGAGCAGAATGCTCAAGTCGGCAATCTGACCGAGCATGTCCACCACACCCTCAGGCACTTGAGGTAGAAACGTCACCAATCGTCGCGCCAGAGACAGCGTCTCTCGTCGCAACGCCTCCATCTCAGTCTCGTTCCCCTCCTGCTCGGGATAAACATCCACCCGCGCCTGCAGGTATGGCGCATCCGATTTCCACTCGTCGATACGAACCCGCTCCAATCCCCGCACCACGATTTGGTAGCCGCCCTCGTCGGTGCGCAGAGCCCGCTCGATTTGGGCTAACGTGCCGACTTGGTGTACGCCGTCAGGCCCCGGTTCCTCAACAGATGGATCAGTCATCGCCACCAGAACCAACAGCCGGTTCGTTTCGAGTACCTCTTCGAGCATTTTTACTGATCGTGGCAATCCCACGGATAGAGGGAGCAGGGTATAGGGAAAGGCCACCACGTTACGCAAAGGCAGCACCGGGAGTTCATCAGGCGTATGGCCGTCCCAATCGCCCTGTTCTTGTGTTGTTCTTCCTTGGATCAACGGTAACAGCATTCTTTCACCTCTCTTCAACTACATCGGTCAGCACATCGATCGCTTTCATCAATTCCAACGCACATCACCGCCCGAAATTACGTGTTGATAGATTATGGCATCGACACATTGGAAATACGTATTCGTATCGTTAGAGTTGCATTAGAAAGCCTTCCCGATTGAGCTTTGCCCGCTTGAGTCAGGTTGACTGATCGGCGGGACGCGTGATAGAATAGGAGCGCACGATCCTCTCCCTCTCGCCAGGCGGGAGAGGGCTGGCGCAGGGCAGCAGATCGACGTAACGGGAACGAGGCAGAATCAGCGAGGAGGTTCACATGCGCATCGCAGTGTTTGGCACCGGGGCCGTGGGCGGGTACTTTGGCGGCCGCCTGGCCCAGGCCGGGGAGGACGTGGTGTTTATCGCCCGGGGAAATCAGTTGCGGGCTTTGCTGGAGCAGGGCCTGCGGGTACAGAGTCTCAAGGGCGACTTTTTGCTGGAATCGGTCCAGGCGACTGACGACCCGGCACAGGCCGGCGTGGTGGACGTCGTCCTGGCCGGCGTAAAGGCGTGGCAGGTGACCGAGGCTGCGCAGGCGATGGGGCCGTTGATCGGGCCACAGACGTTTGTGGTGCCGCTGCAGAACGGCGTGGAAGCAACAGATCAGTTGGCGGCGGTGCTGGGTGCGGAGCACGTGTTGGGTGGCCTGTGTCGCATCGTCTCTTCGGTCGTGGCGCCGGCCCACATTCAGCACGCCGGGTTGGAGCCGTACGTGGCCTTTGGCGAATTGGATGATCGGCCCAGCGAGCGAGCCGAGCGGCTGCGGCAGGCTTTTGCCCAAGCAGGGGTGACGGCCGAGATCCCCTTCAACATACGGGCCGCCGTGTGGGGCAAATTCCTGTTCATCGCCTCTTTCAGCGGGGTGGGTGCGGTGACTCGGGCTCCCGCTGGGGTGTTGCGCGGCCTGCCCGAGACGCGCCGTATGCTGGAGCAGGCTATGCGGGAGGTGCTTGTCGTGGCGAGGGCTCACGCGGTTTCCTTACTCGAGGAATCGGTCGATCAGACGATGGCCCTTATCGATGGCCTGCCCGCAGGTGCGACGGCATCGATGCAGCGCGACATTATGGCCGGGCGACCCTCGGAACTCGAATCGCAGAACGGGGCGGTGGTGCGTCTGGGGCAGGGGGTCGGCGTGGCTACGCCGCTCCATACCTTTATCTACCACAGCCTGCTGCCGGCCGAGTTGCGGGCGCGGGATCAGGTGGCGTAGGGGGCAGGTGGACGCCAAGTTCGTCGTACGGGGATTCCTCATCGCGCTGCCGGCGACGATCGTGGCCATCCTGGTTGGCCTCGTCCTGATCGTCGCGCAGACCCCGGTCGGGCAACCCCTGGCTCCGACCCCGCTCCCACCGACGATCCTTGCGCCGCGGGGAGACAAACCTGCCGGGTCGGTCGGGTTGGAGGAGTGGGCGCGGTATCCGGACGGGATGCAGGCCCGTGGAAGCGGGTTCATCGTCGTGCTGGAGAGCGGGGAGCCGGTCGGTGTGACGACGGCGCACAGTGTGTCGTTCGGCGATCCGGACGAGCGGATCGATCTGATTGCGCTGCGTGTGGCGGGCGAGGAGGGGTTTGTGGCCGCATTCGACACGTTGCGCGGTCCTCCGGGACGTCCTATGCAGGATTGGCGCATGGTGATGGACTATGTGTTGATGCACACGGCGGAGCCGATCGACCCCGGTTTTGTCCTCACACCGGACCCTCGCGGCGCGCCGCAGCCCGGCGAGCGGGTGTGGCTATTCAGCGGTCTGGGGGATGGTCGCGGCGACAGGCGCGTGCTGGAAGGGACGGTCCAGTCGGTCGGCGACAAGTCGGTGTGGGTGCTGATGGACGAGTTATTCAATCCCAGTATGATGAGCGGATCGCCGTTTGTGAGCCAGCACACCGGGCAGGTGGTGGGGATGCTGATCGCGGTCACGCCACGCCGCAACCGGCTGTTGATGGGCGTGCACCCTATCGGGTCGATCGTGGGGTTGGCCGAGTCGTCGACCGAGTTGATCAAGATGAATGAGTACAGTCGGTAGGTAGCGAGGAGTCTGGTCGTCGTGCACAGGAGATTGCTCACTTCGTTCGGAATGACGATGATGCATGGTACGAGTTTCTTGCGATCTGAACAGCGCCCGAGGTGCTGTGGAGCTGCACTGAATGAGGGTCTGTCATCGTTACCTTGGTGAGGTGCTGGATATGGCCAGGAGAGGGCTTGAATGGGGCGCGTGCGGATGAACTTGAAGAGGGGTTTGAAATGGGGGCTTGTTCTGGTACTGGCGCTGGTACTGGCCGTGAGTTGGCGGGAGTTTCGCGCGGGACCTACACCTCCCCCCGGCCCCACGGTGACCCGTACGCCAGGGCTCCACGGTATCGACGCGGCCGGAGCTGAACCGTCGGAGGCGCCGACGGCTACGGAGGCGGCAACAGCAACGGCAACAGCGGCGCCAACGGACACGCCGACACCGATACCGACCGACACGCCGGCGGCCACGCCGACCGCCACCGAGACGCCACAACCCACGCACACCTCGGTTCCAGCGCTGACCACGGCCCTGACGGTCACAGTCTCTGAGGCTGCTGGTGTGGTGGCTGCCCCGGCTGGGAGGGGGGCGGTCGATTCCGACTTTCAGGCGCTCGGCGTGCACGGCGAGATCGCGCCCGCCGTCCTGGCCAACTATTTTCCGTGGTACGATCCGGGGACTTGGGGCACGGGATGCAGCTCGGGTGGTGACCAGCCGCGAGATGGCGTCTACCAGTCGGACGATCCGACCGTGATCGCCCGTCACATCGGGCAGGCCCAGGCGGCCGGCCTGGATGGGTTTGCCGTGCACTGGTTCGCCCCGGACGACCGCACCGACGTCAATTTCGGCCACGTGTTGGGCCACTCCCCGGATGGCTTTGACTCGACGGTGACGTTCTTATACCACATTCTACCCAGCGCCAACCAGCAGGGCGTGATAGACGCACTGCATCACATCATCGGCAATTACAGCGGGCACCCCCGCTTCTTCCGGGTGAGCGGGAAGCCGGTCATCATGTTCAGCGATCTGTATCGCGTGCCAGGGGCGGGTGGGTCTCACCCTGCCGCGATTGAGGTCTGGAGACGGGTGCGTGATGCCGTGGACCCTCACCACGCTACCTGGTGGATTGCGGAGGGGCTAGAACCGGCCTATCTGGCGGTCTTTGACGGCTTGTTCGTCTACAAGATCGACCACGCCTGCTGCCCGAGCGCTTACACGAGCGCGCCCCGGTGGGCCGGTTGGGTGCGCGACTGGGAGCAGCAGACCGGGCAGCCCAAACTGTGGGTGGGAACGGTGATGCCAGGGTGGAACGATCTCAACACAGACCAGGCTCACTGTGTTGATCTGCGGGTGAGCAGCGAGCCATTCGCCCGGGACCGGGCCGGCGGCGCTTACTATGCCCAGACGTGGGAGGCCGTGCTGCCCACACAACCGGATTTTGTT
>CAYUIS010000025.1:4389-39427 GCA_964444825.1 uncultured Anaerolineales bacterium | reverse complement strand
GAATGGGTGGAGGGATCGTACATCGAGCCGAGCGCGCGTTTCGGCGATCTGTACGTTCAACTGACGGTCCAATGGGCGGCAGCGTTCAAGGGCAGCCGGTAGGCGCAGGAAGCGATCACACGTGGCTCGATGATGTCCAGGGCCGTAATTGCGCCGGTTATGCGGCGGTGTCACTGGACCTGCGAGGTCTTGTCACTGTGGCGAAGATGGCGCCCAATCCCACATACACGAGGCCGAGCACGACTAAAAGGAACTTGACCAGCGCGCACCACTGCGCCGTCAGCGGCCACAGCTCTCGCTGCGATCCGAGCAGCACCCGGATGAGCGCATAGTTCTCCACTCCATCCAGGAGCGCCGCGCCGAACTGTGCCCACGCGAGTAGGATCCCCACCACCGAGAGAAACCGGGATCGGCGCGCCAAGCTGCGGGCGACCAACACACAGCCTAGCCCAATCGCAACCGCGTACGTGACGAGAAAGAAATAGTCGATGCCAAGGCTGAGACCAGCATAGACCCGTCCCGCGTCGCCCCACGACTCTAGCATACGCTCTGCCGTCAAAATACTCCCCGCCAACTCGAACGACACGATGCCTGCAGGCGCAGCCTCGGTGTTGAGGGGGCGTCCGAGCACCTGAAGGATGGTCATCACCACGATGGCAAGCAGCGTGGAAACGATAAAGACACGCCGTTGATTGGCTTCGGACAACCACTCAAAAGGATGGTGCAGTTCTTTCACTGCTGTCACTTGATCCTCACTGGTTGTGGCTAGATCAGCTGCCTCAATTGCCGCCTTTATCTCCTGGAGATAGGCAATCGCCTGGCCCAGTTCCCGCTCCATACGGGCGTTGTCGTCGAAACGGTCGGTAAAGTCGGCGTAATCAGCGCCCGTTTGCTGCTTGAAATTAAAAGCTTGATTCAGTTGTTTTCTATAGTAGGACCGGCTTGACTGCATTTTTTCGATCGTTCTGCTTAGGTCCACCTTGCCATCCTCTATGACTTTGTATTCCTCGATCATGGCATACTTGGGCCAATCAAATCCCAGGTCTCGAATATCGCGTGCAGATAGGTTCCGGACCATTTTATCCTCCTCGTGCATTCGGGATCTGCATAGCGCCGATGGGTCTGTTCCCTATCCGGTCCGTTCGCCCGGCTCGTTGTACACCTTTTCGTCCTCAAGACCGGCTCCCTCCGCGTCCGCCTCCACGTCCCGGCCGAGGGGAGGAGCGGTCAGGAACTCGCGGTAGAACTCGTGCTGGATCACCAGGTCCATAATCTCGTTCGTGCCGGTCCAGATGGTGATCAGCCGCACGTCGCGCAGCAGGCGCTCCACCGGGTAGATGTCTGTGTACCCGATGCCGCCGAGTATCTGCATGGCGTGGTTGACGACGGTCCAGGCGGTCTCGGTGGAGAACTTTTTCGCCTCCGAGACCAGGCGGCGCACCTTACCGGGCGAGGCTGCCCCGTCGATGGTGGTACCGACGGCGTGGTTTAAGGCCCGCGCGGCGTCGAGCAGGGTCAGGCTCTCGGCTATCTTGAAGCTCACGCCTTCGAAGCGGCGGATCTTTTCACCAAAGGCGCGGCGGCGGTCGGCGTAGCGGGCGGCGATCTGGATAGCGGCTCGCCCCATCCCGACGGCCCCGCCGGCCGACGTCATACGCTCGGGGATCATCATGCGGTGAAAGACCTCGCTGCCCTGTCCGACCCCGCCCTCACCGCCCAGCACGTTGGCGACGGGAACCGGCGTATCGCGAAAGACGATCCGCCCGGTGCCACCGCCGCGGGTGCCCATCAGCCCATAGACGTGGTGGACCTCCACCCCGGGCCCCCTCTCCACCAGAAAGGCCGTCATCGCGCGCTTGGGGTCGGGCATGGTATCGACCTTGGCATAGATCAGCAGGAGGTCGGCCCCCTCGGCCCCGACGACAAAGCGCTTCTGGCCGCTGAGGTAGAAGGTGTCTCCCTCGCGCCGGGCGGTGGTGTTCGCGCCAAAGAAATCGGACCCCCCGGTCGGTTCGGTCAGCCCTTCGGCAAAGGCCAGTTCCCCCCGGAGCGCCGGCGCCAGGTACCGCTCCTTTTGTGCGGGTGTGCCAAAGGCGTGTATGGCCTCGCCCACGATAGAGACCAGCGAGTAGAGGCAGGCCAACGAAGTGCCAAGGACGCCCACCTCCTCCAGGGCGACGAGCTCGGACGTCCAGCCCAACCCGCCACCGCCCCACCGGGGGTCGAAACGCAACCCCAGCAGTCCGCGGCTGCCAGCCTCCTGGAGGTACTCTTTGGGAAAGGTCACCCTCTCCGCGTCCATGTCGAGCAAAAGCTGGCGTGGTATGGAAGCCACAAAGTCCCGCACTCGCTCGCGCAACGCCTTGTCCGCGTCGCTGATGAGATAATCGGTGGACATAGCCGTTCTTCTCCTTTCGCCAGGGGCAGGATGTGGTCGCTGGGGCACGTTATACACGCGGTGGGTGGCTTTGTCAAACCCTGTCGGCCTGGTATAATCGCTGCTGTTATGCGCAGATGGGCGACGATCCTAATCCAACTCTTACTCCTCGTCTCGCTGACGGCGTGTTTCCCCGCCGAGCCCAGTGGCTCTCGCGATGTCACGCTGACGGTCGACGGCGAGACCCGCACGCTCACGACCGACACGTTGACCGTGCGAGATCTCCTGGCCGAGGCCGGCGTCACGCTGGACGAGGACGATCGCGTGGAACCGGTTGAACCGACCTTTGTCGAACAAGGTATGACGGTGCGCATCATCCGGGTCGAGGTGCGCACCGAGACGGAACAGCGCGAGATCCCCTTTGAGCGGCAGACGATGAGGGATGCCTCGATCCCTGCTGGGGAGACCCGTCTTTTGGAGCCGGGCGTGACCGGCATCGAGGAGTTGGCCTACCGGCTCGTGCTGGAGGATGGTGTCGGCGTGGAGCGGCGTCTGGTGCGCCAGGTCACGCTCCAAGAACCCCGCACCGAGGTGATCCTGGTCGGTGTGCAGGCGGAGCGGGGCCCCGTGACCATTACTGGGACCGTGGCCTATCTCGCTAACCGGAATGTGTGGGCCATACGGACGGTCAGTTCCAATCAACATCGACTGACTTATGCGGGTGACCTGGATGGCCGCGTGCTTGCGCTCTCGCCAGGTGGTTCCCACCTGCTCTTTACGCGGGCGCCCACCGAGAGCGGCGAAACCGCACCGCTGAATACCCTGTGGATGATCGAGACGGCGAGGGCTGACGCGGAGGCGGTGCGCTTGGCGATTGATGGGGTCCTTTGGGCGGACTGGGAACCCACCTGCCGCTTGGCGTCCCAGAGGCCGAGCTGCCGTATCGTCTACTCGACCGGCGAGCCGGCCGAGGGCAATCCGGGTTGGCGGGCGGAAAACGATCTCTGGGTTGCCCGGCTGATCATAGACGACGGTGAACTGAGGGATCAGAGGCGGATCGTGGAGCCGAGTGGTGGGGGGGTGTATGGTTGGTGGGGCACCACCTATGCCTGGTCGAGCGATGGACGCCAGTTGGCCTATGCCCGGGCCGACGAGGTGGGCGTCATCCGCTTCTACGATGGACAGCAGACCACGCTGACACGTTTTCCCCCGTTCCGCTCGTACGCGCCCTGGGTCTGGACACCGACGGTCAGTTTTTCGCCGGAGGCCGAGTTTATCATCGCCGCGCTCCACGGTCCTGCACCGGCCGGTGGTGAGCCCGAGGATAGCCCGGTGTTCGACGTGTGGGCGCTGGCCGCCGATGGGACGATCACGGCGGAGCTGGTCAGCGAGGCGGGGATGTGGGCAGCGCCCCGATACGCATCCACGGGAGACCTGGTCGCCTTTGGCCGGGCGCGCAGTCCCTACGTGAGCCAGACGAGCGGATACGATCTCTACGTGATGGATCGGGATGGCTCCGATCGGCGGTTGCTTTTTCCGCCGAGGGGAGAGATCGGCCTCGACTACCCCGAGATGGCCTGGGGGCCGGGAGAGGATCAACTGATCGTCGTGTATCAGGGGAATCTGTATTTGATCGCCGCCAGCGATGGCGGGGTGCACCAATTGAGCGACGAGGGCGGCGTGGTGGCCGTCCGTTGGCGGTGGTAGGTGTGAATCGTTATCCACGCACGCTGACACTGGTGTGTGCGGTGGGCCTGCTGGTAAGCCTGGCCCTCGGTGGTCTGGTCCTGGCCCTCGAGCGACGGGTCGTACTTCAGAGCGCCGGCGTCGAGGTCACGCCTCTATCGGGTGAGGCAAAGTGGGAGGGGGAGTGGGAGTTCTCGGAGCGGGGGGCTGATCCCAGCGAGTTGGGCAGCCAGCGAGGGACCGACCGGGTGAGCATCCCGTTCGCTGGCACCGGCCTGGTCTTGCGCGTGCGGCGGGGTGACTATCGCGGCAACCTCTTTGTCAGCGTCGACGGTCGGCCAGCCAACCGGCTGCCCCGGGAGGGCCGGGGCGCTTATTTAGTGCTCACCTCACCTGACTACACTCAACAGGTGGTCACGATCCGGGTCGCCAGCGGCCTGGCGGACGGTCCTCACGAGGCGGTTATCGTGGCCGACCGGGGATGGGACCAGTGGCCGTTGGTGGGTTGGCGTGTGAGCCGCACACCGGATCTGGCGGGGCACCGGTGGGCGCTGGCTGGACTCGGGGCAGTGGGGCTTTTCTGTCTGATCGGTCTGGGCAGGGGAGTGAGGGAGGGGGGGCAGAGGGATCAGGATACTAGGGATCAGAGGGCTGGGGAGGAAGCGGAGGCAGTGTGTGTTCTTTCTCCTCGCTATCACCATCTCCACCTTCCGCTGACCCTGGTCGTCTTGGGTGTATTCACCTTCTCCCCCTGGCTGTGGCTGAGGCTGATCGCTGGCGTCGCGTTGGCCGGGCTGGTCGTGTTGCGGCTCGATCTGGGCCTCGCGTTCGTCGCGGCGACGGCGCCGTTCTATATGCACCCGGTAGACCTGGCTGGCAAGAGCTTTACGCTGGCAGAGATCCTCGTGCTCCTGTGTGCGCTCTCGTGGGGCGTGAGGCAGGTGGTGCGGAGTGGCAAGCACAAAGCAGCGAATCTCAGGTGTCTCTCGTCGCTTGACCTGGCCGCCTTGCTTTTTGTGATGGTGGCCGTCGTCTCCAGCCTGAACGCCGATTTTCGCCACGTCGCGCTACGAGAGCTGCGGGTCGCTATTCTGGAGCCGGCCCTCTTTTACCTGATGCTACGCACCAGCCGCCTGGGTGGTCGAGAGATGTGGCGCGTGGTCGACTTTTTCGTGCTGGGGGCAGCGGTGGTGGCCCTGATCGGGCTGGTGCAGTTTGGCCTGGGCGTCAACATCATCACCGCCGAAGAGGGCTTTCGGCGGCTGCGTTCGGTCTATGGCTCGCCCAACAACGCCGGTCTATACCTGGGGCGGGTGCTACCGTTGGTGGTGGCGGTCGGGCTGTTTGGCCGCGAGCGTGTTCGTCGTCTTGGATACGGGCTGGCCATCCTCCCGGTCGGGCTGGCCCTGCTGTTCAGCTTCTCAAAAGGGGCCTTGATCCTGGGGGTGCCGCTCTCACTGCTGGCGCTGGGCATCCTGGCGGGCGGGCGGTGGCTGTGGGCGTCGGTGGGAGGGCTGGCTGCAGCGGCGGTAGCCGCGATCCCACTGCTACGGACGCCGCGCTTTGCGCGTCTGCTCGATACCAGCAGCGGGACCACCTTTTTCCGCCTCCAGCTCTGGCGCTCGTCCTGGATGATGTTCTGGGATCACGCCTGGCTTGGCGTCGGACCGGACAATTTCCTGTACCAGTATCGGGGTCGCTACATCCTGCCGGCGGCGTGGCAGGAGCCGGATCTATCCCACCCGCATAATGTGTTCCTGGACTATGGATGCCGGCTGGGATTGGGAGGGCTGGTCGCCGGGCTGTGGCTGCAGGTCGGTTTCTGGCGGGAGGTGTTGCCGTTGCGCCGCCTGGTTGATGCCGACCGGCGCGCCCTGGCTCTCGGTATGATGGGGGGGATGGTGGATTTCCTGGCGCACGGGTTGGTGGATGCTTCCTACTTTGTCATCGACTTGGCATTTGTGTTTTTCCTCGCGTTGGGTGTTGTGCAGTGGTTGGCACTGAAAAAGGAGTGAGGCGGATGAACTCGAAATTTAACCTCAACACGTTTCTACTGCTGTTGATCCTGGTCTCTATCGTCGTCGTCGGGGTGGGTGGGTACATGCTGGTCGGTACTGTGCAGCGGCTGGCCCGTCCCCTGGAGGAGGCGGAGCGGGCGCTGGAGGAGCGGTTCGAGGAGATCACGAACCCTACGCCGACGATCATCCCCGACCCGGTGAGCATCATCCGGCAGGTGCGCAGCCTCAGCCGGCTGGAGACCGCCTCCTACACCGTCGAGAAGGTCATCACCGCAGAGTCGGGACAGGGGTCGTTTGCCTTTCTGTTTGGGGATCGGTTGATCCTGGTGGCCCACGGCCAGATCATCGCCGGCGTGGACCTGGGCAAGATGGGGGAGGATGACATCATCCTGGCCGAGGAGGGGACGGTGGTCGTGACGCTGCCAGCGGCGGAGATACTGATCGTCACTCTGGACAATCAGGACTCGTACGTCTACGATCGTGACACAGGTGTGATCGGGATGAACCCGGCGCTGGAGACAGAGGCGCGCCGGGCGGCGGAGCAAGAGATCCTGAACGTGGCTCTGGAGGATGGTATACTGGAGATGGCCCAGGTGAATGCCGAGACCTACGTGCGCAACCTGATCCTGGCGCTGGGTTTCCGGGAGGTCATCTTTGCCCGAACGGCGGACCCGGTCGTCCCCACCGTGGCGCCCTGACTACGCCTTACCGAACTGGCTTCGGCGCGAGAGCACGCGCCGCAGGGTGTTTTGTACACTCTCCAGTGTCGCCAGGCCCAGGAAACGTGTGCCGTCGATGATCGAGATGACGGACGTGCCGCTGCTTTCCATCTTGTGCTGGAGGGCCAGAAGGGTGTCACCGGCCTGGGCCACGGGAAAGTCGGTCTGCATCACACGCCGGATCGGCACGTTGGCCCCGTAACGCTGAAACCCGTCGGCGACATCCTGGCGGGTGAGCACACCCACCAAGTAGCCCCCGTCGAACACGGCAAAGTCGGCCTGCCCCGTGCGCAGCGTGGTGTTGATGGCCTGCCCAAGTGGCGCGTCCGGTGAGGTGGTGACGCCCCCGCTCACCAGGGCGGCCGAGGCCGGCACGCGCTTTAGCGCTTCCTGCACTTGTGTCCCCATCCATTCCTGGTTCGCCCCGGAGAAGATGAACATAGCGATCAAAGCCAGGTTCAACGCTCCGGTTGTGATACCGATCAGGCCCAGGATCACAGCCAAGCCCTGGCCGACGCGCATCGCGATGCGGGTGGCGTTCAGTTTACCGATGCGGGATGCCAACAGCGCCCGCAAGACCCTTCCCCCATCCATCGGGAAGGCGGGCAGGAGGTTAAAGAGTGCCAGGCCCAGGTTGGCGGTCAGCAAATCGGCCAGTAGCTTTTCCGGGCCGAGCGTGTTCAGGCTGTCCAGCACCAGGCTCAGGCCGCCGAGGGCGCGCCACCCCAGCAGGGGCACCACGACCGCGCCCAGCACGGCCGCGATCACCAGGTTGACGGCTGGCCCGGCGATGGCCACCCAGAACTCTTGGATAGGACGCTCCAGCTCACCTTCCAGCCGGGCTACACCGCCGATCGGCAGGAGGGTGATATCCCGTACTCTCAGTCCGTGATGTATTGCGACAAGGCTGTGCCCCAGTTCGTGCAGCGTCACGCACAGAAACAGCAGGCTGATAAACGCGACGCCGTAGAGAGCGCCCGTCAATCCCAGGCCGCGATTTATACCCCAGGACATGGCCGCCCAGACCAGCACCAGGGCGAACGTCGCGTGGACTTGGATCTTTATTCCTTTCACCGTTGCGATTGGAAATGACCACTTCATATTCACGAAACCTCCGATGTGCTTGAATTATACCATGAGGGCGTTAGAGAAGCGTGAGATATGTGTTAGAGAATGATTAACGACACATTGACAGCGGGCTGCTTTGGCCTTATACTAACGATCAATTGCCAAGGGTATCGACCTGTCCGCCGATCTGAAGATGCGTTTTAAGGTACAACCTGAGGACTTTTGCGTGGAAGAACAGATCCGGCTGTCTCTGCTGCCTCGCGGGCCCTTTTCCGTCTACCGGGTGCACAAGCGTGGGGTGACGACCATGGGCGTGCAGATCCAGATAGCGCGCGCTATGGGGGTGCCGCAATCGGACGTGGTTTTCCCGGCCCTGAAGGACAAGGAGGCGGTCGTGGTGCAGCACGCCACCGTGCGCGGCACCGGTCCGGCCCACTTGAGCGGCAAGGGGTTCCGGGCCGAGTTCCTGGGCCGCAGCCTGCACCCCCTGTCGCCCGCCGACGTGAGTGGCAATCGGTTCACCCTTGTGTTGCGAGACCTATCCGACCAGGAGGTGGCTCACATCCAGGAGCGACTGTTGGAGGTGTCTCGCTTTGGCCTGCCCAACTATTTCGACCAGCAGCGCTTTGGCTCCCTGGCGCCGGGCGAGGACCACATCGGCAAGCGTATCCTGTGCCGCGATGCCGAGGGCGCGCTGCGGGCCTACCTGACACAGCCTTTTGTCGGTGACCCGGGCCGGGTGCGCAAGTTCAAGGCCTTTGCCGCTCAACATTGGGGCGACTGGGAAGCGATGTTTGGGGCGGCGCCCCGACCCTCGAACTATCGCTCGGTCCTCACCTACCTGCGGGATCACCCGCAGCCGACCGACACCGAGTATCGTAAGGCGCTGAACCTGATCACACGGCGGCTGCTGAGCCTCTATCTGGCGGCGTATCAGTCACTGCTGTGGAACCGCATCGCGGCCCGTTATCTGGAGGCCCGCCTGGGTGGAGCCGGGGAGTCGCTATACGTCGAGATTGCGGGAGAACGGCTGCCCGTATACCACGAGTTGCCCCGGGATTGGGATCGGGAGACGGTCATTCCGCTGCCCAACCATCGCGCCGCGTATGGCGAGCCGGGACTGGTTAAAGCTGTCACGCAGGTTGTGGAGGGGGAAGGGTTGGCTCTGAACAACCTCAAGGCGCGGATCCTAAAACAGGCCTATTTGGCAAAGGGAGAGCGGACCCTGCTGTTGTTCCCTGAGGACCTCAGCGCGTCTGGGCCCGAACCTGACGAGCGCTACAACAACCGGGCAAAGCTGACCCTGGATTTCTTGCTGCCGCGGGGCAGCTATGCGACTCTGGTGATCAAGGCCCTGGTGCTTTGAGGGTCGCACGAGACGCTGTGCACGACATTTACACGTTTATCAGGAGGTAGGATGCACGTCCAGATCAACCGCACCATCCTAAAGCTGGTCGAGGGAGACATCACGGAGATGGATACCGACGCCATCGTCAATCCTGCCAACCAGGGTTTGACCCACGGCGGCGGTGTGGCGGGCCTGGTCTCCAGCAAAGGCGGCCCGGCCATCCAACGGGAGAGCAATGAGTGGGTGCGCCAGCACGGGTTGGTGCGCACCGGCAGCGCTGGCATCACCTCCGGTGGCGACCTGAAGGCCCGCTACGTGATTCACGCCGTGGGACCGATCTATGACGGCAAGCCCCGGTCGGCCGAGTTGCTGGCATCGGCGGTCCGCGCCTCGCTGCAGATGGCCGACGACCACGATCTGCGGAGCGTGGCGCTGCCCTCAATCAGCACCGGCATCTTTGGTTACCCGATGGAGGAGGCCGCGCCAGTGATGCTGCGGGCGGCGATCGAGTACCTGGAGGAGGAGACGGGGATCCGGCGCGTCGTCCTTTGCCTCTACGGTCAGCCAGCGTTCGACATATTCGCTCGGGAGCTGGCGGCGCTGGTGGAATAGGGCCTTGCCCTGAGCTTTCGACCTGAGCTCAACCCAAAGGGTTTCGCAATCTGCACTCTCTGCCGGACAACGAAGTTCCGCTCTTCTGGCCCATTGACGGCCGGTCAGATTCTCGCGGGCCAGTGGCTCCAACTGCTGTATTCTCTCCCAGGCATTGACGCGTCGGATTCCTATGGCTTGGCTGATGATCGGCTTCTCGTACCCTCCTCTGTTGATCCTGTGTATCACCTCTCAACTGGTGTAGGCTCGACCTTGAGATCAGTGGAGATCACGGTCCCAGATTGCCCATATCTTGGCGGCGCATAGTCCTGCGATAGTTCCGTGGGTTTGCCATTTCTTAAAACCCTCCTCGATGGGCTCTCCATTTCTTAAAACCTTTCTTTACCGAGCGTTGACCCGCTTTCTACCAGTAGGCCTTATACTATGGTCAGCATACCGGGACAAGTATGCTGCCAACGGTTTATGTTGGTCTGCGAGGGGACAGGGCACTCAATGACGAGATTCAGGAGGACGTAATGTCAAAGCTTGTTCGATCAACGGTTGTATTGGTGGGTGCAATAGCTCTAAGCCTGGTACTGGTATTTGTGGCCAGGCCAAGTGCTGTTCTGGCCGATGATCAACCGGACGGAAGTACTATCGACTCTGACCAGGATGTGCACGGGACCTGGGGACCCGGGACGATCACGGCCACGGCAGATGTGACCATCCAAAGTGGGGTCGTCATCACCGTCGCCCCAAACACCACCGTTGTCGTCGCGGATGGAGTTGGCTTTACCATCAACGGCGATATGCACAGTGATGGCCCTGCCGTGTTTACGTCTGCCTCGGCGACGCCGGGCGCGTGGCAGGGTATCACCTACGGACCAGGGAGCAGCGGCACGCTCGACCAGGTGACGGTCGAGTATGCCCAGCACGCTCTTACCCTGAATACCACAAACCAGGTCACGATCGCTCACAGTGTGCTGCGTTACAACCGGCACGCGCCAGCGTCAGGCCAGGACGCCTACGGGGCAGGGCTGCTGATACTGGCAGGGGATCACTTGATAGAGTACACGGATATCCACAGCAGCGTCGCGTGGGGCACCGGCAGTGGCGCCGAGGCCTACGGTGGCGGCGTTGACATTCAAGCCGGGTCATCCCAGATACTCAACAGCCAGATCTATGATAACCAGACCAGGGCTGTGAACAGCTCCGGGGGTGGTGGCGGCATCGTGATCCGGGGAGGCAGCGCGCCCCTGATCCAGTACTGCGAGGTGACGACCAATACCCTGACCACCGCCAGCGGTCTGGGTTCCGGTGGGGGTATTGCTGTCTTGGGTACGACGCAGGCCGTGATCCGGGACAGCTTGATCGCCGGCAATACCAATACCGCGTCCACATGGGCCGGTGGTGGTGGCATTGGCTTTGGCAGCAGCGCCCGGGCGACCCTCATCGATAGCAACGTGATCGCCAACAACCAGGCGAACGGCAGTGCCTGGGGTGAAGGTGGCGCCATTGACTCCTGGGAAAACAATGCCTTCGTCGTTTCGAACAACCTGATGATCAACAACTCGACCTCCAGCATCGGCGGCGCGGTGAACATCAACGGCAATGTGGGCGCTGGCAATGTCAACGTGATCAACAACACCATCATAGGCAACACGGCCAACCAGGGTGGCGGCATCTACCGCCAGAGCAACGGCGTGGTGTACAACAATATCGTCGTGGGTAACACGGCCACCAACACTGGCGGCGGTGTGTACGGTAGTAGTGGCAGCGGCGACTATAACGATGTATGGGGCAACTTGCCCAACAACTATAACGGAGGTGCGCCTGCCCACGATCTGCAGATCGATCCCAAATTTCTGGGCATCGGTGACCTGGCGCAACGGTACCATCTCAGCCCGTGTTCACCCCTCATCGATGCCGGCACAGACCCCGGTTCCGGGTTTGCCAGCACTGACTATGATGGCGAATCTCGTCCTCAACGGGTCACGTGGGACATTGGCCTGGATGAGGTAGGGCCGAGTGTCGGGACGTACGTCTGTAAATCAGCGCTCACCACAGGGCCGGTGGCTCCGGGGCAGAGCGTCACCTTTACCGTCAAGTTTGGCAATCTCAGCTCGTCGACGGCTACCGACATTGTGCTCACCGATACCATTCCTTCCGGGATGATCGACCCCGACTATACCAACAGCGGGGCGACGATCACCCCCATACCGGGCGAGACTTTCGCGTGGGATGTGCAGGATCTGGCCCAGGGCGAAGGGGGCGTGATCACGATCACGGGCATTGTGGGCCTCGATCTGTTCGGCGGCAGCGTGGACAATATCGCTGAGATCGAGTCGAGTATTGGATACAATGCGGCCGGGGCGTCGGTGAGTGTGTGTGATACCATTCAGTGCATGATCGACGCCGCCGATCCAGGTGACACGGTGGTCGTGCCAGCAGGGTTGCACGTCGAGAGCCTGAACCTGACCAAGCCGGTCAGCCTGACGGGTGTGAGCAGTGCGACCGTCGTCGTACAGGCGCCGGCCAGCAACCGGGTGATGTATATCGACGGCAGCGACATCACCAACGACGTCCTCATCTCCGGGATGACCTTTACCGGTGGCAACGTGACCGGCAACGGCGGCGGTATCTATATCACCAACGGCGCTCAGCCGCGGTTTGAGGATGTGATTATCAGCGGCAACACGGCCCGCTACCGCGGTGGCGGCATCTATATGGACTCGGTGAGCGCCAGTCTCTTCATCGACGGGAGCGTCATCACCGGGAACGAGACAACTTACAACGACACCAATGCCCGGGGTGGGGGCATCTACCTCGTCGGCGCGGGCAATGTTTTGGTCGTCACCGACAGCACCATTTCCGACAATACTGCAGAGCAGTACGGTGGTGCCGTCTTCTATGATAGTCCCACCGGGTTGGGCAGCATCTCGATCACGGATAGCGACATCTCGGACAACGAGGCCACTCGCGTTCACGGTGGCGGCATATATGCTGCTCGAGCCGCGATCACGGTCACGAATAGCACGATTAGTGGCAACCAGGCCCCCTCCGCGGATAGGGCGGGCGGCGGTATCCATCTGAGGGGCGCGGGATCGAGCCTGACCGTCGATAGCAGCACGTTCTCGAACAACGTGGCCAGTCGGCAGGGTGGCGCCATCTATGCGTATGACGACAATATCCAGATCAGGATTCTCAACGGTAGCGTCTTCACGGGCAACGAGACGACCGAGGATGACAACTACTCCCAGGGTGGTGGTATCTACCTGTACGGCACAGGGACGGAGCTGGCGATCGCCGATAGCGTCCTGTCCAGCAACGTCTCGGAGCGGTACGGCGGTGCTATCTACGTTTACGCGGGTAACGACACCAGCCAGGTCTCGCTCTCTAACACGGAGATCATCGACAACGAGGCTACCGACCTTCAGGGCGGTGGCGCCTATATCTATCGGGCCACGACCAGGATCGAGAACAGCCTGATCAGCGGCAACACGGCGAATGGCAGTGGGGCCGATGGCGGTGGCCTATACTTGAGCTACACACCGGCGGTGATCAGCAACACGACGGTCTATAGCAACTCGGCGAGCGACGATGGCGGTGGCATTTATGGCTACTATGGCAGCCTCACCCTCGTCCAGAGCACGGTGGCGAACAACCGCACAGGGGACGATGGTGGTGGTATCTATCAGTACTATGGCAGCCTGATGCTGGCCAACAGTACGGTATCCGGTAACTCGACAACGGTCAGTACGGACGGCGACGGAGGTGGTGTTAACACCTACTCTAGCACGGCGGATTTCTACAACACGACGATCTTTGATAACTCGGCCATACGTTACGGTGGTGGTCTGCAGCGGCAGAGCAGCGGCAACGTCCGATTCTACAACTCTATCGTGGCGGGCAACTCGGCCGGAACGTCGGGCGAGAACTGCTCCGGCAGCATCGCAACCGGTAGCAACAACCTGGCCTCAGATGCCAGTTGTCCGGTTGGTGGGGGCTTCTCGATCGACCCCGACTCGGCGCTGCTGGGATCCCTGAGCGACAACGGTGGCGAGACGCCGACCCACCTGATTCTGCCCGGGAACCCGGCGGTCGAAGGCGGGGACAATGGGATCTGCGCGGCCGCTCCCGTCAACGGCGTCGACCAGCGCGGTGTGGTCCGGCCCCAGGGAGCCAACTGCGACGTGGGGTCCGTGGAGGTGCCGGCCAGCCTGGTGGTCACAAAGAGCGGCAGCAACGAAGATGGCGACCCCTTGCGTCCTGGTGAGACCATCCTATACACCATCCTGCTCTCCAACAGCAGTGCGCTGGCGAACACCGGCGTGGTGGTCACCGATACGTTCCCGGCCCACACCACATACGTTCCCGACAGCCTGAATATCACACCGCCCTCAGCGGGCGGGACGCCAGGCACCCAGCCGGTTCTGGTCGAGGACCTGACGGTGGATGCCGACTCTGAGGTCGTCGTCACCTATGAGGTCAGCGTATCGATTCCGTTGACCGACGGCGTCGTGATCGAGAACACGGCCATCGCCAGCAGCGTCGAGGTGCCGTACCCGGCCTCCAGCACGGTCAGCGACACGGTCGTGGCCACGCCCGCCGTGAAGGTTGTCAAGGAGGGCTGGGACGTCGCCGATGTGGGTGATACGGTCGTCTATACCTTCACCGTGACCAACGTCGGTGACACCTTGTTGCACAATCTGGCCGTCGATGACGACGTGGCTGGCCTGGCCACGCTCGTGAGCGGCGACGATGGGGATGGCTGGCTGGATCTGACGGAAGCCTGGGTCTACCGGGCCACGTATACCATCCAGCCGACCGATCCTGACCCAGTAGACAACACGGTGACCGTGACGGCCTTTGACGCCGTGGGCACCGAGACGAGCGACAGCGATGACCACAGCACGGCCATCGTGTACAATCCAGTCCTGAGCATCGCCAAGGATGGACCGGATACGGCGGATGTCGGGGACCTGGTTAGATACACCTTTACGGTGAGCCACGACCCGAGCAGCGATGGATCGCCGATCAGTTCCGTCGCCGTCGACGACACCATCGCTAGCGCAGCCACCTACGACAGTGGAGACGATGGGGACAGCCTGCTAGAGATGGGAGAGAGCTGGATCTACACAGCGGACTATACCATTCAGCCCACCGATCCTGACCCGTTGGTAAACGGCGCGACGGTCGCGGGCCGGGACCCCGAGGGCGACGACGTCAGCGCCCAGGCATCCCATAGCCTGGACGTGGAGTACGCGCCAGCGCTGAGCATCGAAAAGCTCGGCCAATCATCGGCCGATGTTGGGGAGACGGTGCTGTTTTTCTTCCTGGTGGGCAATGACACGACCAATGGCGACGGTTCTCCTATCAGCAACGTCACCGTCACCGACGACGTGGCCGGCCTAGCCACGCTGATCGGCAGCGACACCGTGTTGGAAGGCGGCGAGGTGTGGATCTATATGGCTACCTACACGATCCAGGCCACCGATCCCAGCCCGTTGGTGAACGTGGGGACAGTGGAAGGTGTGGACCGAGACGGGGACCTGGTTTCCAACACGGCTGACCACACGACCACTCTGAGGGATTACGAGCCGGCCCTGAGCATCATCAAGGATGGTCCAGAGTCGGCCCCGATGGGTGCGACGGTGGTCTATAGCTTCACCGTCACCAACGACGACGTCAACGGCGACGGCGCGCCGGTGGGCAGCCTCACGGTCAGCGACGACGTCGCGGGTGCAGCCACCTACGTCGAGGGGGACGATGGCGACGGCTACCTGTCGGTTGGTGAGAGCTGGACGTACACGGCCAGCTACACCATTCGACTCTCGGACCCGAGCCCGTTGGTCAACACAGGCACCGTCGAGGGGCAGGATCCCGAGGGAGATACTGTCACCGCCAGCGGTGAGCACAGCACGATCATCGACTATATTCCGGGCATTGAGATCTCCAAGACGCCCGATACGCAGACGACAGCCCAGGGTGCCGACGCGACCTTTACCATCACCATTAGCAACACTGGCGATTCGCCGCTGGAGGTGGAGGTCACGGATCCTCAGTCGCCCGCCTGCAGCCGGGTGATAGGGACCTTGGTCGCGGGCGAGGACTATGAGTATACGTGCAGTGCCACTGGCGTAACGGGAGACTTTGTCAACAGCGCCACGGCTGTCGGTTCTCCGCCTACCGGCGATGATGTGACTGCTATGGACACGGCCATCGTGGACGTGCTGCCGACGGTGGCGCTGGCGAAAAGCGCCGATCCCAGCCGTGTGAACGAGCCCGGTGGCACCGTCACATTCACCGTGCGCGTCGAGAACACCAGCGAAGAGGCAGTGACCCTCAACTCGCTCGTCGATGACCCTCACGGTGACCTGAACGGCCAGGGCACCTGCAGCGTGCCGCAGACCATCGCGGTGGGGGAGGCGTACGAGTGCGAGTTCTCCGTCCTGATCACCGGCGACGTTGGTGACAGTGAGACTGACACGGTCACCGCGTCGGTCAGCGACGACGAAGCTAACACCGTCGACGCAGCGGATAGCGCGACGGTGGATATTGTCAATGTACCGCCCCCGGTGATGTTGGTCAAGATCGCCGATCCGACCGAGGTGGCGGAGCCCGGCGGCGACGTCACGTTCACGGTGCGGGTGGAGAACGTCAGCGTGGCGGACAGTCTGACGATCGATAGCCTGGTGGATGATGTGCATTCCGATCTGGGCACCTGCACTGTGCCGCAGACGATCGCGATGGGTGAGGCCTACGAGTGCACGTTTAGCGCCTTTGTCGGTGGCGATGTTGGCGACAGCGAGACTGACACCGTCACCGCTTCGGGCAGTGACGACGACGGCAACGACATAAGCATCTCTGACAGCGCGACGGTGGACGTCGTCGATGCTCCATCCTCGATCATGGTCACCAAGACGGCCGATCCGGCCGAGGTGGCAGAGCCCGGCGGCGATGTCACGTTCACGGTGCGGGTGGAGAACACCAGCGCGGTGGACAGCGTGACGATCGATAGCCTGGTGGACGACACCTACGGCGATCTGAACAGCCAGGGCACCTGCGCCGTGCCCCAGACGATCCCGGCGGGTGGATCCTACGAGTGCGCGTTCAGCGCTTTTATCGCGGGCGAAGCGGGCGACAGTGAGACAGACGTCGTAACCGCCTCAGGCACCGACGATGACACTAATCCGGTCAGTGCTCAGGGCAGCGTCACAGTGGACGTTATCGATGTGCCATCCTCGATCGTGGTCACCAAGACGGCCGATCCGGCCGAGGTGGCAGAGCCTGGAGGTCACGTTACGTTCACGGTGCGGGTCGATAATACCAGCGCGGTGGATAGCGTGACGATCGAGAGCTTGACGGACGATGTACACGGCAATCTGGAAGGCCGGGGCACGTGTGCCGTGCTGCAGACAATCGCGGCGGGCGGGTTCTACGAGTGTGAGTTTGGCACCTTTGTCGGTGGCAACGCTGGCGAGAGCGAGACGGACACGGTGACCGCCTCCGGCACCGACGATGACGCCAATCCGGTCAGTGCTTTTGGCAGTGCGGCGGTGGACATCACCGACGTGCCGTCCTCGTTGGCGGTGAGCGCAAGCGCCGCGCCACCCCTTGTGGCTGAACCTGGCGCTAACGTCATCGTGATCGTGGAGCTGGAGAACACCAGCGCGGTTGATATCGTGACAGTCGACAGTCTGGCTGACGATCTGCTCGGCGACTTGAATGGCCAGGGCAGTTGCTCGCTGCCACGGGTCATCGCACCGGGCGCTTCGTACGAGTGCCACTATAGCGCCTTTGTCGGCGGCAACGCTGGCGACAGCGTGACGGACAACGTCGCCGCCTCGGGCAGCGACGACGACGGCCAGCCGGTCAGCGCCCAGGGTGAAGCGACGGTGATCGTCACCGATCGATCGTCCTCCATCCGAGTCAGCAAGACCCCCGACCCGACCAGTGTGCCCGAGACGGGCGACACCGTCACCTTTACGGTGCGGGTGGAGAACACCAGCGCGGCGGACAGCGTGACGATCGATAGCCTGGTGGACGACACCTACGGCGATCTGGATGGTCAGGGCACGTGTGCTGTGCCACAGACGATCGCAGCAGGGGAGGCGTACGAGTGTGAGTTCGGTGGCTTTGTGAGCGGCGACGCAGGAGAGAGCGCGATCGACGTGATCACGGCCTCTGGCGTCGACGACGATGGGAATGCCATCAGCGCGTCTGCAGAGGCAAGCGTGACGATCACTGACGTGCCATCCTCGCTCTCGGTGATCAAGACGGCCGATCCGAGCGAGGTGGCGGAGCCGGGCCGTGACGTCACCTTCACGGTGCGGATAGAGAACACCAGTGCGGTCGACAGCGTGACCGTCAAGAGCCTGGTGGATGATGTCCACGGAGATCTGGACGAAGAGGGTACTTGTTCTGTACCACAGACCATCGCAGCAGGTGAGTTCTACGAATGCACGTTCAGCGCCTTTGTGGGTGGCGATGTTGGCGAAAGCGAGATGGACACCGTGACCGCCTCTGGCACCGATGACGACGACCAACCGGTCAGTGCCCAGGGCAGTGTGACGGTGAGCGTTGTGGACTCACCGGGTTCCATCGCGGTGATCAAGAGCGCTGATCCATCCAGCGTGCCCGAGCCTGGTGGAGACGTCGTCTTTACAGTGCGGATAGAGAATACGAGTGCGGCGGATAGCGTGACCGTGGAGAGCCTGGTGGATGACCTGCGCGGCGATCTGAATGGCCAGGGCACCTGCGCCGTACCACAGACCATCCCGGCCGGTGCTTGGTACGAGTGTCAGTTCAGCGCCCTTGTCAGCGGCAGCCCCGGCGACAGTGAGACCGACGTGGTCACCGTCTCCGGCACCGACAGCGATGGCGCAGACGTCGAGGGTCAGGGCAGCGCGACAGTGATGATTGAGGACGTCCTGCCCACTATCTTGGTGACTGCGGCGGCCGATCCGTTGGTGATCCGTTCCGGTGACCTGGTGGACTTTGCGATCCAGGTGCACAACACCAGCGTCGAGCCAATCACGGTGACCAGCATAAGCGATTCGATTCAGGGCGACCTGTCGAGCGAGTGTGCGCTACCGGCGAGCGTCGCTGACGGAGATTTCTTCGAGTGTATCGTCAGCCACGCGATCAACTTTGATCACACCAACATCGTCTCGGCCACGGTCGCGGACGACGAGGGTAATGTGGTCAGTGGTTCCGCCGAAGCGCCCGTGGATGTGATCGGTCCGGCCGTGCGTATCACGGGACACGCCAGTGCGGACACGGCGGAGCTTGGAGAGGCGATCACCTATACCTGCCAGGTGGAGAACGTGGGTGATGTGACGTTGGCGGACATTGTGGCCACAGACAATAGGCTTGGCTCAGTCAGCTTGATATCGACGACGTTGGAGCCGGGTGAGATCACCGTCGGCAATGTTGTGTACGAGGTGGTCGAGGCCGATCTGCCAGGGCCGCTCGTCTACACAGTGACGGTCACTGCAAAGCCACCGGTGGGCGAGGAGGTGAGCGACACCGACACGGTCGTCGTGAATCTCGTTCAGCCTGCTCCACCGATGAGGTACGTCTACCTGCCCCTGATGGTGAGGTCGCTGGCTCCGATCGAATATATGGCGCCGGACCTGGTGGTAGACAGCATCTCGCTCACGACCGACAACGTCGAGATCGTCATCAAGAACCAGGGCTACGCACCGGTGGTGCATACGTTCTGGGTGGACCTATACATCGACCCCGATCCTGTCCCGACAGGCGTCAACCAAACCTGGGAGAAGCTGTGCGACGAGGGGATTGTCTGGGGTGTGCTGGGGCTGGATGGAGACTTGCCGCTGGCGCCGGGTGACGCGATCACGCTCACCCTGAACGACGCCTACTACTGCGTGCCGGGTGCCGTCTGCAATTTCTCCGGGTCGTTCCGTGAGGGTTCGCAGATCTATGTCCAGGTCGACTCGGCAGACGAGCGGACTGACTATGGCGCGGTGCTCGAAACTCACGAGATGGCGGGCGAAGCATACAACAACATCAGTGGACCGGTGACGCCCGGGGCGGCGGATCTGGAGCCGCCAACCCAGCTCAGCGCTGGGGAGCGGCGGACCGTTACGGCGCATAATCTGCCGCCCAGATAGTGGTAGCGTCGAGTTGCCGGGTATCCGCAAGAGAGATGCCCGGCGGCTCATCAAAGGAATGGAGGGAGGAAATCAAGATGATCAAACGAAACAACGTCAGAACAA
Organism: uncultured Anaerolineales bacterium; assembly: GCA_964444825.1. Lineage (GTDB taxonomy): Bacteria > Chloroflexota > Anaerolineae > B4-G1 > B4-G1 > CAYUIS01. The sequence continues at coordinate 19,376 of CAYUIS010000025.1, read as the reverse complement.
ATGAGCCCCTCGGTATAGTGGTTGCCGTCACGGCTGTTCTTTTGGTAGCTGTTTTGCTGCCGTCAGTGACACAAGCGGCGCCGCCTGTATTACCACCACGACCGACGCCCCTAACGCCACCCCCTCTGCCACCCCGGCCTGGGTCTACGCCAGTACCAACGTCACCTTCCCGCTGGGAGGCTGGTGGTGCCATCGAGTTGCAGGTCGAGTTCACCGACAAGATGATATGGACTGTGCTTCATTGGCAAGATCCTTGGACCGTGGTTCAGTGGCAGGATCATTCAGGTGAGTGGCACGACGTCGAGGGGTGGCAGGGTTCATTTGATGAGTTCAGCGAGAATGTGGGCCACAAGACTTGGTGGGCCGCCAAGTCGGACCTCGCCAAGGGCCCATTCCGCTGGATGGTCTACCGGAGTAGGGGAGGCGGGCTGCTGGAGCAGAGCTTGGTATTCTACCTTCCGACCTTTGTTGGCGAGCGTGTGGTTGTTGAGGTGATGTGCGGGCTATAGCTGCCTAGATTCCGCCTCGAACTGCCAAAAAGTCACCAGTCCTGTCACTCTCTTTTCGTGAGGGTGGCGGGACTGATGCTGACTGGTGCCTGGGTAGGCTAACGGCAGGCGTCTGCCAGCACTCAGGAACCGGGTCTGTGCAATCTGTCGCTCGACAGACGGAGGCTGCGCTGGGCTTGAATTGCCGCTACCCGTACGTCCTGGTTGGGGTCTTCAACCAACTGTGCCAGGGTGGTGAGGATCGCCTCTATGCCCTCACTTTGGTCGTCGGCTTGCTCGTAGATGCTGAGGGCCTCTAACGCGTGGGCCACTCGCGTTCGGACGAGAGGATCGGCGTCCTGAGCGACACGCGTGATGCCTTCAAACGACTCTGGGCCCATTCGTAGCAAGATGTGGCTTGCGAAGCGGGGCTCAATCCCCTCTCGAAGCGCAAAGAGCATCACGGGCAACGTGATATGGCGGGCAGCAACGAGGGTTTGGGCATAGCCTTCGGCAGCGGCCAGCGCCAGGCCCTTGGCGACATAGCCGCGTGCCTGCTCCTGATCCGGTTCGTGATTGTCCCCGAACCGCCCATCCAGGCACACCGCGCCAAAGAGAATCGCTGAGACAAAGGACCCATAGCGCACACCTAGCCGCTCAAAGGCATGATACGCTTGATCAAGAGACGGCCGAGGGTCCCGGGAGGGGGAACCGATACGGCTCAGGGCGATCGCTGTCTGGGCGATGGCCACACCCAAAGGCGATGCGTCGCGGGCTTGGCAACGGTGCAGTGCGGCCTCTGCAACCTCTACCGCTTCTTTCGTATGGCCCTGGAGCGAGGCTGCATAGACCAGATGGGCTTCTGCATACAGACGGAGCAGGCCATCCTCGCCGGCAGCCTCGACCTCAGCTACCGCTTCTTGAAAGGCCCTTTGTGCCTCGTCCGGTTGTCCTTGGTCTAGATATAGGTTGCCCAGGTCGACGCAGGCGTGAGAGAGGGAGAGCCGGTCCTGGATCAGTCTGGCTGCCTCCAAACGCCGCTGTGCTGCTTCCCAGGCGACCTCACGTTCCCCCCATTCCCTGAGAATACCCGGTACAGGGTTGCGAAAACTCGCGACGATCTCTGGGGAGACATCTTGGCCCGCCGCCTGCTCTGCCAGGCGGTTTATGCCCATCGCTCGGTGGTAGGCTCCCTGCACATAGGCCACCCAGGCGTGAATGCGCAGCACCTGGAAGCTGAGGAGCGGATGATCGAGTTCGGCGGTTGACCGCTTGGCTTGTTTCAGTGTCAGCTCGGCGTCGACTAGGTTGCCCTGACAGGCGTGCAGTTGTCCCATAATGCACAGTCCGCCCGTATGGCGCTGGAGGTCCTCCTCGGGCCAGCGGTCAATCGCCTGCTGAGCCAGTTCGATTCCGGCGGCATACCGGCCCCGCACGAGCGCCAACTCAGCCAGAGCGAGCAGGCCATCCCCCTCGGAAGCGTGGTTCTTTTGCGACTCAAAGGTCTGCGCTGCCTGCTGATATAGGCGGTGAGCCTGTTCCACGCGGCCCTCCGCCTGACAAAGCCGGCCAGCATGCAGTGTAAGAAGGGGGTACTTATCTCGAACGGCTGGCTCAAGCTGGCCTATCCAGCGGGTCAGGGGTTCAAAGCGACCTGCCTGGAGATAGGTGGGGGCGATCTGCTCTAGCAAGCGGGCAATCCCGGATTCGTCCCCTATCCGCTGGAAGTGGAACAAGGCTGTTTCAGGGTCTCCCTGTCTTTCAGAGGCTCGCGCAGCTCGCTGGTGAAGTGCCTCGATCTCGGTCTGGGACAGATGGTGAGGCAGCTCCGCCCGCAAGAAGGCAAGAAACAGGGGATGATAGGCATACTGCGGTTCAGGGTCAGCTCCATCCGGCACAGTGGAGCGCAGCGTTGGAAATACCACACGCCGGAGAAACAGATTGTGACGCTCCATTCTAGCCAGCCACTGGGCCAAGTTCTCCACGCTCTCGGGTACATCAAGAACTGCCTGACAAATGCTGGGAGTCAGGTGATCCAGGACGGCGCTCTGGAGGAGAAACGTGCGTACCTCGGCGGGCTGGGGAGTCAGCACCTCGTCCCGCAAGTAGGCATAAACCCCCTCCCACACCATTTCCAGGTTGGCTGCGAAACGACCAAAGGCGTTGGCGGCCAGCCAAAGAGAGGCGATCCATCCCTCAGCCTGCTCAGTCAACTCGGCCACCTCGGCCGGGCTCAGATTCAATCCTTGGGCTTGGCTCAGGAAAGCTGTCACCTCTTCATCCGTGAATCTCAGATCGGCGGCCCGGATCTCTACGAGCTGACCTCGAACCGCGAGGCGGGGCAATGGGAGTGGGGGCTCGACCCGCGTCAACAGATAGATGTGCCCGGTAGCCGGGATGTGCTCGACGAGGTAGCGGAGCACCTGCAGGCTCTCTGAGCTGTTAAGGTGCTCCAGGTCGTCGAGCACGATGACAAAGGACTCGAGCGCCAGGGACTCTAGCATGCCGATCAGATGATCGGTCGCCTGGCGGATGTTGCCCTGTGTGAAAACCAGGTCGTGAACTTGGTCAAGCAGGCCTTGGCTGAGAGTGGGATACGTGCGACTCACGGCCGCAGCCAGACCATCAAGGAACGTGAGTGGATCGTTGTCTGCCTCTTCCACTGTGTACCATACGGCCAGAACGTGCACCCGAAGGGGCGGAACCGGGGATCTATCAGCCAGCCACTGGGCCATCAGGGTCGTCTTGCCATAGCCGGCGGGGGCGGAGACCAGCGTGAGGCGGACAGCAAGACCTCGATCTAGGAGGGTAAAGAGGCGGGGACGAGGCAGGGATTCTGGAGCCGGGAAGGGGGGGGTGGTTCTAGAGGTAAGAACAAGCGATGAAGACTTGAGGGCTGGCGGGGCCTCGCGTTGAAGTATCTGCTGGTACAGATCCTGGGTTTCCTGCAAAGGCTCGATGCTCAGTTCTCGCTCTAGGAGATCCTGATAGGTGCGATATTGGCGCAGTGCCTGTGCCCGCTGGCCTGTCTCCCAGTATAGACGCATAAGCAGACGATGTGTGTCTTCCTGAAGGGGATCGAGGACGAGGAGACGCTGACAGGTGGCGATGGCCTCATCCCGCTCACCTCGGGCGATGAAACCTTGGATGAGACTGGCCAACGCCTGGAGGAGGAGCAGAAACAGACGTTCCCGCTCCAGGACAAGCCACTCTTCAAACCCTGGGGCGTTGGGAACGGAAAACCCGGATAAGAACTCGCCTCGGTAAAAGTCCAGCACCCTCCGAATCCGGCGGATCATTTCGGAGGAAACGGAGAAGCGAGATTTCGACTCTGGGAGTTGGAGGACTTGTTCGAAGTCATGCACGTCCACCTGGAAGGGGGCAGCGGATGGGATCTGAATCCAGGAGCCCTCGACGGCCAGGCACTCCTCTGGGACAAGTCCTACCTCGGTTAGTGTGCGGCGGACATTCCACAGCGCCCGACGGAGGTTATAGCGCGACCGCGATTCGGGAACTTCACCCCACAGCAGAGTGGACAGGTGCTCGCGAGAGAATCTTTGGTCAGGCTGACAGGCCATATAGTACAGGAGAGCCTGCTCTTTCCCGGCCAAGGATTCCGCCAGTGAGGATGCTCCAAAGAGTAGCTGTGGTTCGCCCAGCAGGTGTAAGGTGAGGGTCGCTTGGTCCTGTTCTTCCACCATATCTGTCTATGGGTCCCGCCACCTGTGTTCTGCTATCCGCCCTCCCGAATCTCCTCGGCTTTCTCAAACCCGGCCGCCAACGCCTTCAGATTGATGATCTCCGTTCCGCGGGGGGCGCGGTTTCGCACCGCTGTCTCCAGCGCCTCAGACGACACGATACCGGTTAGGCCGACAAGCACGCCCAAGCCCACCACATTGGCGACGATTGCGCGCCCCACGACCGCCTGCGCCACCGACGTCATCGGGACGCGCACGGCCCTCGTCGTCGGAGCACGGGTGACATGATCGGCGTCGAGGATCAACAATCCCCCTGGTCGCATTTGAGATCCGTACCGGTCACATGCCTCCTGACTCATACAGACCGTGATGTCGGGTTGAAGCACCTTGGGATAGTGGATCTCTCCATCTGAGATCACCACCTCCGACCGACTGGCCCCTCCTCGCGCCTCTGGGCCATATGACTGGGTTTGAACGACGTTCTTGCCGTCCTGGATTGCGGCTTCAGCCAGTAGGATGCCGGCCAGGATCGTTCCCTGCCCGCCAGTCCCTGCCAGTCGAACCTCGTAGCGCCTGGCCATCAGGCTACCCCCTTCTCCCTTTCAGCAGAGGAGGCTTCGGAGGAGCGAGTGCCTGCCTGCGCCCGTTCGATGATCTGATCGTAGAGTTGCGTATACTCTGGAATATCTCGGTCCACAAACACCCCTCGTACAATCTTGGAGGTCCTGTCCTCCTCGCTCATTTTCTGGGCTTGTTTCAGCGTGACACTCTGCTCTTTGAGCCGACGCATCATATCCGGCGCTCTGCCCCAGCGGTTGATCCGTCCCAGGGTCGTGTGGCAGTAGCTCACAGCCTCGACCACTGAGAAACCCTGCTTGGCAATCGCCTGGGCGATGTACTTTTCCAGCTCTTGGACGTGGTAGACGGTGCTGCGGGCGACAAAGGCCGCGCCCGATGCTTGAGACAGCTCGGTAATGGGGAAGGGCTGCTCAATGTGCCCGTACGGAGCTGTCGCTGCCTTGGCATCAGTAGGGGTGGTCGGTGAGTATTGGCCACCCGTCATCCCGTATGTATAATTGTTGACCACGATGGCGGTCAAGCCAATGTTCCGGCGGGCGGCGTGAATGAAGTGGTTGCCGCCAATGGCCAATGCGTCACCATCGCCCATCACCACGATGACCTTCATCTCCGGCCGCACCATCTTGAGCCCGGTGGCGAATGCCAGCGCCCGGCCGTGGGTCGTGTGCATCGTGTTAAAGTCGACATAGACTGGCATCCGGCCAGTGCAGCCAATGCCGGAGAGCAGCGCCACGTCGTTCTTGTCCAAATGTAGCCCATCTACTGCGCGGATGATTGCACCCAGGACGATGCCGATGCCGCAGCCAGCACACCAGACGTTGGGAAACCTCTTGCTGTGGCGTAGGTATCGCTCGTGAACTTGTGATTCGCGCTGCTGTCTCGTCACTGGATCAGCTCCTGTGCTTCGATGGCGGCCAGTATCTCGGCAGGTTTGATCATCTCCCCATCGGCCCGGGTGACGCGACGTACCTTGTGTCGGCCTGCCACCCGCTCGACCTCTAGCGCCAACTGGCCCAGATTGAGCTCGGGCACCACCACGCGGTGCAGCCGGGCACTGGCGTGCTCTACGACTTCCTCAGCGAAAGGCCAGATCGTGTCGAGTTTGAGGAACCCCACTTTGTGCCCGCGTTCGCGCGCCAACTCAACGGCGTGGCGGGCCGAGCGAGCGGTGACGCCATACGCGATGACCAGCGTCTCTGCATCTTCAATTCCGTCCTCTTCGTATAGTAGAATGTCCGAAAGGCTGCGGTCGATCTTGCGGAAAACCCTATCCAGCCACAGTTGGACCTCGTCCAGCCGGTTGGTCGGGTATCCCCGCTCGTCGTGGTGCAGGCCGGTGATGTGGTAGCGATAGCCCTCGCCAAAAGGTACCAATGGTGGTACATCGACGGGAAAGTTCTCAAAGGGTTTGTACCACTCCGGCGGTACGGTGGTGTCTGGCCGATCCACGCGCACGACAGTGTCATAGTCAGGTAGCTCGACGCGCTCGCGCATGTGGCCGATCACCTCGTCCATCAGCAGGATGACGGGAGTGCGGTACTTTTCGGCAAAGTTAAACGACTGTATGGTCAGGTCAAAGGTCTCCCGGACGGAGGCAGGGGAGAGAACAATGATGGGGTGATCACCGTGGGTGCCCCAACGGGTTTGCATCACGTCCCCCTGAGATGGGCTGGTAGGCCGACCGGTCGAGGGGCCCAGTCGTTGGACATCCACGATGACGCAAGGAATCTCGGTCATCGCTGCGTATCCGATGTTCTCCAGCATCAGGCTCAGACCAGGGCCCGAGGTGGCCGTCATAGACTTGGCGCCACCAACCGACGCGCCGATCACGGCAGCGATTGAGGCGATCTCATCCTCCATTTGGATGAATTTGCCGCCCACCTGGGGCAGTTGCCGGGCCAGCACTTCGGCGATTTCGGTGGCGGGCGTGATGGGATATCCAGCGAAGAAGCGACAGCCAGCAGCGATGGCCCCCTCGGCGCAGGCTTCGTCGCCCTGCATCAGTCTGGTGTTCGATTGCGCGCTCATGCGGCTTCCTCCTCTGAATCCGGCTCAATATCGGCCACAAAGATGGCAAAGTCCGGGCAGTGGAGTTCGCACCAACGACAGGCAGTGCACTTCTCTGGATGGGCCACGACGACCCGCTCGTCAGGTCCTTCCTCCAATACGCCTGCAGGGCAGAAAGTGACGCACAGATCGCAGCCTTTGCACCAATTGGGAAAGATCGTGACGCGCCCGCGTGGCAGCTTGCGCTTGTGTTCGGCCTGTTTTTTCTTCGTGTCGCTCTCTAGCTCAACAGGCTCAGGTTCAACGGTGGTCGCTTCAGATATCAATGGGTCCAACCTCTTTCAAAACAAGGTGTGGACACATTATCGCACAAAACCCAACTTTGGGCCAGTGAGAGATGTCTGCGGGGTTATCGGAGCGAGGACTCTTTGGCCTTCTCCTTGGGGTGGAGGGCTGGCAGAAAACCGAGCACCGGGATTGGTGCTTAGCGTGCCATCGCCCTCAACTCCCACTCGATCACAGGCTGCATATTGATGGCGTTGTCCAATTCAGTGCCGGGGATGTCCACGTATCTCACAGTCAACAAGGCTACACACAGGAAGATGAAGACAATGGTGGTGATGGAGATCGCTCGTACTAGTAGGCGTTTCATCGGATGCTCCTTCTAGGCTGTCTTGATAGTGTATGGTGCTCAACCTATGAGATCATGATAGCACAAACGTTCTATACATGGAAGAACTTGGGTCTGCTGCATATCCCAATATCCCAAACAAGACACGGGCAGGGGTTTGGGAAATCCTCGCGCGCCATAAAGTGCAGCATGTGGGGTCGGGATGACTTGGGTCCCACCGGCTGTTGACAGAAACGCCGAAACTATTTACAATGCTTGCCGTACAACTTTGGAGGAGAAATATGCAGCATTGGGACCAGCAGTTGAATGCCTGATCTGCTCAATGGCCTGATCGTCAAAGCACAGAGTGGCTTTTTTACCGTCCATACCACCGATGGTGAGTTTGTGTGCCGGGTGCGGGGGCGGCTGAAGCAGGAACGGCGTGACTCGAACCTGGCAGCCGTCGGCGACCGGGTACGCATCAGCCTGGCCGATGACGGTGGCGGTATGATCGAAGAGATCGTTGAGCGAGAGCGGACATTGGCACGACTGGCACCTCCTGCTCGTGGGCGTGGGTCCCGGCGTTGGGACCGGGGCGGTTATCTCTCCGAGCGCGAGCAGGTCATCGTCGCCAACCCCGATCAGACCGTCTTTGTCTTTGCCTGCGCAGAACCAAGCCCTCATCTACGCATGCTCGATCGGTTGCTCGTAGGAGCAGAGGTTCAGGACATCCCTGTTGTCATTTGTGCCAACAAGGTCGACCTGGTGAGCCGTCAGGAAGCACACGCTCTGTTTCAGGTATACAGGGAGATTGGCTACCTGGTGTTGTACACCAGTGCTGTCACAGGTGAAGGCGTGGGTGAGCTCCGCGAGGTGCTGCAGGGAAAGCTCTCGGCTCTCGTGGGACCATCGGGTGTGGGCAAGACCAGTCTGCTCAACACGATGCAACCGGGCTTGGGGTTGCGCGTGCGCGCCGTGAGCGAGGCAACCACCAAGGGCCGCCATACCACCGTCGCACCCCATCTCGTTCCCCTGGATGAAGGTGGTTGGGTAGCCGACACGCCGGGTATCCGTGCCCTGGCGCTCTTTGACCTGGATCCAGAGGAGTTGGACGCCTACTTTCCAGATATCGCTCCGTTGGTTGCTGAATGTCGGTTCTCGGACTGCACCCACACGGTCGAGCCAGGCTGCGCGGTCCAGGATGCGGTGGAGGAGGGACATGTGAGCCGGCATCGCTACGAAAGCTATGTACGTTTGCACGAGGAGCATCAGAAACTGGCGGATATGTATTGGTGGGGGATACAATAAGCAATGAAAATGCGGATTGTTCATTGCTCATTGCCGATGGACAATGAGGGTTGGCCCCCAGAATAATCGTGAGAGAATGGATGAGGAGTGAATGGAAACAGACCAAGCGACGCGGACAACGATGTGGCACAGTCATACAATTGACCAAGCCGTCGGAGCGCTGGAGACGGATCTCTCGGCCGGGTTGACGCCGGACCAGGCGCAGGCCCGGCTGTCTAGATATGGCCCCAATGAACTGGCCGAACGGCCCCGGCCTGGCTTCTGGCAATTGCTGCTGGCTCAATTCAACAATTTCCTGGTCATCATCCTCATCGTCGCTGCCGTCGTCTCGCTGCTTCTGGGAGAGACGGTAGAGGCCGGTGCGATCACGGCCATCGTCCTTCTCAACGCCGTGCTGGGTGTGGTTCAGGAAGGCAAGGCGGAGGAGGCGCTGGCGGCGTTGAAAAAGATGGCAGCTCCCGAAGCGCACGTTCAGCGGAACGGCCGGCGGGTCGCCATCCCGGCGCGTGAATTGGTGCCCGGCGACATTGTTTTTCTGGAAGCCGGCAACTATGTTCCCGCCGATCTACGCCTCGTCGAGGGTGTCAATCTCAGAATCGACGAGGCGTCGCTCACCGGCGAATCAGTGCCGGTGGAGAAAATGGCCACCGCCGAACTGCCGGAGGAGGTGTCTCTGGGGGATCGGCTCAATTGTGCCTTTATGGGTACCACGGTCACCTACGGGCGGGGAAAGGGCATCGTCATCACCACCGGTATGCAGACTCAGTTTGGCCTCATTGCCGAGATGATCCAGTCGTATGAGGAGGAGGCTACCCCACTTCAGGTACGCCTGGATCAACTGGGCCGGTGGTTGGGATGGGGTTCTCTGATTGTCTGTGGCTTGGTTTTCATTGAGGCCATCATTCAGGATACCGATCTATCGCTTCTCGTCAGCCAGGGGTTGATGCCCTATTTGGCACAGACGAAGGAGCAGATTGTCGAGTTGTTCATCGTTGCCGTCAGCCTAGCCATCGCGGCCGTTCCAGAGGGTTTGGCGGCCGTCGTCACCATCTGTCTGGCGCTGGGGATGCGCGAGATGATACGTCGCCACGCACTCATTCGTCGGCTTCCGGCTGTGGAGACGCTGGGCAGCGCCACGGTGATATGCTCCGACAAGACCGGCACGCTGACTCAGAATGAGATGATGACGGTACGTCTCTATGTGGCGAACTGGCGGCTGGACGTGAGTGGAAGAGGATTCGAGCCCCAGGGCGAATTCTCCAACTATGGCACTCTCGCTGATCCACACGATAGCGCCGAGACGATGGCTCTGCTCACCGGCAGTCTGCTCTGTTCCGATGCGCTGTTGCAGGAACCCGAGTCAGATGCGGGTGCGCACGAGTATCGGATCGTGGGCGATCCCACAGAAGGCGCAATGGTTGTGGCTGCGGCCAAGGCAGGTCTGTGGCGTGAACCGCTTGAGGAAAAGCTCCCCCGGGTGGCGGAGGTGCCCTTTGATAGCGACCGGAAGCGAATGAGCACCATTCATCAGTTGGATGGAGAACGCCCTGTAGGGCACGAACAGACGCACAACAACGGCCCGGCGTATGTTGCTTATGTCAAAGGTGCCCCCGACGTGGTGTTGCCCCTCTGCGACACCATTCTCGAGGACGGTGTCGACGTGCCTATCACGTCAGCGCGGCGCCAGCATGTCGACAATACCATCCGCGACCTGGGCCAAGGGGGGTTGCGCGTGTTGGCCGTAACCTATCGTTACCTGGATGAGCTCCCGGCTCAGGTCACCTCCGAAAATATCGAAAAGAACCTGTCGCTGATTGGATTGGTGGCAATGATCGATCCAGCTCGGCCGGAGGTGAGGCCGGCGGTGGAGCAGGCAAGAAAGGCGGGTATCCGCACGGTCATGATCACCGGTGACTATCCTGATACGGCCCGCGCTGTGGCGGAGGAGATCGGACTGTTGCGCCCTGGGGGTGAGGTGGTCACTGGCGTGGAGTTGAACGACCTGTCTGATGAGGACCTGATCGGGCGTATTGAGGACGTAGATGTCTTTGCACGGGTATCGCCTCAACACAAGGTGCGCATCGTCGAGGCGCTCAAGGCGCGGGATCACGTCGTAGCGATGACGGGGGATGGGGTCAACGATGCGCCAGCCCTCAAGCGCGCCTCAATTGGTGTGGCGATGGGCATCACCGGCACCGACGTATCCAAAGAGACGGCGGACATGGTCCTGACCGACGACAACTATGCCTCGATCGTCTCGGCGGTGGAGCAGGGCCGCATCATCTACTCGAATATCCGCAAGTTCGTCTACTACCTGATTTCGTGTAACGTGGCCGAGATCATGATCATCTTCCTGGCTACCTTGGCTGGCTCACTGCCGCCGTTGAACGCCATCCAGTTGTTATGGCTGAACCTGCTCACCGACGGTGCGCCGGCGCTGGCTCTGGGGATGGAGAAGGGTGACCCAGACATTATGGAGGAGCCCCCCCGCCCTGTGCGCGAGCCGATTATCAATCGGGGTATGGTGGTTGGCATCGTCGTGCAGACGGTGTTCATCACGGCAGCAACTCTGACGGCCTACTATGTCGGGTTGAGTTGGAGTCCGTCGAACCCGGCGCTGGCGCAGACGATGGCCTTTGTTACGCTCTCGGCCTCCGAATTGGTGCGGTCCTATACCGCCCGTTCAGAGCGTGTTTCTCTGTTTCGTTTGGGCGTCTTTAGCAACAAGGTCATGCAGTATGCCGTGTTGCTTTCGGTCGTTCTGCTGTTGGCCGTGGTCTACTTGCCCTTCTTCCAGCCGATCTTTAACACGGTCTCGCTGGGATTGAGAGAGTGGGCGCTCGTCTTGCCGCTGCTGTTGGTGCCGGGGATTGCCGCCGAGGTCACCAAAGCGGTTGGCCGCGTGCGCGCTCGCCAGCGCCCGGCTGCGGCTGTGGCTTAGTACCTATCCTGAAACTGCTCTAGCCCCCCGTCCTCGGGGGCGAAAGACACCCCGAGACGGGGGTTTGAGCGAATCTAGGGATAGATTCTTAGGGCGTACCTCTTGGGAGGGCAAACAAGGAGGATATGGCCAAAGATCACGTTCTTGCCATTGACTGTGGTACCCAGTCGGTCCGTGCTCTGCTGTTTGATCTCCGTGGCAACCTGAGCCACAAAGTGCAGATTCCCATCGAGTCTTACCGTGCGGAACGCCCCGGCTGGGCGGAGCAGGCCCCCGAGTACTTTTGGGAGCATCTGTGTTTAGCGTGCCAAAGGCTATGGCAGGAGAGTCTTGTTCCCAAAGAGGCAGTGGCTGGAGTGGCCCTCACCACCCAGCGGTCGACGGTGATCAACGTGGATGCCGGGGGTACGCCGCTGCGCCCGGCGATTGTGTGGCTCGATCAACGCCGCACTGAGGGACTGCCGCGCATAGGCGGCCTTTGGGGACTCGCTTTTCGTTTGAGCGGGATGGCCGAAACGGCCGCTTATCTCCAAGCCGAGGCGGAGGCCAATTGGATTCGAACAGTCCAACCAGAGATATGGGAGCGTACGCACAAGTATATGTTCCTCTCTGGCTACCTAACTTATCGGCTGGTGAGTCGTTTCGTCGACAGTGTGGGCTGCCAGGTAGGATACATACCCTTTGACTACAAGGGGCTGAACTGGTCAAAAAAGTGGGACTGGAAGTGGCAGGCGGTGCCGATGGAGGAACGGCTGCTGGTTGACCTGATCCCGCCCACAGAAACGCTGGGTGAGATCACTCACCAGGCTGCTGAGGAGACGGGCATTCCGATGGGTCTGCCTTTGATTGCTGCCGCCGCTGATAAGGCGTGCGAGGTGCTGGGCGCTGGTGCCCTGGAGCCTTCCGTCGCCTGTCTCTCCTACGGTACCACCGCCACGGTCAATACGACCAGCCGTCGCTACGTCGAGGTAATCCCGCTCATCCCCCCATATCCCAGTGCCGTCCCTGGCGCTTATAACCTGGAGATAGGGATATTCCGCGGCTACTGGATGGTCAGTTGGTTCAAACAAGAGTTCGGCCTATATGAGACGCAGCGGGCCAATGAGTTGGACTGCACGCCTGAGGAGCTGTTTGACCAACTGGTGGAGACAGTGCCGCCTGGTTCGATGGGGCTGACGTTGCAGCCCTACTGGTCCCCCGGTCTCCGGTCCCCAGGGCCGGAGGCAAAGGGGGCCATTATTGGCTTCGGCGACGTGCATACCCGAGCCCACGTCTACCGCGCTATCCTGGAGGGATTGGCGTATGCGCTGCGGGAAGGCTTGGAGCGGACCCAGAAACGGTTGCGGGTGCGCACGACCGAAGTGCGGGTCTCCGGGGGAGGATCTCAGTCGGATGCCGCGATGCAGATAACGGCGGATGTCTTCAATCGACCAGCCAGCCGGCCTCACATTTACGAGACCTCAGGCCTGGGGGCGGCGATGGACGCGGCCGTGGGCTTGGGGCTGCATCCAGACTTTGAGACGGCGGTGGCCGAAATGACGCGGGTGCGGGATACGTTTGAGCCGCGCCCCGACGTGCACCACATCTACGAAGGGCTGTATCAGCGGGTCTATAAGCAGATGTATCGCAAGCTGCGACCTTTCTACGAGGAGATTCGTCGTATCACGGGGTATCCGCCCAAGTAGGCGCCCTTCGGGCTGAGCCTCAGGCCGAAGCCCTGCTATGTACTTGTTCAAAAACAACTCCGTGCTTCTACGGCTGTTTTGCGTCCGATTCCTGTGCCAAAGTGTGAAGTTATTAATGAACAAGTGCTATGTATTGAAGGATTAAGGCTGGTGGCTCCCAACGGCCAGGGTGCTAAGCCAGCCCTGCTGCCCGGTTTTCCTCCTCTGCCAGGCGAATTCCCTCTTGCTCATTCACTCCCAGGAGCAACCCGCCACCCACGAGGAAGAATACCACGAGAGCGACGATGCTCAGGCGACTGGAACCGGTCAGTTGGCCTACGATGCCAAACAGGGCCGGCCCGACGATGCCGGCAAACTTGGAACTGACGTCGTAGAAGCCAAAGAACTCGGCTGTTCTTGCCTTGGGGGCCATACGCCCGAAGAGCGACCGGCTGAGGGCCTGACTTCCGCCCTGCACCGTCGCCACCAGGAAGGCCAGGATCCAGAAGTGAAGGCCGGTCTGCATAAAATAGCCACCCACAGAGATGACCGCATAGACACCCAGTGCCAGCAAGATCGAACGTTTTGTCCCCAGCCGGCGCGCCAGCCAGCCGAAGGCGAAGGAGAAAGGGATGCCCAGGAACTGCACGGCAAGGATGGCTCCGATCAGACCCTCTGTCTCGATTCCAATCTCTGTGCCAAAGATCACGGCCATTACCATAATGGTGCCGATGCCGTCGTTGTAGAGCCAGTAGGCAATCAGAAACCTGAGCAATTGCCGGTAGCGACGGATCTCGTGGAACGTGCGTCCCAATCGCTGGAATGCCGCCCGGATCGGATTGGTGCTCTCCCCTGCCTCCTGTACAGAGGGCGGCTCGGGTACGCGACGAAACAGGGGGATGGAAAAGACGGCCCACCAGATGCCGACGCTGACGAACGACAGCCGGGAGGCGATCTCTGCGTTCGGCAAGCCAAACCAGGATGGTTTGAGAATCCAAGCCAGGTTTACGACCAACAATAGCCCGCCGCCGAGGTAGCCGAGCGCGTATCCTTTGGTCGAGATCTGATCGATCTCGTCGGGGTGAGCGATATGGGGCAGCAGAGAGTCATAGAAAATGTTGGCTCCGGCAAAGCCAGCCCGCCCCAGGACGTAGAGGGCTGAGGCTAATAGCCAGTCACCCGTGCTCACCAACACCAGCAGCGATGTAGAGAGGATGCCGACTCCGGCAAAACCTGCCAGGAATCGGCGCTTGGTTCCGCTGTGGTCGGCGATGGCGCCCAGAATGGGCGCGGAGAAGGCGACCAGGAGCATAGCGACGGTATTGGTGTAGCCCCAGTAACTGCTGGCCTGGACCGGTCTCAGGTTTGCCCCGGCTACCCCGCTGTAGAACGTGGGTAGCACCGCCGCCATGACTGTGGTGGCGAAAGCGCTGTTGGCCCAGTCGTACATGCACCAGGCGTTTACGATCTGACGATAGCTGTGAGGCCGGACTGATTCTGATGGCATAGTTGAGCCTCCTTTGGTGATGGCTTATGAGATTGTACTACAAGTCTTGAGGACTGCAAAATCGGGCGTCGTTTTTTTTTGACTTTCGAGCCAAGATGCAATATACTAGGTACTGAACGGCCTGATGGGGAAAGTGGTGTAGATTATGGGCGAAAGAGTTTTGACCCAACACCCAGAGCTGGGGA
>CAYUIS010000025.1:0-4289 GCA_964444825.1 uncultured Anaerolineales bacterium | reverse complement strand
TTGCCGGATTTGCTGATTCTCGATTTGAGCCTGCCTGAGGTTGATGGTCTGGATCTCCTCCGTCGTATTCGGACCGACGAGCAATTCGCGCTCCTACCCGTGATCGCCCTTACCATAGAGCCCGACGTAGAGACCCGATTGACGGTTTTGGAGGCCGGCGCAAATGACTATTTGCTCAAGCCGGTGCAGCCTCTCGAATTGTTGGCCCGGGTGAAGACACTTACGGCGCGGAGGTTGGCTGAACGGTTCCAGCAGCGTAGAATGGAGCACCTGGTTGAAGCGGGGGGCATCCTTCTGTCCACGCTGGATCTGGATCGTGTGTTGGAACGTGTCATGGAGATCACTATGATCGAAATGGACACCGAGGATGCATCCATCTGGCTGCGGAAACCGGACGGAAGCCTGGAGTGTCGGGCAGCCTTCGGCCGGGCGGCAGAGCACCTGGTGGGAGTGCAGATGGACCCAGGAAGGGGCATCGCTGGCTGGGCGATGTTGCACAATCGATCGGTGCTGGTGCCCGATGCACAGGCTGATTCTCGCTTCAATCCGAACGTAGATGCAGAACTTGGTTTTCGTACCCGCGATCTGATCACCGTGCCGCTGTCTGTGCGGGAAACCAGCACCGGTGTTCTTCAAATAGTCAACAAGAAGCGAGGAACGTTTTCTCCCGCGGATATGGCATGGATGGAGGTGTTGGCGCCTCTGGCCGCCGCCGCCATTTCGAGTGCGCAGTTCTTCCAAGAGCTCCAGCAGAGTACTGTCGAGCTGCAGCAGCGCGCCATCCAGCTCCAAGCACACAACGAAGAACTGGATGCCTTTGCCCATACCGTGGCCCACGATCTCAAGAGCCCCGTGACCACGATCGTCGGGTACGCCTCTATGCTGGAAGAAACCTGTGATGAGCTACCAGACGAGCTTTTGCACGAGATTCTGAGTGAGGTTGCACAGGGTGCGAACAAGATAAGCCGCATTATTGACGAGTTGCTCCTGTTGGCAGGCGCGCGCAAAAAAGATGTCGCGATGGAACCCCTGGAAATGGGAGCCGTCGTAGATGAGGCGCTGAATCGGTTGGCTCGGATGATCGAGGAAAGCCACGCCGAGATCATTCTGCCTGAGTCTTGGCCAGAGGCGCTAGGTTACGGTCCGTGGGTTGAAGAGGTGTGGGCCAATTATGTCAGCAATGCCATCAAATACGGTGGCCAGCCGCCGCGGGTGGAACTTGGCGCTGACCATGTTCTGATCTCTCCCGAATCTGCCGGGGAGGCTGAACGGGAGCACGTGCGTTTCTGGGTGCGCGACAACGGTCCTGGTATCTCATCCGAGGCCCAGGCTCGGCTGTTTGTCCCGTTCACACAACTCGACCAGGTTCGCGGCGAAGGGCACGGGCTGGGGCTTTCTATCGTACAACGTATCGTCGAGAAGCTTGGCGGGCAGGTGTCGGTGGACAGTGAAATCGGCCAGGGGAGCCTCTTTGCTTTCTCCCTGCCCAGGTTGGATGATTAGGACTGTCCCACCGTCGTTTGATCACGGAGCGTCGGATGAGTGTTTTCAGGACCAATGTCACCGACACACTTGATGCACACCGAATCGCCTATCGAGTGTTGCCGCATAACGAATAGGTATCTGACAGAATAACTAGTGGGCGGGCCACTTTAGCTCAGAGCGCTTTTCCTCGCTCTGAGATCCGTTCGCCTCACATAGTATTCAAAAACGTTACAGCTTCTTTTCGGTATTCACCATAGTTGAGAAAGGAGTTCGGGCAATGGTAAGGCGAAGTGTTCAGATCGTGTTAGGGGTACTGGTTCTCCTGGCGGCTACCACGACGGTGGCGTGGGCGAGAGGTGAAACGGCTCCACTTGGGCAGGGCGGGGACGTCTCGGCGGACGTGCTGTGGATCACCCTGGCCCCTTTGGTCGCCATCGCGACGCTAACTGAACGGGTGCTGGAGGTGTTCTGGGATCGGTGGGAAAACGCCAACCAGTGGCCCAATCCCGCAGGAGCGGACAAATCCGCTCCTGGCTACATCTCGAAGAAGCAGGTGCGCTCCCATTGGCTGGGGACCCTGATCGCCATCGTGGCGGTAGGCCTGACCAACGTGCGCTTTTTTCGCCTGCTGGGCTTTGACGTGCTGTTCTCATCTCCCGACCTGATGCTGTTCAATGCCGGTATTGGGGGTATCTTGGATGACTTTACTGTGGGCACGCTGATTGACTGGGCGATGACGGCAGGCATCGTCGGGTGGGGCGGCACGGAACTGACCCACAGCGTCATCGAGGGTCTGGTCAAGAGTCGGGGTCTCTGGAAGGAGATGCGGGACGCTGAGGCTGGACGCCAGTCTATTCTGGACGCCAGGTTCTTTAACGATTATGTCGCTCCGCAGTTGGAGGCGCGTGGGGTCTCCGTGGCCTCGCTTCGCCAGGTGGTCCAGACGATGAAAGGCTTTGGCGTGCCCATTGACGAGTTCATCGGTTCGATGGCGGTTGGCCAGGCGGGCAAGTTCCTGACTACCCTGGAAGCGGATCCTAGCACGACGGAGGCAGCGCAGGCGCTGCGTACTTTCCTGGAAGGGGTCCCGCCTGAGAAGGCGATGGAGATCCCCAACGTGCTCAACCTGCTCACTTCAGAACAGCGGGAGCACTTCCTGGGAGTCTGAGATTCTGCGAATCGGAGATTCGGGCGTGTACGGCAAAGGATGGGGCCGCCACCCACCAGGCGGCCCCGTCGTTTACACAATCTCAGATTTGTGCTTTGCGCAGACGTAGGCTGTTGCTGACCACCGTGATGGAGCTGAAGGCCATAGCAAAGGCGGCCAGTACCGGGTGAAGCTGTCGCAGGACGTCCGGTACCCATTCCCACGGCAGGGGATACAGAACGCCCGCCGCCACTGGGACCAGTATCACGTTGTAGAAAAACGCCCAGAACAGGTTTTGCTTGATCGTGCGCATCGTGGCCTGGCTGAGGGCCAGCGCCTGTGGCACCGCCCGCAGGTCCCCTCGCATCAGGGTTACATCTGCTGTCTCCATCGCCACGTCGGTACCCGTGCCTAGCGCGATTCCGACATCGGCTTGAGCCAGGGCTGGAGCGTCGTTGATACCGTCACCGACCATAGCGACCAGACGGTTTCCGGATTGCAGTTGCTTTACCTGTTCAGCCTTCTCGGCAGGCAGCACTTGGGCTATGACTCGATCGATGCCCACTTGATTGCCGATAGACTCGGCTGTGCGGCGGTTGTCGCCCGTAAGCATCACTACCTCCAACCCTAGCCCGTGGAGCTGTGATACTGCCTCAATTGAGCTGCTTTTGAGTGTGTCGGCCACACCCAGCACGCCCATCATTTCTCCGTCAACTGCCACGACTATGGCGGTTTTTGCTTCCATCTGTAGACGCGCCACCTCGGAGGCCAGATCTCCCGACGAGACACTCTCTGCGTCGATCCACTCTGGTTGCCCGACCAGCACCGCGTGTCCCTCCACCTGCGCTCGTATGCCCCGGCCAGGAACCGCCTCAAACTCCTGGGGGTCGGTCAGAGCGACCTCCTCAGCGTCGGCCTTGGCGACGATCGATTGCCCCAGCGGATGCTCCGAGCCACGCTCGGCGGAGGCCGCTAGCCGCAGGAGTCGGGTTTGGGATTCAGGATCCTGGTCGCCGGTGATGATATCGGTGACGGATGGCTCCCCCTTGGTAAGGGTGCCCGTCTTGTCCAGAACGACCGTCTGGAGGCGATGGGCAGTCTCTAGCGCTTGACTGTTCTTGAAGAGGATGCCTAGGGCGGCTCCTTTGCCAGTGCCAACCATGATGGCCGTAGGGGTCGCCAACCCCAGTGCACACGGGCAGGCGATGACCAACACCGCCACCAAGCGGATCATGGCCGTGGTAAAGTCGCCGCCAACGACCCACCACGTGGCGAAGGTGAGCAGGGCTATTCCAATCACGACGGGGACAAACACGCTCGCTACCTGATCGGCCAGCCGCTGGATGGGCGCCTTGCTTCCCTGGGCCTCCTGTACCAAACGGATGATCTGGGCCAAGGCGGTCTCTGCGCCGACTCGCGTGGCCTCGAACTTGAGTAGCCCGTGCTTGTTGATCGTCGCGCCGATGATCTCGTCGCCACGGCTCTTGTCCACCGGAATCGGCTCGCCAGTCAGCATGCTTTCGTCAACGGACGAGTAGCCCTCAATGACGACGCCGTCCACCGGGAAACGCTCGCCAGGCCGCACGACGACAAGGTCTCCGACCTGTACCTGTGCCACGGGCACGTCGATCTCGACACCGTCCCGGACGACCCTGGC
>CAYUIS010000024.1:32264-45660 GCA_964444825.1 uncultured Anaerolineales bacterium | reverse complement strand
GTAGGAGAATGCCTACTGCGTAGGAGAATGCCTACTGCGTAGGAGAATGCCTACTGAGATGAACGTCTACCCGGTGGATGAACCTGCGACTACCCCGCACTGCCCGGCAGGTTTAGCGCACCAGCCGAGAATATCACAAATCGTTGACTTTTGGACACGAATGTGATAATATATAGGTAATCGGTCTTATATTGGCTCTTATCATCCGTTCTGCAGTTCGATGACGTGGATTTATCACTTTATCCATAGTTCGTACCGCAAAGTCGTCCGATACTAGGACGAGACCGTCCCTCGGTATGTGATAGGCAGCCCGAGGACGGTCCCTTTGAACGGGTGAGGGCCGATTGGTGCTCACCTGTTTTTTTGTAGCTCTACAAGCTGATCTTTTACTGATTTATAGAATAATTATGGAGGTTATTGTTATTATGAGCGCAGAGTTTATCTCTCGGATTGTGGGAATGATCTCAATTGCAACAGGGGGGACCTTTCTGGGCATCCACATAGCCAACATCACAGGAGGCTCGCCATATCAGTATGCTGCCATCTTTCTTCTTATGGGCGCGCTGATCGGACTGGTGATGACACCCTACGTGACCGTACGACCTTTTCTGGCGCTGCGCAAGCGGATCCGCTATGCGCCCGCTCACCAGTTATTGTCCGCGGCCCTGGGACTCATCGTGGGCCTGATCATCGGTGGGTTGGTATCGTTCCCACTCTCAATGCTTCCACAACCCTTCAGCCAGATTCTACCTTTCATCGCCGCCCTGCTCTTTGGTTACCTGGGCATCATGGTGATGCTCACGCGTCAACACGATATCTTTACTGCTATTCGAGGGCAGTTGCCCCTGCGCGGTGACGGCAACCAAGAAACCAGGCAGGATGGAGCCAGGCCTGTGTTGCTGGATACCAGCGTCATCATCGACGGACGTATCGCCGACATCAGTCGTACCGGCTTTGTCGATGGCGAGATGTTGGTTCCACGTTTTGTCCTCAACGAACTCCAGCACATCGCAGACTCTTCCGATGCCCTGCGTCGTAACCGGGGAAGGCGAGGGCTGGATATGCTGCACCGGCTCCAAAACGAGTCGCTGACACCGGTGCGTGTCACCGATTCAGACGTGGAAGGGGTACGCGAGGTCGATGACAAACTGGTGCTACTGGCAAAACAACTGCACTGTCCCATCGTTACCAACGACTATAACCTGAACCGTGTGGCAGAACTACAAGGCGTAAGAGTGCTGAACATAAACGAACTGGCCAACGCTGTCAAGGCCCTTTTCCTGCCCGGCGAATCTCTCAGTGTTAAAATCGTCCAAGAGGGAAAAGAGATTGGTCAGGGCGTCGGCTATCTGGACGATGGCACCATGGTCGTAGTGGAAGATGGCGAGACGTACATCGACCAAGACACAGCGGTTACTGTGACCAAGGTGTTGCAGACGGCGGCTGGTCGGATGCTCTTTGCCCGGCTGGCAAGACACGACTAAGGAGAAAGAAGCAATGAGTCTACAGGTCTACAACTACCTAACTCGTCAGAAGGAACAATTCAAGCCGATAGATCGAAAGCTGGTCCGCATGTATGTCTGTGGTCCGACCGTGTACGACCACGCTCATCTAGGACACGCCAAGACCTACGTGGCGATGGACGTCATCGTACGCTATCTCCGCCACTTGGGCAACCAGGTCCGCTACGTCCAGAACATCACCGATGTGGGCCACCTTTTGGACACCGGTGAGGACCGTATTCTCAAGGGGGCTCGGCGGGAACGCGTCGAGCCAATGGAGGTCGTGGAGACCTATACCCGCTCCTACTTTGAGGACATGGATGCTCTGGGAGTCGTCCGTCCCAACATCTCACCCCGTGCCAGTTGCCACATTCCCGATCAGATTGAGCTTGTGAGAACACTGCTGGACAAGGGCTACGCCTACGAAACGCCACAAGGCGACGTCTACTTTTCCGTGGAAAAGTTCGAGG
Organism: uncultured Anaerolineales bacterium; assembly: GCA_964444825.1. Classification (GTDB taxonomy): domain Bacteria; phylum Chloroflexota; class Anaerolineae; order B4-G1; family B4-G1; genus CAYUIS01. The sequence goes on along the minus strand of CAYUIS010000024.1, from coordinate 43,688 downwards.
AGTACGGCAAGCTCTCGGGCCACAAAATTGACGAGCTGGAGGCCGGTGCGCGAGTGGCTGTGCGGGAGGATAAGCGACACCCGGCCGATTTCGCCGTGTGGAAACGCGCCGCCCCCGAACACATCCTTCGCTGGCCCTCCCCTTGGGGTTCGGGTTATCCAGGCTGGCACGCCGAGTGCACGGCGATGGCGACCAAGTACCTGGGCAATACCCTCGACATCCACGGCGGTGGGCTGGACAATATCTTTCCTCACAACGAATGCGAGATCGCGCAATCAGAGGCTGCTACAGGTGAACCCTTTGCTCGCTACTGGATTCTGACCGGATCTCTGACTGTCAATGGCGTCAAGATGAGCAAGAGCTTGGGCAACTTTCTCACCATCAAGGACGCCCTCAAGCTCTACAGCCCGGAGGCAATCCGCTTCTTTATCCTCTCGAGCCATTACAGGAGTCCGGTTGATTTCAGCCGCGATGCAGTCCTGGCTGCCGAGCGGGGGGTCGAGCGGTTGCACAACACTGTGCGCACGTTGCGCAAGCAGTTGGAAAGTGCTATGCCGACCGGTACCGCGAATCTATCCTACATCACCGAACTGGATCCGTTCCGGGATGCATTTGTGGAAGCGATGAATGATGACTTTAACACACCCAAGGCAATCGCAGCCCTGTTTGACCTCAACAGGGAAGTGAACACCCTCCTTAGCTCTGAGCGGCCGATGGAACGCGGCACCCTGTCGGCGATCGACGGTCTGTACCGGGATCTGGGAGGCAAGGTATTGGGTATTATCCCCGACGAGTTCCTCCCTGATGCCGACAGTGACGTGGTCAATGGGCTGATGGACATTGTGCTGAACATCCGTCAGCAGTATCGGGAGGCCGAGGACTGGGAACTGGCCGACGCGCTGCGCCGCCAGCTATCTGAACTCGGCATTGTGGTCGATGATCGCCCCGATGGACCGGTCTGGCGCGTGGAGCAAAGTGGGGAATGAGGGAAATCCTCTATGGCCGGCACGCAGTACACGAATCGCTGCGTGCCGGAAGGCGCAGGCCATACAAGCTGATGCTGGCCGAAGGTGTCCGCCAAACGGACATCATCGGCCAGATCGTTTTCCTGGCCGAACAGGCGGGAATATCGGTGAATCGTACCACCCGGCACGACCTGGACCAAATCGGCAACATCCATCATCAGGGAGTAGCGCTAGAGACGAGCGACTTTCCCCATACCCCACTCGACGATATCCTGGCTGCGGCCCAATCCTCCGCTGATACTCCTCTTCTCCTGTTGCTCGACCGATTGCAGGATCCGCAAAACGTAGGCAGCCTCATGCGCACGGCTGAGGCTGTGGGCGTGAGCGGGGTGGTGATCCAAAGCCGCAGAGCCGTAGGAATCACCCCGGCGGTGGTCAATGCCTCGTCAGGGGCAGTGGAACACCTGTCGGTAGCACAAGTGACTAACCTGGTAAGTGCCATTGACCGGCTAAAGACGCACGATGTGTGGGTGGCCGGGTTGGAGGCCATGCCCGGTGCGCAGCAGATCAACCAGGCAGATTTGAGCGGTCCGCTGGCGCTCGTGGTTGGAAGCGAAGGGCAGGGACTGCGGCGACTGGTACGGGAACGGTGCGATTTTCTAGTACAACTGCCAATGCGCGGCCAAGTGAGATCCCTTAACGCTTCCGTTGCAGCCGCGGTGGCACTCTACGAGGTGCTATCGCAGCGGGAGGAGGCATCGACATCTTGAAACGACGTTGGCCCATCCTCATCGTCGGCTTCCTCGTGAGTGTGGCCCTTCTGTGGTATGCCCTTCGCAACCTGAATATGGAACAGGTCTGGACCGCTGTGTTGCAGGCCAACTTCTGGTGGCTCTTGCCCGGGGTAGCTGTCTATTTTGTCTCCGTCTGGTTCCGGGCCTGGCGCTGGGGATTCCTCCTTCGGGGTAGCAAACACATCCCCACCAGACGGCTCTTCCCCGTCGTTGTCATTGGCTACATGGGAAATGACGTCCTTCCCTTTCGACTGGGCGAGGTGTTGCGAGCCTACGTCCTGTGGCGCAAGGAAGGGACCAACGTCGGCACGACCCTCACCACCGCCGTGGTGGAGCGTCTGTTCGACGGGTTGACGATGGTGGTGTTTATCCTCTTCGGCCTCCTCTTTGTCCCTCTGTCGGCCTTTCTCAGCCAACTGGTCACTGTCGCCAGCATAGTTTTCTTCGGCGCCCTGGTGGTGTTTCTCTTTCTGGCTGTCCAGCCTGGACTGCTTCGACGTTTCGCACACGCCCTGATCGGCCGGCTGGTGCCTCTCCGCCTCCGGCCGCCAGTGTTGGACCTGGTCGAAGGAGTGATCGCCGGGCTTGAGAGCCTCCGCAGCGGGCGAGATGTGTTGATCGTCTTTGGTGTCACCCTCTGGGTATGGATTCTGGAGACCATCAAGTATTGGCTGGTCAGCTTTGCCTTCCCGGATCTGCACCTGTCCTACGTTGGTATCCTGCTGATGGGAGGGGCGGTCAATCTGCTGACGGCGTTGCCGTCCCTGCCGGGGTACATTGGGACGTTCGAAGTGGGGATCAAGATATTGGAGAGCATCGGCGCACCGTCAGCCCCAGCAGGAAGTTACATCCTGGTCCTTCACGCGATCCTCCTGATACCCGTGACGCTGTTGGGCCTGGTGTTTATGGGGTTAGAGGGCATCCACTGGGCGGAGGTTTGGGAAGCCCAGAGTTCAAAGCCGGAGGTCTGACTCCCGGGCGGAGCAATTGCCCCCGAGTCCCGGAGGCTGGGAGTTGAATATGGACATTGGCATCATCGGCGCTGGCATCACCGGTCTCACAGCCGCCTACGAGCTGACAAAACGAGGACATGCTGTCACAATCTACGAAGCACGCCCATACGCCGGAGGGCTTGCATCGGGCTTTCGGGACGAGCGATGGCAGTGGCAACTCGAGCGCTTCTACCATCACTGGTTTGAATCCGACACCGATGTCATCGGCTTGATAGATGAGCTGGGGGTTCGGGACAAGCTGTTCTTCCCTTGGCCCACAACCTCGATCTATCATCAAGGGCGTCTCTACCCCCTCGACAGCCCCATCCCCATGCTGCGGTTCATCCCCATCTCACAATTGCACCGCGCCATCCGTGTGCTTCAGTTCACGCCGCTGCCGCTCCTGGATCGCCTGCGGGTTGGTTTGACAGCGTTCTATCTAACGCTGACCAAGAACTGGCAGCCGCTGGAGAGCGTTTCGGTGGACGAGTGGATGCAACGCACGGCCGGCGAGCGAGCCTACGACGTGTGGTGGCGGCCGCTGCTCATCAGCAAGTTCGGCGATGAGAACTATCGGGATGTGAACATGGCCTGGATGTGGGCCAGGGCATACAAACGCAGCCCGCGCTTGGGTTACTTTGAGGGCGGCTTCCAGGCCTTTGTGGATGTTTTGGCAGAGCGAGTGCAAGCACAAGGTGGGGAGATACATTTCAACACGCACGTACGCGGCATCTACCGCGCCGACCAGGGCATACGTCTGGAGACAATGGCTGGGGATGCCAAGCACGAGCGTGTGATCGCTACCTGCTCTCCACACATGTTGCGCGAGCGCACGCCCGAACTGCCTCCCGACTACATAGCAGACCTTGATGCCCTCAAGTCCATGGGGGCGGTGGTGCTCATCCTGGCACTCAAACAGCGCCTAACCGATGGTCATTACTGGATCAACCTGCCCAAAAGCGAGAGTATCCCCTTCATGGGGCTGGTCGAACACACCAACTATGTCAGCCCTGAACACTATGGCGGCGATCACCTGGTCTATTGCGGCGATTATCTGCCCCCCGATCATCCTTATCTCGACTATGACAAAGAGCAACTGCTGGACGAATACCTGCCAGGCCTAACCCGAATCAACCCTGACTTCCAGCGTGACTGGGTGCGCGCCAGTTGGATGTTCACGGAAAGATACGCCCAGCCCGTACCTACTCTGAACCACTCGAACAATATTCCCCCACTCAAGACCCCCATCGACGGGCTCTGGATGGCGAATATGAGTCAGGTCTACCCCTGGGATCGGGGAACAAACTATGCGGTGGAAATCGGTCGCCGAGTGGCACAGGAGGTGACCGGTTGAAAGCGGCCATCCTGACCATTGGCGATGAACTGACGTGTGGATACCGTCTGGACACCAACTCCCAGGTCATCTCTCAGCGGCTATCCCTCCTGCCTGTTGAGGTCGCCATGCATCTCAGCGTGGGCGATGATCCGAGGTCTATTCACACCGGGCTCCAGGTCGCCCATCACGTAGCCGACATCATCGTTATCACCGGTGGATTGGGGCCTACCGAGGATGATCTGACGCGCCAGACCATTGCCGCCTACTTTGGCCTAGAGCTGGTAGAGGACGCGAAGGCAGTAGACCTCATCCAGGAGAGATTCGTGCGCTTTGGTCGCGAGATGCCCCACACCAGCCGCATCCAGGCCCAGATACCCGCCGGCAGCGCCATCATCTACAACGACCGGGGCACAGCCGCAGGCTTTTACCTATCGGTGAACGGGAAACACCTCTTTGCTACCCCTGGCATCCCATACGAGATGGAGGGCATGCTAGAGGGATTCATCCTGCCTCGACTCCGGGAAGTCGTGGGGCACGGCCGCCACGTCCACCGGGCAGCCCTCAAGGTGTACGGACTGCCAGAGCCCAAGATCAACGACCTCATCCGTCCGATGCTGGCCCGGGATCGCAACCCACTCCTGGGACTCCTTCCGGACCGGGGCACGATCACCATCGAGGTAGTCGCCACAGGCGGCACACGGGATGAAGCCGGCGCGCTGATCGACGCCGATGTAGCTGTTTTGCGCGATACGCTGGGGTGGTACGTGATCAGCGATGATGAGCGAGACCTGCCTCACGTACTGGGCGACCTGCTCGTGGAGCACGGGCTAACTATCGCCACCGCGGAGCTGGGAACCAACGGATTGGTCGCTGCACGGCTGACCGAACCGGAGGGCTATGCTCGCTGGTTCCGCAGTGGGGATATGATGGACGCCTGTTCAGATAACGAGGACGAGGGCGCGGGACTTGCCAGCGCTCTCGCCGCCCGTCAGGCCACGATCGCCGACATCGGAATAGGGGTTGGACCGGTTGTGGTCCCCCAAGACAGCACCCCTCAGCGACCTTATGGGGTGGTTCACGTAGCAGCGAACCTCCAGGGAGAAGAGGTTTGCCGGAGACTCAGCTTCAACGGCGACCGCACCCGAGTGCGCGAATGGGTTGCCGATGCCGCCCTGGCGCTGGTGCGGCAGCGAGTGCTCGAGCTGGATCAGCAGGAGAGGCAAACCGACCAGGGTTAGGACAACGGGAGGGCACGAGATGCCCTCAACCTCTCACGCCTGGAGAGGGAGCGGTGGATTTGCACGTGCGCTTTGCCCCGACAATAGGACATGGTATACTTTCTCTAGGTGAGGTCCCAGTGAGTTAAGGCTCCATGCCACCTGCCACGGGAGGAGTGATGCCCGACTTCTCGCCTCTAGAGCACCCAACTGCAAGACTACAACGCATCCTCGTACTGGATGACGACCCGATGATTCGTCGGCTCGTCAGGGACAAACTTGACCGCGCAGGCTTTGCCGTGTTGACTGCTGCGTCCGGCCAGGAGGCTCTGGATGTAATCTCCCGTCACGGCCTACCCCATTTGGCGATCGTGGACATCATGATGCCGGGTATGGACGGCTTTGAGTTCTGTCGCTCCGTACAAGAATACGTCGACCTCCCGGTCATCATGCTGACTGCTGTGGATGAGGAGGAGACGGTCATTCAGAGCATTGAGCACTTTGCTGAAGACTATATCATCAAGCCCTTCAGCCCTCGGGAGTTGGTCGCCCGTGTGCACAGAATACTGCGCCGGATGGGGGACTTTGCCTATACGTTGGATCCTGTCATCCAGGTCGATGACCGTTTGGCGGTGGATTACGTCCACCAACAAGCGAGAATCAAGGGGCAGACCATAGACCTCACGCCCACTGAGACCAAGATCCTGTATATTCTCATGCAAAATGCCGGTCAGATCGTCACAACCGAGTTCCTTTTGCGCCGCCTCTGGCCCCTCGAAGAGGTATACGAGGACACCCTGCGTGTCCACATTCACCGGTTGCGCAAGAAGTTGGAAGCTAATCCTAGTCAGCCTCACTATATTCTGACCGAGCGCGGGTTGGGATATGCGTTCGCAGCCAGACACTGACGCTACGTCCAAGTGACGTAATACTCATCGTAAGATTTCTTTGGTATATTGAGATCAAGAACCCGGGAGGACATTATGAGTGACAAGCCGACCAAAGCCGAAGCAGTGACAGAGACTACCCAGGAAGTAGAGCGCATCCGGGACATTATCTTTGGCACCCAGATGCGGGACTATGACAGGCAGTTTCAAACCCTCCAGCGCGACCTGGAGCGACTGCAGCAAGAGATCGATCGGCTGAACGAACAATTAGCTGATCAAGACAGCGGTCACGGTAAAAAGCTCCAGACCTTGCGCCTAGAGGTGCGCAAGGCAGACGATGATCTGCGGAAAGAGCTGCGGGATACAGCGCAGAAGCTGACAGCCGACAAGGTTGACCGAGTGTCTCTAGGCCAGTTGTTCATCGAGCTGGGCACAAACCTGACGGCGGGCGGCTCGTTGAGCGAGTTGGCACAGACCCTGGAACACATCACGCAGGACTGACTTGATGACGGAGAGTAGCTCCGGCCCACCCCGGCACGGACAACCCGGCGACTCTGCACCGCGCAGCGATCCACCGGTGGAGGAACTGCGCAGCATCCTGTTCGACCGATACCGGCTTCGGATCGCCGAACTGGAAGCAGAGCTAGACGCCCTGGAACGACAGATCAACGACAGCGACGCCCTTGCTGCCACCATCGCTCCCATCATCGGCGACGCTATTCGTCGCAAGATTCGGGATGCCCGGGACGAGATGATCGAGGCGCTCTATCCCATTATCGGACAAACCGTCGTCCGTGCTGTCTCGGAGGCAATCCGTGACCTGGCCCGCAACATAGACGCCCAGATGCGCACCTCTTTCAGCCCTCGTGCAGTCTGGCGCCGTCTGCAGGCCCAAGTTAGCGGCGTCTCCGGCGCCGAGATGGCCTTGCGAGATTCGTTGCCCTTTGCCGTGGATCAGGTCTTTCTCATCCATCGAGAGACTGGCCTGCTCCTGTGGTATGTCTCCCAGTCCATCGATGAGTCGTTCGATTCTGAGCTCATCAGCGGTATGCTGACCGCTATTCGAGACTTTGTCCAGGATACCTTTGGGCGCGGTGAGAGCGGGGACCTGGACGAGATCCAGTACGGTGATTGGCGTATCCTGATCGAGACAACTCAGTATGCCTACCTGGCAGTAGTGGTGGACGGCATCGAACCCTCCGGCTTTCGAGCCGAGATGCGTGAGCGGGTTATCGACATCAACCATACTTACGAAGATACACTCCGCCAATACGACGGAGACAATCGGCCACTGGCCCCAGTCGAACCATCTCTACGCTCATTGGTGGCGCTCACCGAGCCGAGAGAGTTGAGCACCACTCAAAAACGCGTGCTGGCCGTCGTATCAGCCCTGGCAGTTCTCTGCCTGGCGGTTGTCTGTCTGGGCGGAGGGTGGGCCTGGCGAGCGGCTCGCAGCACACCTACCCCACAGCCCATCACGCCAGAGCCAACTGCGACCTATACAGTCGCACCCTCACCCACCCCAACCACCGCCTCCTCTCCCACACCTACAGTGACACCATCGCCCACACCCACCCCAACCCCCACGGCCACCCCCAGACCTACATCCACGCCACCTCCCACCCCTACGCCGACCGCCGCCCCTGTACTGGGTGTGATGACCGGGAACGTCTGGACACACGAGGGGCCTTACATAAGCTCACCCCCAGCGGAGCTGATAGAGCAAGGGCAGCCGGTCGAAATCCTGGCTGTCTCTGGGGATTGGTATCGGCTACGCTGGATATCTCGGGGTCAGGATGAATTTGTTGCCTGGGCCTCGGCCAGATGGGTGGGAACGATGATGACTATCCCGGCATCTATCGTCACCCCTACCGCTGCCCCATAGAGGAGGGTCTATTGGTGACCTCTATTGCCAAGAAAATATGCCTACTCGGCGACTTTGCCGTCGGCAAGACCAGCCTGGTCCGCCGTTTTGTGTATAGCCTGTTCGAGGACAAGTACATCAGCACCATCGGCGTCAAGGTCAGCCGCAAGACGGTCGCTGTACCACGGGCTGATGAAGTGATTGAACTGAAAATGATGTTGTGGGATCTGGCGGGCAGCGAAGAGTTCAGCCATGTGAGGGCCAGTTACCTGCGCGGTGCGGCGGGTGCCGTGCTGGTATGCGATCTGACACGACCCGAGACTCTTGATAGCCTTCGAACCTATGCTTCCGACCTGCTGGGGATCAGCCCGAACGCCCAATTTGTCCTCGCTGCCAACAAGTGCGACCTGACCGAACAACAACAACTCACAGAGCAGCAGGTCAAGGATCTGGCCACGGCCCTCGACGCACCGTACCACCTCACCAGCGCCAAGACGGGCGACGAGGTCGAGTCACTCTTCCGGCACCTCGGTAAGCGCATATCGACCTGAGTGTAGAGCAGGCAATGACCGACCTCACGATCACCGATCTGGTCCTCCAAGACCACAGAATCGCCTACGTAACCTCTGATGCCAACCTGCGCATAGTGGAAGTGGGCGGCTTTTTGGCTGTCTTTGGTGAGGATTATGAGGTCAAGCCCGGCGAGTGGCTGTTGGATCTGAGCCCCGAATTGGTCGGCAGCGAGTCTGTGCTTTTCGATATCATGAATGGAGTCCTGCCTCGTTTTCAACTGGAGCACATAAACCGTTCGACAGCGGATGGCAACACCAGATACATAACGATGACCGCCCTGCCCTATCAGGGCAGTCGTGGGGAGGCTAAACTGCTGGTTCTCGCGACTGATACGTCTGAGCAAGGACACAATGAGCAGAAACTGACTCAACAGCGCAACGATCTGCGGCTACTGCGGCGGAATCTGGCCGAAGCCAATGAACAACTCGATTACCTGCTGCGGCGCTATGTTCCCGCTGAGGACGGTGATCATGAAGCTCACATTTTCAGTCTTGGGTCCGGTGTTTTAGGAGCGATTATGAATCCAACGGTGATCGACCGGATACTACAGGACCGCAGAATCGCCTACGCCATCACCGACCGTGATCTGAACGTGCTCGAAGTGGGCGGCCTGGCAGACGAGTTTTGTCGCGATCACGACACGTGCGTGGGGCGTCCACTTTTGGAGTTGATTCCCGAGTTGATCGGCAGCGAGGGAGTCCTGGCCAACATCCTGGAAGGGGAGCTACCCCGCTTTCAACTGGGCTGGATCAACCGTGAGACGGACGACGGCCAAACGGTCTACCTCACCATGGCGACCCTTCCTCACCACGACTCGACAGGACGGATCACAGGCCTCCTGCACTTGGTCGAGGACTATACCGAGATGGGAACGATCGACCAGCAATTGGCGCAACAGCGCAACGAGTTGCGCCTGCTTCGAGACAAACTGGCTCGCCAAAACGTCGATCTGGCTATCGCAAACGCCGAACTAGAACGACTGGACGACGTAAAGACGATGTTTGTCTCCGTGGCCGCTCACGAGTTGCGCACACCCTTGACACCGATCACAGGTTTTCTGGAGATGCTACTGGATGAAGAGTTTGGGCCACTCGCCAACCTCCAGCGCGAACCCCTCGAGATCGTGAGTCGCAGTACCAAGCGCCTTGAGGCTCTTACCAACGACTTGCTTGACTTGACCCGGTTGGAGGCTGAACGGCTTGCAGTGGTGCTTAATTCGACCGATCTCTCCGCGCTGATCGAGTCTGTCGCTGCCGAGTACAAGCCACAGTTGAACGCCAAGTCTCAACACCTCACCGTGCACATCCAGCCTGATGTACCGCCCGCTCTTTGTGACGAGGCCCGGGCCTCGCAGATTATCGGCAATCTGATAAGCAACGCCAGCAAGTATACCCTCGATGGTGGCGAGATCACGGTCAGCCTGACACTTGCTGAGGAGGAAGGCTTCGTCCAAGTCTCAGTGACAGATACTGGCGTAGGCATCTCCGCCGAGGATCAGGAGAGACTCTTTGAGCGTTTCTTCCGTGCCAAGAGCGCCGGGGCAGCCAGGGCTCCCGGAACTGGACTAGGGTTGTACATCACGCGATCATTGGTAGAGTTGCACGGCGGAGAGGTGTGGTTCGAGAGCGAGATTGGAAAAGGAAGCGCGTTCCACGTGACCTTTCCGATTGCCGATGGTCCACCAGCGGCTCCGATAGAGACCCCCGAACCCCACAAAACCAGAGCTGTTGTCCGAACCAGACAGACAGCAGGTGCTGAAGCGTAATATGATTTGTAATGTTCATCCGTTACACTTATAATGATTTGGAGGGCGGTCAACTGCCCACAGATGGATGGAAAGAAGAACAGTTCAAATCTGGAAAGGAGAAAACCCAATGACAAAACTAGAGACGATTGAAGGTATAGGACCGGTCTACGCAGGGAAACTGCGGGAGGCGGGGATTGGCTCCATTGAGGCGCTGCTCGAGGCAGGGGCAACCCCCGAAGGTCGCCGCGATCTGGCGGAGAAGACAAGTATCGGCAACGAATACATCCTGGACTGGGTCAACCGAGCGGACCTGATGCGGGTTCGCGGCGTTGGCGAGGAGTACAGCGACCTGCTGGAGTGGGCCGGGGTGGATACCGTGGTCGAGTTGGCCCAACGCAACCCGGACAACCTCTACAAGAAAATGCTCGAAGTCAACGAGGAGAAAAATCTGGTCCGGCGACCCCCCACCGCGAGTATGGTCGCCCGCTGGGTAGCGCACGCCAAGGAGCTTCCCCGGGGCGTATCCTACTAGCGCTCACACAGACTGGGAGGGGTAAGCAATCAATGAACCAATCTGCACTAGATCTGAGCAAACTATTCGGAGCCGCGCTCCAGACCATGACTGCCCAACGGCAGGAGATCAACGCCCTTGACGGGTACAACGGCAATCACGGCGATAACATGGTCGAGAACCTGCGCACGATCACACAGGCCCTCGAGACCAAGAGAGCACAGCCGCCATCCGAGGCCTTGCGTTTCGCCGGTCAACAGCTCCAGTCAAAGGGGCACGGTGGCACCAGTCAATACTATGCCCGAGGGCTGAACGACGCGGCGGAGCAGCTCCAGGGACGGTCCTCGATGGGGCAGCCCGAGGTGATGTCATTGGTCCAGTCGCTGCTGGGAGCTATTCCATCCCAAGGTCACCCGCAGCAGATGCAGGGTGCAGGCAGCGTACTCGACCAGGTCCTGGGGATGGCTGCGGGACAGCAACCCCAGGCTGGAGGCGGTATGCTCGACCAGGTCCTGGGGATGGCCGGGGGTCAGCAGCC
>CAYUIS010000024.1:0-32164 GCA_964444825.1 uncultured Anaerolineales bacterium | reverse complement strand
AGGCTGGAGGCGGTATGCTCGACCAGGTCCTGGGGATGGCCGGGGGTCAGCAGCCTCAGGCCGGTGGGCAGGATGACGAGATGGATATGGGCGACGTTTTATCCACGCTACTTCCCGCCGGGTTGGCCTTCTTGCAGGCCAAACAATCCGGGGCGGACACCGCCTCGGCCCTGGGCCAGGCGTTGACGGGCGCTCTTATGGGTGGACAGGTGAACCCGCTTCAGGCCGGTACACCGCGGGCCGCCGCCGGAGGACTGATTGCGCAGAGCATCCTCCAGGCGCTCACCGGCCGGTGAGAGGCGCCATTCGAACTCGATACACTTTGGCACACACATTACCAGAAAGGGAGGTACTCACTATGGCGAAAGAGCAAGATGAGGCAAAGCAAACGGGAACCCCAGAAAAGAGAGTCAAGGTCTATGTCACAAAGGCTGGCGACAGCCTGAGCAAGATCGCCAAGGCAGTCTACGGCGACGCCGACCGTTGGCAGGAGATCTTTGAGGCCAACAAGGGCAAGATTCAAGACCCGGACAAAATCGCGGTGGGCTTGGAGATTCGCATCCCCTGAACGGCTCACCACCCGTATTAGCGTTGATTCCAGCGCTACTTTGACAATCACCCAATCTCACATTTTTAAGGAGGCCTAAACATGGCAAAGAAGAGAGAAGTAAAGAAGGAAGAGGAAAAGAAGAAGGGAATTTTCGGCAAGGCTATCGACGCCATCAGCTCCCGCGACGAGAAGGAAGCTGCCGAGAAGGCGGAGCAGGAAACTGCTGCGGCACATGCCGAGGCTGCCCGCGAGGCCGCACAAAAGCGCGCCGCCGAGTCCAGAGCCGAGACCGCTCAAGCTAGAGCGCGGGAGGCCGAAGACAAGGTCAAGGCTGCCGAGAAGGAAGCCGCCGAAGCCAAAGCCAAGCTCGCTCAACTAGAACGGGAAAAGAGGATGGAAGCGATGGCCGAAAGGCGCGAGGAAGCCCGGCAAAGGGCGTTGGAACGTGAAGAAGCAAAGGCTCGCGTCTACGTGGTAAAGTCGGGTGACAGCCTGAGCAAGATAGCCAAGGCCGAACTCGGGGACGCCACCCGCTGGCCAGAGATCTTTGAACTCAACAAAGATCAGATCAAGGATCCGAACCTGATCCACCCGGGTCAGGAACTCAAGATGCCTGCGGCGTAGAGATCAACTAGACACTCAGAGCAGGGATTGTGGGAGGCGCGAGGGCACCCACAATCCCTTTTGCTTTCTGGGCGTGGCCTTGCGAAAAGTTGTGAACGCTCAAAACGACGGCTATTCTTCCTCTAGCCCACTTGCGGTCAGCGCCAACTGCCTCTGATAAAGCTGGCTGTACAGCCCACCACGGGCAAGCAGTTGGCGATGGTCTCCTACTTCACGGATGTGGCCCTCCTCCAGCGCGATGATCTTGTCGGCGGTGCGAATCGTGCTCAACCGGTGGGCGATGACCAGCGACGTCCGTCCCTTCATCACCTCGGTCAATGCTTGCTGGATCAGGTACTCTGCCTCGGCATCCACCGATGACGTGGCCTCGTCCAGAATCAGGATGCGCGGGTCCGCCAGGATGGCGCGAGCCAGCGCCAGTCGCTGCTTCTGCCCCCCACTCAGCTTTACGCCGCGCTCGCCGATCTCGGTGTCGTACCCGTAGGGCAATTGCTCAACGAACTCGTGGGCATAAGCAGCCTTGGCAGCAGCGATCACCTCTTGTTCCGTGGCGTCGGGCTTGCCATACAGCAAGTTCTCCCGCACGGTGGTGTTGAACAGAAAGGTGTCTTGGAGAACTATGGCCACCTGCCGACGCAACGACTGGATCTGTATCTGGCGCAGGTCCTGGCCGTCGAGCAGGATACGGCCGCGGACGGGATCATAGAAACGACACAACAGGTTGGCAATGCTCGTCTTGCCAGCCCCACTCGGCCCGACCAATGCAACGACCTCGCCTGGGGCCATGCAGAACGTGACGTCGCGCAACACCTCATCGCCCTCCCCATACCGAAAATGGACGTCTTCGAAAACAACTTCCCCTTCGGCTGCCGCCAGCGCCTTTGCCTCCGGCGCATCCTGAATATCCGGCACCTCGTCGAGCAGTTCAAAGATGCGCTCCCCGGCCGCGATGGCCTCCTGGAACACGTTGTCCACCTCCGTCAACCTCTGAAGGGGATCATAGAATGAGGTGATGTAGGACAGAAACGCTACCAACGTCCCCAACGACAACTCACCAGCCACAGCCATCCTCGCCCCGAAGGCGAGCACCAATACACCCCCCATAGCACCCACGAAGCCTAAAGCGGGGAACACCGTCGACCATGCGCGGATACCGCGCACCCTTTCCCGGTAATACCGCTCGCTGGAGTCCTGAAAATGGGCCAGTTCCATTCTTTCCTGTCCAAAAGCCTGTATGACCTGCATGCCGGCCAGGTTATCCTGCAACTCGGCGTTGATGTCGCCCAATCTGTCGCGCACCCGGCGGTAGATCGGTCGCACCCGCCGGTTAAAGTACCTTAGGCCAAAGGCCACGATGGGCAGTGGAATCAGGACCACCAGCGCCAAGCGGTGATCGAGTGCCAGGAGCACCCCCAATGACCCCACCAACCGCAAGAGATCGAGAACCGTCAGGGTCACGCCGTGAGTGACAAAGTTCTCCAGGGCGTTGACGTCGTTGGTCACCCGCGACATCAACTCACCCGTCGAGGTACGCTCAAAGAAGGAAGAAGAAAGCCGCTGCAGATGGCCATAGATGAGCACTCGCAGATCGAAAATGACGCGCTCGCCCAGGGCATGACGGATGAACATATCGCCAAAGTCCACGAACTGCAACACGACGTAGATTCCGATCAGGGCCGCTATCAATCCCCAAAGTCGGGACAGGTCCCGCTCACCGATCACCCGATCCACGATTTCCCTCTGAAAGAGAGGGGGCAGCAAATTCAATCCCGTGCGAAGCAGCAGTAGAACACCTGTAACCAACAGGGTTTTCCAATACGGCCGCACGTATGTCAGCAAACGTTTCAGCACCGGCATAAGGTCTACCCTCCAATTGATATCGGGCACAAGTATAACACCGAAACACAAAGCTCTCCAGTCACGCAGCCGCTTGCCAACATTTCCCAAAAGCAGTATAGTCTTGGGCAACACAATAGATAGCAGGGGGCATTCAGAATGACACAATATGCGGCCGCGGTAGATCAGGGTACCACCGGCTCCCGCTTTATGATCTTTGATCGGCAGGGACAGGTGGTCGCCTCAATGTACGAAGAACACACCCAGATCTACCCCCAGCCAGGCTGGGTGGAGCACGATGCGGGCGAGATCTGGGCCAAAACACAGCGCGTCATCAATGGGGCATTGGCGCAAGGAAGTATTCGGCCGACAGAGATCGCCGGTATTGGCATCACCAACCAGCGGGAGACGGTGGTCGTATGGGATCCCCACACCGGCGAGCCGCTCTGCAACGCCATTGTGTGGCAGGATACGCGGACCCGGGGACTGTGCCAGCAACTCATCGCCGACGGTCTGGAGCCAACCTTCCGGGAAAAGACAGGACTGCCCATCGCCACCTACTTTTCCGGTCCCAAGCTCAAGTGGTTGCTGGACAACGTAGCAGGGTTGCGGGACAAGGCGGACGCAGGGGCAGCGGTCTTTGGCAATGTAGACACCTGGGTGATCTGGAACCTGACCGGCGGATCAAACGGTGGAGCGCACGTCACCGACGTGACCAATGGTTCCCGGACGATGTTGATGAGCCTGAATACCCTCGACTGGGACGAGGAGCTGCTAAGACTCCTCTCCATCCCGCGCTCTATGCTGCCCACCATCCGTCCATCGTCCGACCCGGCCTCTTACGGCATCACCCGGTCCAACGGGCCCGTGGGTGGGGAGGTGCCGGTGTGCGGTGATCTAGGAGACCAACAGGCGGCGCTGTTCGGCCAGACGTGTTACAGTGAGGGTGAAGCCAAAAACACCTATGGCACAGGCTGCTTTATGCTCCTCAACACCGGTCCCCAACCGGTTCCATCAAAAAGCGGTCTGCTGACCACCGTGGCCTATGGCCTGCCCGAAGGGACGACCTACGCCCTCGAGGGCTCGATCGCCATGACCGGGGCTGCGGTGCAGTGGCTGCGGGACAATCTGGGCCTGATCGAGAACGCCGCCGAGAGCGAAACGATCGCTCAGAGCGTAGAGGACGCTGGCGGCATCTACTTTGTCCCAGCCTTCTCCGGGCTCTTTGCCCCCTACTGGGATATGGACGCCCGGGGGGTCATCGTCGGCCTCACACGCTACGTCAACCGGGCACACATTGTCCGCGCCACATTAGAGTCCATCTGCTACCAGACACGGGATGTGCTGGAGGCGATGCGCGCCGACTCGGGCATCGAGTTGACCGCACTTAAGGTGGACGGCGGCGCGACCGTCAACAACTTTTTGATGCAACTGCAAGCAGACGTCCTGGGCGTACCCGTGGTGCGTCCCATAGTGCACGAGACGACTGCGCTTGGGGCAGCCTACGCCGCAGGGCTGGCAACCGGGCTGTGGGCGAATCTGGATGAACTGCGCGCCAACTGGGGTGTCGATCGTACCTTTGAACCGCAGTGGAGCGAGGGAAAGAGAGAGGCAGCTTACACCGGGTGGAAAAAGGCCGTGGAGAGGAGCCGCGACTGGGTGGAAGAGTGACCCGTATGAGCCACTTGAGGGACGAAATCCACGAACAACCGGGCATCCTGGCCCGCCTCCTAGACGAACAGGCCGATACCGCTGCGGAGATCGCTGCCAAGATCCGCACACGCGACTTGACCTATGCCATCTTTGCCGCCCGGGGCACCTCAGACAACGCCGCCCGCTACGCCCAGTATCTCTTTGGCGCACTGAACCGGATGCCGGTGGCGCTCGCCACCCCTTCGCTATTCAGCACCTACCACACACCACCACACATGCACAACGCCCTCGTATTGGGCGTCTCCCAGTCGGGCCAGTCGCCCGACATCGTGGCCGTCGTCGAGGAGGGGCGACAGCAGGGCGCGCTGACCATCGCGGTGACCAATGCCCCTCTCTCCCCGCTGGGCCAGGCCGCCGACCACGTCCTCCCACTGGGTGCTGGTCAGGAACTTGCCGTAGCTGCGACCAAGACCTACACCGCGCAACTGGCCGCACTGGCATTGCTGGCAGTACACCTGGCGGACAAGGCAGAACAACAGGAGCGAATGGCAGCCCTGCGGCGCGTGCCCGAGGCGGTGGGAGACACTCTGGCATTGGAAGAGCCAATCGCCCAGGCTGCCCAACGGTACACCTATGCCACCGAGTGTGTGGTGCTTGGCCGCGGCTACAACTATGCCACCGCCTTCGAGGTCGCGCTCAAGCTGAAGGAGCTGACCTATATCGTCACCGAGCCATACTCCTCGGCTGACTTTCGTCACGGTCCCGTCGCCATCGTCGAACGCGGGTTCCCCGTCATCGCTATCGTGCCCCAGGGCGCGGTCTATCACGACATGCTGACATTAGCCCATGAGCTGGCCAATCGTGAAGCGGAACTGCTCATCATCTCGGAGCAGGAGGAGGCTCTGCGGCTAGCCCGCACGCCGTTGCGGCTACCTACCGCCCTACCCGAGTGGCTCTCACCGTTCACCTGCGTCGTGCCTGGGCAGTTACTAGCACTCTACGTCACGTTGGCCAAGGGATATGATCCTGACCATCCACGCGGGCTGAAAAAGATCACCCAGACACAGTGAGCGACCGGTCGAGCGGGATTCCGTTGAGGAGCGAAACATGCTAAAACTCCAGACATTAGCCGTTGGTGAATATGGGACCAACTGTTACCTGTTGACCTGCCCTGAGACGGATCGGGCTATACTGATCGATCCGGGCGGGGATGCTGAGGCGATCCTGGATCTATGCGGCGGCACGCACGTGTCCCGCATCCTTCTCACCCACGGTCACTCTGATCATACCCTGGCACTGGATCAAGTCCGGACAGCTCTCAAAGCGCCAGTGGGGATTCATCCAGCCGACGTTTCACAGTTCGGCATTGAGACTGACTTTTGTCTGGAGGATGGGAAACGGATGGGAGTGGGACGGCGTTACGTCCGCGTGGTTCACATCCCCGGCCACACCCCCGGCAGCGTGGCCCTGCGCTTCGACAGGCGAGCCATTGCGGGAGATGCGATCTTTCCTGGCGGGCCAGGGCACACGCGCACGCCTGAGGATCTTCAGACCCTCCTGATCAGCCTGCAGCGGACGGTCTTTACCTGGCCTGACGATACACTCGTCTACTCCGGCCACGGCGACCACACGACTGTGGGAGCCGAGCGCCCCGCTTTCCAGGAATTCCTGGCCCGCCCTCGGCCGCCCGATATGTGCGGCGACGTGACGTGGAGCTAGGGGGCTAAACCAGCGACTGTCTCCTCGTCCAGCCTTTCCACCACCCCGATCAACAGCCGCAAGGCATGATCATAGTCATCCCGGTGGATAATGGCCGCGTGGCTGTGAATGTGACGGGACGGGACTCCCAACACCACCGTCGGCACGCCGATACGGTGCAGATGAATCTCCGAGCCATCAGTCGCTCCACCGACCATGGTCGAGAACTGAAGGGGTAATTCCAATTCTTGTGCTGTCTCAATCACCAGGTCCCGCAGGCGCAGGTTGGGGATCATGCGCGCATCATACAGCGAAAGGCTAGGCCCACCGCCCAGTTTGACCGCTGTCTCCTCAGGTTCAATCCCTGGCACATCGCCACAGATTTCCGCCTCCAATATGATGGCCACGGCAGGATCAACTAACTCTGCGCTCGTCCTGGCTCCTCGCGGTCCAACCTCTTCCATCACGGTGGCCACGCCATAGAGCACGTTGGGACTGGCAGCCTGGGAGAAATGGAGCAGAGCATCAACCATCAGCGCCACCCCTACCCGGTCGTCAAATGCCTTGCTCATGTACGACTTTCCATTGGCCAAGACCTGGAAAGCAGAGGCAGGTACGACCGGGTCGCCCAGCCGCACACCCACCTCCTCCACCTCTTCCTTCGAGGTAGCGCCGATATCGATATACATGGTCTTCTTTTCGACTACCTTTGTCCGTTCATCAGCAGGAAGATAGTGAGGGGGCTTTGCCCCAATGACTCCCGGCAGATCTCCCTTATGGGTCTTGACGATAACCTGCTGGCCCAGGAGCACCTGGTCCCACCAACCACCCAAAGGGAGAAATTTGAGGAAACCCTCTTTCGTGACGTAGTGGACCATAAAGCCGATTTCGTCCATATGGCCAGCCAACATCACCCGGGGGCCGGTTTCCCCCTGACGGCACACCAGGCTACCAATGCGGTCCTGTTCGATCTCACCCAGCGGCTCCACATAGCGCCGCACAAGAGCCCGAACCTCGGTCTCATAGCCTGAGACGCCGTGCGCTTCCGTCAATTCCTTCAGCAGTTGCTGTGTTTGATCCACGTGATCTCCTATCCCGCTCAATGGCGTATCAATACATAACAATAGAATGGCAGAATGATACATCATTTCGACGATTTGTCCAGCCCTGGAAGCCCGGAAATGGTTTTGACTTTCTCTCGAAATTGGACTATAACACCAACCGATGCACGTAATCCCTGCCTGTTCTGTCAGTAGATCGGTGCAAGAGAGACTGAGGAGGCTATCAGACGACGAGTCTCCTGCCCACGTCCTGAGTGCGTTCGCCAGAGCCTGCAATTTGGTCAGCGCTGACCGTAGCGTCCTGGCGCTGGTGCTCCCCGAGATCGGCAACGGGCCCCTCAACATCGTCGTTGACGGTCCACCAGGGCTGCTCGCACAGGTTGAGCCTTCCACTCCAGCGGTATTAGGGAAAATGCGGATTCGGATCGGTGGACTGAAAGTTGACCTGAGAAAAGCAGGAATCTGGGAGCCCTGCCCAGACTGGGAAGCGCTGCAGAGCCAGTGCGCTGTTATGGCCTCACACGCGGCCTTTCTGCGCGCCCTGTGCCTCCGCCATGCCCCGAGCGGCAGCCTGCTGCCGTTGCTGGGAGCTACGCCAGCCGGCAACATGTCCGCGAGAGCCATTCTTCGCTCAGCTCAAGGGGCTGCGGAAACGCTGATCGAAGGCTGCCGCGGCGACTCGGCTCAACTACGCGAAGGAGCCACCAGACTGGCCGGATTGGGAAATGGTCTGACCCCGGCAGGAGATGACTTTCTCACGGGCGTGATGGTGTGGATCTGGCTGAACCGCCCCACCCCCGAGTCTCTCTGCCAGACGATAGCAGACGTGAGTGAGTCTCGAACCACAACCCTCTCGGCGGCTCTTCTACGGGCAGGCGCCCACGGGGAATGTAGTGCAGCGTGGCACGGCCTGTTGGAGGCTCTGGCGGAAGGATCAAGTTTGACACAGAGGACCAGGCTCTCGGCGGCCGTACAGCGGGTCTTGAGCACCGGGGCGACATCCGGCGCAGATAGCCTGGCAGGATTCCTCTATTGTGCCTCAGCGCTAGGAGGGCAGTAAAGCCTCTGCAAGCACCTCTTCCATCTGATCCGCCAAAACCATGCGAATACCGCGTTTCACGCGTGAAGGTATTTCAGTCAGATCCTTCTCGTTGCGCTTGGGGATGATTATGGTTTTGAGACCAGCCCTGTACGCCGTCAGCATCTTTTCCTTAAGACCGCCAACGGGCAACACACGGCCTCGCAGCGTGATTTCCCCCGTCATCCCAACTTCGTGATGCACAGCCCGGCCGGTCAGAGCGGATATGAGCGCCGTAGCAATGGTGATTCCCGCGGACGGGCCGTCCTTGGGGATTGCACCTTCCGGAAGATGGATGTGGATGTCGGTCTTGTCAAAGACATCCGGATCGATATCATAGTCCTCACAGCGGGAGCGCGCGTAGCTTAGGGCCGCCTGCGCTGATTCTTGCAAGATTTCCCCCAATTGTCCAGTCAGCATTAGGTTCCCCTTGCCGGGCATCAACACAGCTTCCACCGGCATCAGATCCCCGCCGGCTTCCGTCCAGGCTACCCCAGTGACGATACCGATCCCATCCTGCTTCTCCACCAGGCTATGGGTGAATTGCGGCGGTCCAAGGTAACGAGTGAGAGAGCTGGCCAAAACCCGACGCGGCGCTGTGCCCCCTTCAGCAACGCGTCGGGCCACCTTTCGACAGATATTGGCGATACCGCGCTCCAGATTGCGCACACCGGCTTCGTAGGTATAGTCCCGGATAATGACCCGCAGCGCACTCTCGGTAAGCAGTATCTCAGCTTCTGCCAGCCCGTGCTCCTCCAACTGGCGCGGGATCAGGAATCTGCGCGCGATCTCGAGCTTCTCCTCATCGATGTACCCAGGGAACCCGATGACCTCCATACGGTCCTGCAAGGCAGGTGGAATGGGATCGAGGATATTGGCCGTGGTGATAAAGAGCACCTTTGAGAGATCGTATGGCACCTCTAGATAGTGATCGGAGAAGGCATGGTTCTGCTCAGGATCGAGAACTTCGAGCAAAGCCGCAGACGGGTCACCCCGAAAGTCCAGGCCCAGCTTGTCCACCTCATCGAGCATAAAAAGCGGGTTAATCGTGCCGGCCCGCCGCATGGTCTGAATGACACGCCCTGGCAAGGAACCAATATAGGTCCGACGATGCCCGCGGATCTCCGCCTCGTCGCGCACCCCTCCCAGGCTCACCCGGACGAACTTGCGGCCCAGCGCCTCAGCCACAGATTGGCCCAACGAGGTCTTCCCAGTACCAGGCGGACCCACAAAACACAGGATAGGACTGCGCATTTTGTCAGCCGCCAGACGCCTCACCGCAATGTATTCCAGAATACGCTCTTTGGCTTTGGGCAAACCGAAGTGACGAGACTCTAGAACCTCTTCCACGTGTTTAACGTCCAGGTTGTCCTCAGTAGTCTCCGACCACGGTAGTTCGATCAACCAATCAAGATACGTGCGGATGATGCCAGTCTCGGGCGACATTGGTGGCAACGATGCCAGACGGCCCAGTTCCTTCTCAGCGCGAGATCGGGTTTCGTCGGGGAACTCTACCTTGGCGATCTTTTCACGGAGCTCGTTGATCTCCTGCGTGTAGATGTCGGCTTCACCCAACTCGGTCTGGATGACCTTCATCTGCTCACGCAAAAAGTACTCACGTTGAGTTTTGTCAAGCTCCTGTTGGACCCGTGAGTGAATCTGATCCTCCAGCTCGAGCACATCCAGTTCCTGCGCCAGCAGAACACTCACCCGCTGCAGCCGAGTGCCAATGTCAAGGGTTTCAAGAACCGCTTGTCGCTCAGCCACCTCCAGGTCCAGCGCTTGTGCGATGAGGTCAGCCAACCAACCGGGATCATCCAAGTTCATCGCAAAAACATAGGCATCCTCAGGCAGGTTGCGGTTCAGTTGCACCACTTTCTCGAACAGCGCCAACACTGCCCGCATCAAGGCCTCAGTCAGAGGGGTCTTTTCTGGCACCTCATAGATTGGCAGAGCGCGAACACGGACGTACGGCTCAAAATGGACGTACTCGACAACTTGAACTCGTTGCAGCCCCTGGCTGAGCAGGTTTATCGTCCCATCAGGCATGCGCAACGTGCGGCCGATGTCAACCTCAACGCCAAATGTGAAAAGGTCATCAGGCCCCAGATCCATAACGTCGGCATCCCGTTGAGCGATAGCCAAGAGGGGCTCACCCTGCTCGTGCGCCACCTCAATGGCCTCTATCGAGGGCTCCCGACCAACAAACAGCGGTGTGACCATGCGGGGGAACATTACGATATCGCGCAAGGGCAGAACCGGCGCTTCAAAGGCTTCTTCTGATGGCGTTCTTGTATCCTCTACCTCAAAGTCCACATCATCCAATGAAAACGGGGCCCCCTGTGCCCACCCGACTTGCGACCACCAATCTCGGAACATCCTATCCCAAGTCATATAATCCTATTCCCTACCATCGTCATCCGGCAACGGAGATCCAACATACCGGGCCCATTCCTCTCGGGCATCGGCTACGAGGTGGAGGGAGCCGGTCATCAATAGTCCGCTCCCGGGGTCCATCATCGCCAGGCCGCGCCGGATCGATTTCCTCACATTCACACTGACCTCGGCTCCACCGCCCGCCCTGGCGACGGCGTCAGCCAACTCCACCGGCGCCGCTGCACGGGGGTGATCTGAACGTGTAACAATGACATAGTCGCTGACCGGCAGAAGGATATCCAGCATGCCAGCAATATCCTTGTCAGCCGACGCTCCAAAGATCACCACCCACCGCTTGCCAGGGAACCACTCCTCCAGCGCAGCGCGCAGCACTTGCATGGAGTAAGGGTTGTGCGCCCCATCCCCGACCACCAAAGGCTCACGACTGAGGATCTCCATCCGTCCCGGCCAGCGCACCGCCCGCAGTCCTTGCTGCACAGCATCACCGGGGATACAAAGGCCCTGCTGACTCAGGATGTCCAGTGTGGCAACGGCACAGGCCGCGTTCTCCACTTGATGGCGGCCTATCAACGGGATCCAGTACTCACCGTCCAATTCCGAGCCGCCATCGGAAACGCGCCTGACCGTGAACTGCTGACCATCCAGGTCCATGTGGCCGGGTTGATAGTCCCAATCACGTCCGACCTCTATCAGCGGCGACTCTCGTTCGCGCCCTATCCTCTCAATCACTTGGATGGCCTCAGCCCGCTGCGGCGCGCTCACGGTCGGCACGCCAGTCTTGATGATACCTGCCTTCTCGTAGGCGATCTCGGCTAGCGTGTCACCCAGTAGATAGGTGTGTTCTAGGCTGAGGGAAGTGATCACGGCCACCTCAGGTGTCAATACATTGGTGGCATCCAGTCGCCCGCCCAGTCCCACCTCAACCACCGCAACGTCCACATCAGAGCGAGCAAAGTGCAGAAAACCAATCGCCGTGATAGCCTCAAAGTATGTTACATCCGGTATGTGGTCAATCAGCGGTCGAGCTTGTTCGACCAAAGTGACCACATCTTCCTGCGCGATCTTGTTTCCGC
The DNA here is from genome assembly GCA_964444825.1 of uncultured Anaerolineales bacterium. GTDB lineage: Bacteria > Chloroflexota > Anaerolineae > B4-G1 > B4-G1 > CAYUIS01. The sequence continues at coordinate 20,194 of CAYUIS010000024.1, read as the reverse complement.
CCACCTGGATGCGCTCGCGGAAAGTATGGAGATGAGGGGAGATGTAGAGGCCAGTACAGTAGCCCGCGGCTCGCAGGCAGGCCTCACACATCGCCGCTGCCGAACCCTTGCCCTTCGTACCGGCAATATGCACCGCCCGGAAACGGTTGTGAGGGTTGCCCATTGCCGTCAACAGTCGTTCGACTCGCGGAAGATTGTGCGACTCGGGCGTATAGCGCTCAATGCGCATCTTTTCGTAGTCTATGAGGCTGTAAAGATACGCAATGGTCTCGGGGTAACCCATTCTTGTTCCACCCTGTTTGGACTGGCTGCGGATTGTACTCCTTTTCCTAGGAAATGCAAGCTCAGCCGCTGTCCGACGTGTGGATGTTTGGATTCGCACGTGACCCCAGTTCGCGCGCCGACGGGCGTGCAAGTTTACGAATCGGCCAACCTGTGGTAGACTTTTCCTCGAATCCTAACTTGGGGGAGCAAATATGCGAGTCTGGCACATATTGTTGACGGCAGTGATGTTTGGATCAGTATTGGCCCTGACGGGCTGCGGGGAAAAGCCACTATTGAGCGAGGTCTCGTTTTCGGCAGAGCGTATCACCCCCAATGCAGATGGCGACACGGACGTCTTGGTGATCACCTACAACCTGGACCGGAGCGCGGAGGTGTCGATCTACTTTGAGGATCAGGATGGAGGTAGATACCATTTTCGCAACCACATTCACCATGCTCCCTCCGTTGACGAGCCCTATCAGGTTTACTTTGCCGGCGTGGTGGATGGCTACCAACTACCCGGCGAGACGTTTGACGGCTTTGCTGTGGAAAAACGCGTTCTCCAGGACGGCACCTACACCTGGGTGGTCGAGGCGATCGATGGACAAGGGAATTCCGAGCAGGCGACTGGCACACTGACCATCGCTGACGCCGATACAGTCCTGCCCGAACTGCGCGGTTTCAGTATTCACCCCCCCATCTTTAGCCCCAATCGGGACAGCATTGCTGACCGGGCTACCATCAACGTGAATCTAAAAAAGGACGTGGCGGAGCTGACTGTCTATCTTGAGGGAGAAGATGGTGTGCGCTATCACGTGATGGAAAAAGAGACGGTCACGCCGTTCGACGAAGCTGGATGGCACGAGTTTGACTACGACGCTGGCGTCGATCATGGAGCAGATCCACCACCCGATGGCACGTACAACGTGACCATGCGCGCTCGGGACACGCTCGGTCAATGGACGGCAGCGACCGGCACACTGACCATCGAAAACGGCGGGGTGCCCCGGGCATACATCTATAACGGCGAGGTGGAATGGTCAACCTCAACCATTCCGCTGGGCGGTACACTCTACTTCACGTTGACGATCGAGAATGACAGCGTTGTACCCATCCGCACGAGTGGCCCTCCGCCCGGCACCGTGTACGACAGCAATCAAAACTATGCCACACTGGGCGAATACGAACAGTCTGGAGCCTTCCGCGTGGGCATTCATTGTGAGACCAGCGCCATAGATCACCCCTGGCGCTGGGCCATAGGGAGCGCAGACGACCTGGTGACAGATGGAGCAGGCCACACCTACCTTCCAGCCTGGGGACGGACAGTCGTCACCGGCGGCATCCGCTTCCTAGACGTGATCGAGGCCCGCAATCCACAATACTGTTACGCCTCGCTGATCCACGAGGATGTGCAGATCTCTATGGTGAACTTTCGGGTAGATCCCGTGTTCCTCCGTATCCAGGTTCCATAGTGGGCGATAGGTCCCTGCGCATATTTCAAAGTGCGTCCATTCTGTGATATAATCGAGTTCGTGCCGCATCTGAGATGTCACCACTCGCCCCCGATTGGGACAGCAGGCATCCAGCAAGGCTCGCGTGGCCCTTTATCAACGAATCCGCTTCATCATGCTCCAGGTTATTACAAAGTCTAGCCCAAGGAGGTGCCAGGTGAAAAGGAGTTACCTATCGGCGGCAGCGGCTATTCTTCTGAGTGGGATAGCGCTGGCGGTTCTCGGCCTCTTCTTGAATCCAAGCCCCGGTACAAGCCATGCCTCCCCCCCAGGAGACGCGGCAGCCATACCTGACTTGATCATCAGCGTGGATGCGGTTAACGAGACTGTGTTGGCCACCGGGGTGATTACCTACATCGCACACTACACCAATACCCTCACCTCACCCCTGTCCGACGTGATTATCACCGCCACTCTGAGCCTCAAACAGACCTACAGCGACACCTATGGCTTTTTCAGCGATCCCATCATATCCACAGACAACTTTACCTACAGCGGCAATTTCGATGAAGGGCATACGCTGGAGTGGCAATTGGGTGAGCTCGGCGCCAGCGCCAGCGGATGGGTCGCCGTCACGACGACGGTGCCGGCTGAGGCAGAACCTCCCTGGAACGACAGGGACCGATGGCCGCTCCTCGGAATGTCGGCCGTCATCACCACCTCCACTCCGGGAGCCAGCTCCGGAAATCCCCAAGGGCTACCCGGAGACGATGCCAGCGTCTTGGTGGTGGGGCCCGTGTTCCAGATGACCAAGGAAAGCGACCCGGAGACAGTGCGCCCTGGTCGCCTGGTGACGTTTACGCTCACACTGGAAAATAAGAATCGCGCCGACGTAATCCCCGCTACCGGCATCGTGATCACTGACACCGTGCCCCTGAACGCCATATTCTACGCCGCCAGCGGTTCTGGTTTCTATTCGCCCACTTCCGGTGGCGGGGTGATGATCTGGCACCTGCCGGCCCCATTGGACCGGGGTGCAACCACAGAAGTGAGCTTTACGGTACGATTGACCAACAGTATGCCCTTCTGCCCGGCTCCCAAGCTAAAGAACCTGACCTATATCGTGAGCGCCAACGAGACCATACAGCCGGTAGCGGGCGAAAAGCTCGAGATCCCCATAGACGATGTTCTGGAAAAGACGATCGAGACCTCGGAACCACCGCCAAAATGGTACGAGGTGTTCCCCGGCGGCGTCGTCACCTACACCGTCAGTATCTACAATCCTCTCCACGATCGACGCTTGGAGAACCTGCGTGTGACGGACACGCTTCCCGGCACACCTAACCAGTTCACATTCCTGCATATGCTGGACGGCGGTCCCTCACCTATCACTACCACACCCCAGGTAGTCTGGGATGAATTGGAGATATCCCCCGGAGGTGTGCTGAGTTTCTCCTTCAGCGCCTGGGTGCCTTACCACATTGACATCGGCTCCGCGTATAAGGACTATAAAAACGAACTATCGGCCTTCGCGCCAGGGCTGACTATTTGCGATATGCAGGACCAAAAGCCTTCCCAGGCAAGAGTGACCCGCCAGATCGTGCTCGACAAGATGGCGGAGCCTGCTAGCGTCCTGTCCGGAGAAATCGTGACCTACACCATCACCCTCGACAACCTGGGCGACGACGAGATGACGGACATCCGGCTCACCGACACGCTGCCCGCCGATTTCCACTTTATCGATATGCTCTACGGACCAACACCGGAACTGGGATACCGGCACAACCCAGTCGTATGGGATAACCTGAGCGTACCGGCCTACGGGCAGAAGGTGCTCTCTTTTCACGCGGTGGCCATCGGCGCTCCCCTGATAAAGTACAAGAATGGCCTCTCAGCCTTCAGCCCCTGGACAACCATCCCAGGTATATTAGAGGCCCCAGTGTTGATCGAGTCTCCGTTCTCGCTCGACAAAGAGGTCGACCCCACCGAGGTGTTTGTGGACGAGACAGTGGACTATGAGATCGAGATCTGCAACGTCGCCACGGGCACCTACACCATCGACGGCGTTGGGGACAGGACCCATCCTGGCTTTATCGTACAGCCTCCGATAGGCGAGGAGACTTACCATCACGAGAACACCAATCTTGATCCTGTCACCCTGGAACCCAACGATTGCTACTACTATCCCTTTTGGGCCTACATCTCCGTAGACGTGGGATGTGGGAACCTCCCCCACACGTACTGGAACGAAACCCGGAACGTAGGGTTTCACCTCCAGGGAGACCCCGATGATTGGTGGTACGTCAACCCCGTCAAACTCGCACCGCTCCTGATCAAGCCGCACGTGACGCTCGAAAAGGATCGAGATCACGCCGCCGTGCTGCCAGGAGAGACCCTCGTATATACCATCACTCTCACCAACATCTCGTCAATCCCCGTCACCGATATCACCATCCAGGATACACTGCCAGGTGATGGAGAAGAAGACGGCGATTTCGCCTATCTAGACACCGTGCCCGGCTACCCGGCACCCGACACGGTAGTCGGCAATTCCCTCGAGTGGCGAGATCTGAGTATCCAGCCTGGACAGGAGCTGGTTCTGGCGTTCAGGGTTCAGGTACCAGAGTCCATCTCCTACGGGAAGTACAAGAACGAGGTATATGCCTCGACCAGTGACCTCGCCTGTGTCGAGACGATCGAACCGGCTGCCCAGGTACAGGTAGTGGCAGAGATCATCGAGCTGACAAAAGAGGCCACGCCTGAGGAGGCCGCACCTCTTGGACTCGTGCGGTACGAGATCGAGCTAAAGAACCTGGACTCGGTGCCCATCACCGGGGTGACGATCATCGACACGCTGCCGAGCACTGCGGGCTATGACTTTGAGTTCGTGGGTATGGCATCCGATGGCCCCGAACCGAGCGAGGTCAATGGCAACCAAGTGATATGGCGGGATCTGACCATACCAGGCAGCGAAAAGCTCGAACTCGAGTTCGATGCCCGAACGGTCGTCCTCTACGGTCTATACCCCAATAAGATAGAGGCCTGGTGTCCTCGAAGCCAGACCATCACCCCCAAAGTCCCGCCCGGCACCGCAGCGCCGGTGAACGTGATGCCGAGTGTGCTCGTGGCCAAGACCGTGTTCCCAACCCAGACCATAAACGGCACATATGTGATCTACACCATCACGGTACACAACCAGACGGATGACCCCCTGACAGACCTGCGGATCACTGACACGCTACCCTCCGGCTTTAGGTATTGGCAGACGTTGGAGGGGCCGACCCCGTGGTATCCACGCCCTGAAAGGGACTATGCGGTCTGGGAGTTGGACATAGACAAGCAAGCTATCGAGGACATTGTCTTTCGGGTAAGGGTGGGCAGTGACGTGCCCTCGGGATCGTTTTATAACCGGGTGGATGGTTACAGTCCCGATGCCCTGATCCCTGGTGTGGGAGATTCAGCCCCGGTGCTAGTGGAAGCAACCGGAGCGCCATACCTGTCTCTTGAAAAGACCGTCGCGCCATCGCAGACTGTGAATGGCGAGACCGTGATCTATACCGTCACCCTGGACAACCTGACGGCCGACGTCTATGCCGGCGTACGTATCACCGACACCCTGCCGGACGGCTTTTATTTCGTCAAGATGTTGGGAACTGACCCCGTATTGCCCATTACCACTTCTCCCCAAGTAATCTGGGAAATGGACGAGCTTTCGAGTTATGCCAATCACGACTTTCGTTACCAGGCGCAAGTAGGATATAGCGTGGATACAGGCACGTACACCAGCACGGTAGAGGCTCGTATTCCTCCCTACACACTCCTGGAGGTGGAGGGGACGGCTCCTGTCGAAGTCGATGCGACCGCGGAATCGGGCATCTTTACGTCCAAGACCGTCGTCCCTACCCGGACCGTGAATGGCGGGAATGTGACGTACACGATCGTGTTCACAAACCAAACGGACGCTGTGCTTGAGAATGTGCACATCACCGATATCCTGCCCGACGGTTTCTCTTTCCTCCAGATGGAGATCGGGCCCACCCCGGTCGTCACCTCCCCTCATGTTGAATGGGAGATGACCCAAGTGGGCGTAGGAGAGAGCCGGGAGCTGAAATTCCAGGCACGTGTGGGGCTTGGCGTAAGGTCGGGGACACATGCCAACACGGTGGAAGGATTCGTCCCTCCGTTTACGACCTTTGGAGCAGCAGAGACGGCCGCAGTGAACGTAGACGGGATTATGCCGCTGGCATCGATATCCAAGACGGTCTTTCCCACTCAAACCGTAAACGGTGGGAAGCTATCCTACACCATCACCCTGGAAAATCAGTCGGATGAGACCATCGAGAACGTACACATCACCGACACCCTGCCCACCGGCTTTGGGTTCTATGCGTCACCAGGAGCTGGCTTTACCCTGGTTTTCACCTCCCCGCAGGTCGTCTGGGACTTGGGGGAACTCGGGGCCAGGGAGAGCCAGGCCATAATCCTCAAGGCACAGGTAGGAGATGACGTGCCCCTGGGAGTGTATACGAACACCGTGCAGGGCTACAGCTCATCGGGGCCCATACTGGGCGTAGAGGGAACAGCGCCTGTACAGGTGGTGGCGGGGGCCTTTCTGTCCAAGACCGTATCTCCGGCGCAGACCGCGAACGGTGGCATCGTGACGTATACCATCACCCTGGAAAACCAATCGGAAACAACCATCGAGGACGTACACATCACCGATACTCTGCCCGCCGGCTTTGGGTTCCGGGAAATGCTGCCCCTTGGCCCCACCCCGGTTCTTACCTTTCCGCAGATCGTTTGGGACCTGGCAAATGTAGGGCCAGGTGAGAACAAAGAGCTCGCCTTCCGGGTTCTGGTGGAACCCGATGTAGCGTCAGGAGTGTATCGAAACACGGTAGAAGGCTACAGTCCTGCTAGCCTGATTGTTGGAGTCAGAGCGATAGCGCCGGTCAAAGTGGAAGGAACACAGTCCGTATTCCTTCCAGTCCTTCTCCGGAACTATGGTCAGTAGCAGCCAGCATGGGTGTTCAAGGAGGTGCACGGTGAACAAACGATACCTGTCAGCAATAGTGGCGATATGTACTAGCGGAATAGCTTTGGCTCTGCTCGGTGTCTTTCTGACATCAAGAGCTGGGACAAGCTACGCTTCCCCACCGGAAGCCATTGCGGCCGCCCCCAACCTGGTCATAGACGCCCAGGCTGCCGAGGAGGCCATCATGGCCGACTCGGTGATCACCTACACGCTGCTCTACACCAACACCCTCCCCGGCCAGACGCTATCCGACGTCATCATCGTCGCCACATTGCGGAGGAGCCAATACTATAGCGGTTCCTACCTCAGCGATCCTTTCATACCCACCACCAGCTTTACCTACTCTGGTGACTTTTCCGAGGAGTATGTCCTTGAATGGGGGCTTGGATCTCTCCCGCCAGCCACGGGAGGATGGATCGTCATCACCACGACCGTGCCGCCTGAAGCCGAGCCTCAATATAGACAAGATGCCTGGGACACCCTCGGGATGTCGGCGTTGATCACCACGACCACACCGGGCATCAGCTCAGGAAATCCAGATGGTGAGGATGCCGACACCGTCGGCGTCACGGTGGTGGGACCTGTGCTGTACTTTTATGACAATGGCAAGACCGCCACCCCAAGCCCAGTGCTCCCCGGCCACTTGCTGACTTACACACTCACGCTGAACAACGAGGACCGGGAAGACGCCATCCCCGCTACAGGCGTCGTCATCACCGATACCCTGCCGGCGCACACCACGATCTATGCTGTCGGTAGTGGGGGCGTCTACTCACCATCCACCGGCCTGCTTGTTTGGAACCCGCCTGGTTCGTTGGCGCCCGGAGGCTCTGTCGCCGTCGGGTATACGGTGCGGGTCACCGAAAGCATGTGGACCTGCAACACCAACGACATGAAGATCAGCAACCAAAAGGCCGACGACATCGCCACGGCCAACGAGACCATCCGCCGAGTGACGGGCCGAAAGGATCTGGCTACCTCAATACGTGACGTGACGGAAAAGAGCGTAGAGACGCCCGACCCACCATCCGGAGAAAGGGAGGTCTATCCCGGTGGGATCGTCACCTACACCGTCAACATCCACAACCCTCACCACGACCAACTCCTGGAGGGGTTACGCCTGACCGATACGTTCCAGGCTGACGGATTCACCTTCCTGGAGGTGCTGCCCGGCGGTCCTACCCCGGTCATCACCTCTCCACAGATCGTCTGGGAGGACCTGAGCATTCAAGCTGGCGGGACGATCAGTTTTGCTTTCCGCACGTGGGTCCCCTACCACATCGACATTGGCTCCAGATCCAGAACGTACGAGAACTATCTCTCCTCCTCTGCGCCCGGCCTCGTCATCTGTGAGATGAAGACAAAGAATCCCTCCAAGGTCACAGTACTGCGCCAGATCGAGCTCAAGAAGGAGGTAAGCCCGGACCAGGTGCTGTCAGGAGAGATCGTGACCTATACCATCACCGCGCAGAACCACGGCGATACCACCATCAGATCCCTGCGTATCACCGACACTCTGCCGCCCAACAAACCGGAACACGTGGGGGCCGATTTCCACTACCTGGATATGATCTTTGGCCCGGACCCGGTAGCCGAGTACCAGGACAACCCGGTGGCGTGGGACAACCTGACGGTGACCGCCAACAGCCAGATCTCGTTTTCGTTCCGGGCGGCGGCTATCGGATGGCCGTTGAAGAGATACGGCAACGCTGTATCGGCCGCCAGCCCCTGGACGACCATTCCCACCATAGTCGACAAGGCCCAGGTGCTCATCGACTCGCCGCTGACCATCGACAAGACCGTGGACCCCGGCGAAACGCTCGTGGAGACAAGCGTGGACTACTCTGTCAGTGTCTGTAACGTGGCCACGGGCACGTATACGTTGAGCGAGTTCGAGGACCGTCTGCCCGCTGGCTTCTTTGAGAAGGTCACCGGGCTGACAACCTATCAGTATGACATCTCGCCCGACCGGGATCTGGCGCCTGGCGAGTGTTGGGAGCACACGTTTGGGGTAGATGTGACCCTCGACGCCGGCTGCGACGAGACATTCGTACAGAAAGGCAAGACAGATTGTGTAGGCTCGACCGTATGGATCCATGCCGTCAGTCCCGAGTCACTGTGGTACTGCAATGCGATCAATCTGGCGCCCCTGGAGGTCAAGCCTCACGTGTCAATCGACAAGAAGGCAGACCACACAGTCGTGATGCCAGGAGAGACGTTTGTCTACACGATCACGCTCACCAACCAGTCTGGCCTGGACGTCCACGACGTGACAGTCCGTGACACGCTGGACGGCGACGGCACTCTCTACTTTGTGTATTCGGATACGGTCCCGGGCTATCCGGCGCCGGATGTGATTAATCCGCCCAGCCTCGAATGGCAAGGCTATACCATCCAGGCCGGACATCAACTGGTGCTGGCGTTCCAAGTCCGCGTACCTGAGGACATGACAACCGGGGACTATGAAAACATAGTGACGGCCTCAACGACAGACCTGGCCTGCGTCCAGGACATCGACCCCACTGCCAAGGTCAAGGTTATGGAAAACATCATTGAGCTGACTAAGGTTGCCTCCCCGGTCGAGGTTCCACCGAGGGGCATCGTCCAGTATGAGATCAAACTCGTGAACAAAGACTCGGTACCCATCAGCGGAGTGGTCATCACCGAGACCCTGCCGACCTTCCCTGGTGTGCCAGGATACAACTTTAAATTTGTGGGTATGGTGGCGGGCGACCCCGAGCCCAGCGAGGTCAATGGCCGGCAGGTCGTCTGGCGGAACCTGACCATACCTACTGGCAAGACCGGACTCCGCCTACGATTCCAGGCCCAGGCGGCCATCCTCCTGTGGGAATACGACAACGAGGTAACCGCCTGGTGTCCACGCGTTGGAGACATCGAGCCCAAGGTCCCCCCAGGCGTCGCGGCCCCTGTGACCGTGCTGCCCGGCATCGTGCTGTACAAGACCGTTTTCCCGACCCAAACGGCGAACGGCGGCACGGTGATCTATACCATCACGCTGTACAACGCTTCCGACATAGATCTCGCGGAGGTACGCATCACCGATACTCTACCCTCCGACTTTAGATACGTGCGAACACTGGCGGGGGGGCCCGGGCCCTACGTGAGACGACCTCCAATCGTGGCCTGGAATCTGGGAGAGGTGAGAAAAGAGAATAGCGCCCAGATCGTCTTCCAGGCCTGGGCACAGGCGCCGCCGGGGAGCGCTATGATAACGGCCACCTATCACAACAAGGTCGAGGGCTCCAGCTCAACAGCCCTGATCCCCGGGGTGGAAGAGGCCGCGCCGCTCATACTGACGCCAAGGAATTTGCCCAAGGTATACCTGCCCCTGGTGCTCCGGAACTAGCCGCACACGGGTCAAAAAGAGCCCACTCGAATCGAGTGGGCTCTTTTTCGTCTTGATCCGGGCGAAATCCGGCCGGGAGAACCTACTCTCGACCCACCTCCCGCTCCTGGAGCGCCAGAAAGATCTTTTCCGCCGAGAGCGGCAGATCGGTGAAGCGAATGCCGAGCGCATCGTGGATGGCGTTGGCCATCGCCGGTGCGGTCTGCACCATCACATGCTCGCCCACGCCCCGCGCCCCCCACGGCCCATCCTCCAACGGCGTCTCGACGAAATCGCCGTGGATCTCTTTCGGCGCATCCACGCTGGTGGCGATGCGATAATCGACAAAACTGGGGTTAAGGGGTTGGCCCGCCGCATCGAACAACATCGCCTCAAAGGCAGAACTCATCCCGTGCACCGCCCCACCCTCGATCTGCGCCATAACCAGGTCTGGGTTGATGGCCTTGCCCACGTCGTAGGCGCTGGCGATCTTGAGGACCTCTATCTGCCCCGTCTCCGTGTCCACCTCCAGGTCGACCGCCTGCGCCCCGACGGTATAGTGCACCACGGCGCGCGTCCCCTGGCCGGTCTCAAAGTCCAGGTTGGTGACATAGGTCGGCATAAAGTGGCCCTGCCCGACGATAGGTCCCCCTTTCCATCCCTCAAAGTTCTCGTTGGGCAGGCCATAGATCACCATATCTTTCAGTGTCTGTTCCCGCTCAGACTTGTAGGAGAAAACCTTGCCCTCCTTGATGTCCAGATCATCCGGCTCCTCGTCCCAGTGCTCGGCCACGATCTCTAGAATCTGCCGCCGGGCGTCACCGGCCGCCGCCTTGACCGCGTTGCCCGTGGACCAGGTGATGCGGCTCGCCACCGTCTGCCATTCGTACGGGCTGTACTTGGTGTCCACCGGGACCGAGACGCGCACCCATTCGTAGGGCACACCCAGCACCTGGGCCGCCATCTGCGCCACGACGGTGAAGGCTCCCTGTCCCAGGTCCTGCGCCCCGACCTCGACGTTGAGCGTCGCGTCCTCGTTAAAGCGCACGATGGCCGAGCTGCCTGGATTGGGCGGCATCGCCGGGGCCTTCCACATGATGGCGATGCCCTGGCCGCGCTTCTTGTGTGCTGCGGAGGGGCGAGGACGAGCCTCGCCCCTACTTTCATTCCATCCGATCGCCTGGGTGACCTTGTCGATACAGGCCACCAGGTCGATGGCCGGCATCTCCATCCCGGTCAGGATCGTGTCCCCCGTCCTGACACAGTTGCGCCGCCGAAACTCGGCTGGGTCCATCTCGATCCTTTCGGCCAATTGATCCATGATCTGCTCAATGCCCCAGTGGATCTCGGGCATACCAAAGCCGCGCATCGCGCTGCCGATGGGCTCGTTGGTGTAAACGCAGTAGGAATCGCCCTTCACGTTCGGAATGTCGTAGGGACCGGTGCAGGAGTAGCCAGCCGCCCGCGCGATGTTCACGCCATAGTCGTTGTACGCTCCGCCGCCGAAATAGTACTCGGTCTCCATCGCCAGCAGATTGCCCTCGGCATCGCAGCCGATCTTGGTGTTCGCCACCAGACTCTGGCGCGTCGTCGTGCAGAAGAACTCTTCCTCGCGCGTCATGCGCAGTTTGACCGGATGTCCCTTCACCGCCTGAGCCAATACGACCGCGTACACCTCCATCGAGATACCAGCCTTGCCGCCAAACCCGCCGCCGACGTAGGGAGAGACCACGCGCAGGTTGCCGTGGGGGATATCGAGGCTCTGGGCGATCAGGTCACGCTGGGCAAAGGGGGACTGAGAACAGGTCCACAGCGTCACATTTCCGGCCGACTCCCAAAGCGCCACCGCCACGTGGGGCTCGATGGGCACGTGCTGAATGCGGGGCAAGCGGAACGTCCCCTCCATGATGGCGGCGCACTGGGGCCAGGCTGACTCGACGTCTCCCTTGCGCAACTTGAAGTGCTCCGAGATGTTGCTACCCGGCTGGGGGAAGATAAAGCTGGCCACCTCGTACTCGCCAAGATCGGGGTGCAGCAGAGGGGCCCCAGGCTGGGCGGCCTCCACCGGATCGAATATCGCGGGCAGTTCCTCGTACTCGACCTCGACAAGTCGCGCTGCCTGTTCCGCGACCTCCTCGCTCGTCGCCACCACGCCGGCCACCGGCTCGCCGACGACCCGCACCCGGTCAGTGGGAAAGATGGGACGGTCGATGAGATACAGACCAATACGCGTATTGACGTCCTTGCCGGTGACCACCGCCTTTACGCCGGGTATCTCGAGCGCCTTGCTCGCGTCTATGTGCTTGATCAGAGCGTGGGCATAAGGGCTGCGCACCAGCCTCCCATAATAGAGGCCCGGGCCGAATTGCATATCGTCCGCAAACACCGCCGCCCCGGTCACCTTCTCGTAGGCATCTATGCGGGGCACGCCCTTGCCAACCGGATCCAAAGTAAGCGCAGACGGCAGACCTCTGTTAGTCATTTTGCGCCTCCCTCCTCCGCCGCCGCTTGAACGGCTTGAACGATCCGTACGTAGCCCGTACAGCGACACAGATTACCGACCAGGGCTTCTCGGATCTCGTCCTCCGTTGGATGCGGATTACGCTCCAACAAGGCGTGAGCCGAGATCAGCATCCCCGGCGTACAAAAGCCACACTGAACAGCGTTGTGCGCCACAAACGCTTCCTGCAGCGCGCTCAACTGGTCCTCGCGCGCCAGCCCCTCCACCGTCGTCACCTCGCGCCCATCAACCTCGACGGCCAGCATCATGCACGAATTCACCGGTTCCCCATCCACCAGCACCGTGCAGGCCCCACACTCCCCGGCCTCGCAACCGTTCTTTGTACCGGTCAGTGCTAGCTTCTCTCGCAGCATATGCAGCAACGTCATGCTCGAGGGCACGTCTAGATACTCCTTCAGGCCGTTCACCGTTACCGTGATCGTATGGTTTGCCATTTCGTCTATCCCCTCTCCCGGTTCCAGGATTTTGGTATCCAGCCTGAGACCGGTGCCCGCAACTTATGCTCGACCTACCCGATCTGTCCCCACACGTCCCTCAACCCTCGCAGGGTGAGGTTCCGCACCATCGCCCTCCGGTAGACGGCGCTGCCGCGCACGTCATCGATGGGGGCAGCAGCCTCCATCGCCTCGTCTGCCGCAATGGCAAAGGTCTCTTCACCTGGCGGGTTCTGCGCCAAAACCGCCTCTGCGGCTGGCGCCCGTATTGCGGTCGGCGCGACGGCGCCCAACGCGATACGGAACCGGTATCCCGAGGGCGTCCCGCCGGCAGGGAAGCCGAGAACGGCCACGCCGACGATGGCGAGGTCTCCGGCTTTGCTGCGGCCCAGCTTGAGGTAACGGCCAGCCGAATCGGGCAGCGGGGGTGGATAGCGCACGGCCGTCATCAATTCGCCCGTCCGCAACGAGGTCTCACCGGGGCCGAGGAAAAACGCGTCCATCCCCAGCTCTCGTTCCCCGTCCGCGCCCTGGAGAAGAACCCGTCCCTCCAGCACCAGAGAAGCCGGAGCGATATCGGCACAGGGAGAACCGTTGCACAGGTTGCCGCCGATGGTGGCTCGATTGCGCACCTGATACGACGCAACCGAATTGGCCGCCTCAGCCAACAGCGGATAGCGCGTTCGTACGTCGGGGTGACGCGCGATGTCGTTCATCGTGGCCGCCGCACCGATCGTCAGCCCTCCTGTATCGTCCCACCTTATATCGCGCATCCCGGGCAGATGCTTGACGTCCACCAAAACGCCCGGGTGCACTGCACCATCGCGCATCTGAACAAAGATGTCGGTACCGCCCATAAAGGGACGCGCCTCGCCGCCGTGCTCGGCTAGAAGACGACAGGCCTCGGAGAGCGAAGTAGGTCTTGCGTAGTCGAAAGGAAAAAGTCCAGGCGTTGGAACTCGCATGTGTATTACCTCCAGAGACCGGGTCCTTGCCGTTTCAGCCGCCCTGTGTGCTACACCTGCTGAGCAATCCGGTCCCTCCAGAAAAACAAGAGAAATGGGAAGACTACCAATACTTTGCGCTCACTCCTTTACGTAAGGCTGTCCGAGCGCTTCGGGCCTTGCTGCCCCCCACCTGGTCCTAAACCACTTTGTTGACATGAGCAGCAAAACCCCTAGGGTTATAACAAAGGGAATCATTCTCCAGACATACCTGGACAGAAGGCCAGGTAGTACCAACTGTGGGTTGAGTGAAAGTTGCCACAGGGTTCCAAAAAGCAACGAACCACCGAGCAGGATCAATGGATTCCACATAGAGAAAAAGACGAGGGCCAGAGCGATGAAACCCCAGCCCATAAGAAAATTATAGTTCCAGACCGGATTGTAGTCCAGAGAGTAGATCGCACCCGCAAGCCCCATGAGCATCCCACCGACGGTTGCACAGAGATAACGAGTTTTCGCGACGCTTATCCCTGAAACTTCGGCGACCGAAGGATTCTCCCCCACCGATCTTATCCTCAGCCCCAAGCTCGTCTTGGAGAGCACGAACCACGAGACGACTACAAGCGCCACTCCAACGTAAAAGAACGGGGAAACACCCAGGATAGTCGGTATCCTCTCCATCCCCAATGGCCCGGTGTATGGGTTGCCTATGTAGGTGGTGAGGCCAAAGCCAAGGATCCATATGCCCATCCCGCTCACAACCTGGTCGCCCTCCAGCGATATGGAAAAGAACCCGTGGAGAAGGCCGAGCAGGCCTCCGATAGCAATTCCCACCAAGAAGCCAAGCAAATAGCTTCCGGTGGATTGAGCGGCCATAAAGCCCAAGGTGGCGCCGAAAAGCATCACTCCCTCAACGCCAACGTTCAGAACTCCTGAGCGCTGACCGATGAGTTCGGCGAGAGCAGCGAAGGTGAAAATCGTTGAGGCTTCCAGACTTCTAGCGATAAACTCCCACATCTAGACTCTTCTCCCCTGTTTTTACCCATACGATCCTGTAGCGATAAAAGAACTGAAAAGCGACGAGAGAAATCATCAAAACGCCTAGCAGACCATAGTCCACGCCAAAGCTCATGTGGAGTTTCCCTTGAACAAGTCTGCCTCCTACGGACAACCCTCCAAAGAGCAGCGCCACCGGAATCGCCGCTAGAGGGTTTCCAAGGGAAATCAGCCCACAGATTATCCCATAGAAAGCGAGATCGCCAAAAAAACCATAGGTCCTCGCAATCTTGTAGACGCCGGGAACCGCGGCGAAATAGTGATACCCAGCCCAACCGGCCAGAGCCCCTCCCATAATGTAGACCAAAAGCGGTATCATAACCGTGCTTATCCCAGCATATCTGGCCGCGGCCGGGCTGTGACCGTAGGCCTTGATTTGATATCCAATTTTGGTTTTGGCGAACAAGAAATACAGCAGCACGGCTGCCCCAAGGGCGAGAAAAATTGTGAAGGGGACGCCCATGATCAGAGGGGCGTACACAGAAGGGGGCAGCTCAAAGCTTTCACCTCTCCCACCAGGGTTCATAAAGAGCCCGCCCTCTTTGATCATGTGTGCCACCAGCCAGAAAGTAATAAAGTTCAGTATCATGGTCACCACAATCTCGTTGATGTTGTACTTACCTCTCAGAAACCCGGCAATCGCTCCCAGCGCTGCGCCGCCCAAGGCTGCTGCGATCAACATGAGTGGAATGAGGATTCCAGGGGCAAGATCCGAGCTATGAGACTCCTTCCCGCCGAATACAAACAGGACTGCAAAAGCGCCCAACGCCCCAGCGTAGAGCTGTCCCGCCATCCCAATGTTCCAGAGCCCAGCTCTAAATGGGACGATGAACGCGGACGTACACAACAATAGGAATATGAACCTGTTGATCGTCAGGGGCAGGCCATAAGGGTTTGCAAAGGCGTAGGAGAAAATCTCCAGATAAGCTAACAGCGGGTTCACCTCGGCCAGGATAAAAATGATGCTGAAAAGCACGAGAGCAAAGACTATGGCAAAGATAGATATGGCCGCTGCCTCCCAACCGGTTAGCGTCAACCTCTTCTCGATCTTTAATTCGTAGCTACCGATCCTCATGTCTCTTCCCCCCTTCCTTCCCCCCATTGGGGCGGACAGAGGGGGGGCGCAAACCAGCCATCATAGCGCCCACGTTCTCTCTCTTGGCCTCCTCCCCCGGGATGATGCCCATAAACTCTCCCTCATAAATCGGCGCCACCCAATCGCTCAACGATAGAATCTCATCAAGATCCTCGGAGATGAGCAGAATGCCGGCTTTTTCCTCCTTCGCCTCCATAAGCTTATTTCGAACGAACTCTATCGCCCCCACATCAAGTCCTTGGCTTGGAAGGTGAGCGATCAGAAGCCGCGGTCTGCGTGAGAGCACGCGTGCAAGGATGAGTCTTTGGAGATTTCCTCCGGAGAGGTTTCTGGCCTTAATGTCTGGACTCGGAGCGGCCACGTTGTACTCTGAGATGATCTCTTCCGTGAGCTTTCGTATCTTCCCATAGTCCACAAGCCCTCGCTTGGAGAACTCGTCGTCAAAGTAAAAGTTCATCGCGATATTCTCCACCAGGGAGAAATCACCGATCGAACCCACGTCTACACGTTCGCAGGGAATGTACCCTACGCCCATCTGCCATCTTTCCAAGCTGGAGGAATGAGTGATCTCTGTCCCCGCGAGAATCACCCTACCTCCCTCCGCCCTTCGAAGACCCGCAAGAACCTCGGCTAACTCGTGTTGCCCGTTGCCAGACACCCCGGCTATGCCAAAGATCTCGCCCTCACGTATAGAAAAGGAAACGCCGTTCAAAGCCAGAAGACCCTTGTCGCTAGAGGCAGAGAGGTTTTCTACCTGGAGTATAGGTTCCCCCTTCTCTACCTTTGTCCTCTTTATCCTAAAGATGACTTCTCTCCCCACCATTTCCTTAGCCAGACTCTTCTCCGTTGCGTGCTCGGTCGCTAGACAGGCCACGACTTTTCCACGCCTCAGAACCGTCACCCTGTCGCTTATCGCCAACACTATGGGGAGCTTATGTGTGATAAATGGGACTATGGTGAGTTCATCTCTAGCCATAGCTTCGATGGATGCCAAGAGGGTCTTTGTTTCAGGGGGCGTCAGCGCCGAAGTCGGCTCGTCCAAGATGAGGACCTCTGCCCCGCGATAGAGGGTCTTTAGTATCTCTGTCGCCTGTTTTTCCCCCTCTGAAAGTTGCCAGACTTTTGCTCTGAGGTCGATCTTGAACCCGTATCTCTCACAGAGTTCCCGCACCTCCGCCGCCGCCCTCTTCAGGTTGAGGATCTTCCCAGCCCTTGGATGCCCGAGGATGATATTCTCGATCACCGTGTGAGCGGACACCAGTTTGCGGTGTTGATGAACCATCCCTACCCCCAGATCGATGGCATCCAGAGGCGATCTGAATCTGACCCTCTTGCCACCGATATAAATCTCGCCTTCGTCGGGTTGCAGCAACCCGAACAGGATGTTCATCAAGGTGGTTTTTCCGGCGCCGTTCTCCCCGAGGACTGCGTGAATTTCGCCCGCCTTTATCTGGAAATCTATACAGTCATTCGCAATGACCCCTGGAAACCTCTTTGTGATTCCGCGCGCCTCTAGGACCGTCTCTCCACGTTTTATCCCTTCCATAAATCTCTTTTGTACCTGTGTCCCTTACTCTGATCTCGTGAGCAGAAACCCCTCTGTCTTTGGTGCCAGGGTCTACACTTTGGCCAACACCATACGGCATAATAGGAATGAGGCTCCCTCCTTCGGGAGTCTTACCCTCAAGAATAGGAGCCTCATACCTCTTGGCTAGTAACGGCTGCTAACCATCAACACGGTCGGTAGAAACCAGCAGACTTTGCCTCACTCAAGTACCAGTGTTCCTTCCAGATCAAAGTTGAACTCTGAAAGCAGCCACTCGGCAGTCGGCTCCTCACCAGCCGGCTTGACCACTGTCCCCGCTGCTGGAACCGGCACTCCCTCCAAATCCAAGCCCGTTCCGTTGCTCACAAACTCGCGCTCGGTGAAAGGATCCCACTCCCCCTTCATCATCTGGTCCCTTCGCTGCTCAACGAGATCGATGATCTCATCCGGGATCAATGGGAGTGCTGCCGGACTGATGGCGTCAACGCCCACCTTATTGTCGTTCATGATGTCAACGGTCGCAATCTCCGTGCCATCAGCAAGGGTCATTGTGGACTCCATGCCCATGTATAGCACGGTCTCTGGGTTCTTTTCGCCAGCCAACCAATCCTGAACGATTTTGTTGTAGAGAACTTCCCAGCGGGTGTCGAACGACACGGCCACGGTGTCCGTGTCCGACCAGCCGTAGAAGCCTACAATGTCCATGTCCTTCCCTACGAACCAAATGTCCTTTTCTTGGGCAACGTCCAGGGGGGACCCGGAATCGGTCTGCTGGGTCAGGACATCAACATCGTACTGATCCACCAAGGTCGCCGCGATATCTCGCTCTTCCTGGGGTAGATACCAGTCACCGGAATACTTGACGTACACGGTGATGTCTTTGCCGAGCAATTTTGCCGCATCCTGCACCCCTAGGTAAAAGCCGGCCTGCCGCCTGATTACCTGAACACACGGGAATGCCGAGACGATGCCTATATTGCCCGATTCGGTTAACGCCCCAGCGATGAGCCCCTCCAGATACAGGGCCTGATATTGCCTGGGGAAGAGCCTGATAAAGTTCTGCTTCGTGGTCAGATCGCTGGCAATGATGGACACGAAATACACATCGGGGTATTCATCAGCGATATCCTTCAAGGGCAGGCCCATAAACTCTGCGTTTCCCACGACAATGCTGGCCCCATCAGCGATCAACTCTTCGGCGTAGGGAACTGTGAGGTCGGGGCCTACTTCCTCTCGGTAGACATATTCGACATTTGGATATTTCTCAGCGATTCGCTTTCCTGCGCGATCGTGGGCTCCAGACCAGGTCGTGCCTTCAATGACACTGAAATGCTCGATCGCCAGAGTGGCGCCCTCCTTCG
The DNA here is from genome assembly GCA_964444825.1 of uncultured Anaerolineales bacterium. Lineage (GTDB taxonomy): Bacteria > Chloroflexota > Anaerolineae > B4-G1 > B4-G1 > CAYUIS01. The sequence continues at coordinate 1,140 of CAYUIS010000024.1, read as the reverse complement.
CGCCTTGCGGTGATGGTGCACACATCGTTGATCCCATAACCACTACAACCAACATCGTAGAGATCATAGCCGCCCTGAGTACTGAATTCCCCTTCTCCCTAAGAAGCTTGCCTTTCATCTCTATCCTCCCTTTTCTATGGTCTATGGTTTTGAGAGCGGGACACGCATGGAGTCATCGGCGATCCGAGCCTCGCTGTCGCTGCCATGGTCACCTGCGTTCCCCTCCGCCTGAAGCAATTTTGATTGTACATAAGCACTGGGGACTTGTCAAATCTGCCACTAGTTCTTGTCCTGCCCCTGTTCAGGGCACATTGGCAACGTGTTAGCCGTTCTTTTCGATTTCAACTACAACTCTTGCTGGGACGGCATCGGTGTTTTCGATTTTCAACGGGAAACAATATACGTTGAACTCTTTCTTGGGTATCGCAGACAAGTTTGCTAGGTTCTCGATAACAAAGATGTCGTTTCTGGCCAACAGCCTGTCATATTCCCCATGCCTACGGTCTCGACCTAGCCCAAGTGCATCGATTCCAACAGCGTTGACGCTCTTTGAGACAAGCCACTGAACGACTTCAAGAGAAAGCTCAGGATGGTCATAGTATTTGTCAGTCCCAGCAAACTCGCTCCAGTCTGTTCTGAACAGCACAAAGTCTCCGCTTTCAACGTCTACCTGGTGCTTGACATCATCCAACCGGATTCCGCTTCCAGAGACTTGAGTAACATCGATCAGCTTCCCCGTCCCGATCATTCTTCCAGGATCTAGGCGCTTTTCGGTGAACACAAGGTCTACATGTGTTGCGGTATGGGTTGAGAAGGAAAGCAGGGTCGACTCGTATTCTCCCTCCGATTCATGATAGAACCTGCGCGAGGCAATCTCAACTGCTGGCGTCCCCAGGCGGAAGACTGAACCTTGTTCTATTGTCATCGATACATCGATGAGCATTCTCACCTTCTCCTCGGCCAACTACATTGTACCAGGTATGGCAGGCACCCACAAAGCCTAATGGCGCTGCCGTCCATTGGTTGGGGGCACGACAATCAGCACGGTCATCTAGAGACGATCAAAGCAGTCCGTTTTTGGCCCATTCACCTCCTTTTGGCGCTTATTCTCCCCAGCCAGAACCCGACCAGCACGCCAAC
>CAYUIS010000023.1:0-46443 GCA_964444825.1 uncultured Anaerolineales bacterium | reverse complement strand
TCCAACCTCGTTGGTGGTGCCGTAGGTGATATCGGCCCGATACGTCTCGCGCCGCGGGACGGGGCGCAGCCGCAAGTAGCGGTCATCTGTCGAGGGGTAGTCGGGGTCGAATAGGAAGGAACCACGACTGGCGTCTGCGGCGGCCGATTGGATCACTCCCACCGACAGGCCCAGGGCGTGGTAGATCGGTCCCATCCACTGGACACCGACCTTGGAGAGGTAGTCGTTGGGTGTGACCAGGTGAACGCCGTTACCCTGTAGGGCGTTGAGGTAGAGGGGCAGGGTAGCAACGAGGGTCTTGCCCTCACCGGTCTTCATCTCGGTTATCTTGCCCTGGTGGAGGATGATGCCCCCGATCAATTGTACATCATAGTGGCGCATACCGATGGTGCGTTTGGCGGCCTCGCGCACGGCTGCGAATGCCTCGACGAGAATATCGTCCAGCGTCTCACCCGCGGCTAGCCGGCCCACGAACTCGTCCGTCTTGGCGCGCAGTTGAGCGTCGTCCAATGGTTCGAACGCCGACTCCAGCGCATTGATCTGTTCGACCACCTTTTGCAATCGAGCGATCTCGCGCTGATCGGCGTCACCAACGACCTTTTTCAATAATCCACGCAGCATAGGTTCTGTTGATCCCCTGGATATTCATTATACCTACAGGTGGCGCAATTGCAAGCGGCCCCAACTAAGGTTGCCATGTGAGGTGCATTGGGTATAATATGTGCGCAGGCCTGCCAAAGGCCTGGTGAGAAGCCCAACTGAGGAGTGATAACGATGAAACTGGAAGCAAACGCGCGTTATGCAGAGAGCCACGAGTGGGTTCGGCAGGACGAAGGCGAGATTGTCTGTGGCATCAGCGATCATGCTCAAGATTCTCTCTCCGACGTCGTCTACGTGGAACTGCCCGACGTGGGCGATGTTTTTGAGAAGGGGGAGCCCTTTGGCGTTGTAGAATCGGTCAAGGCTGCCTCTGACCTGTATATGCCGATGGGCGGCGAGATCACCGCCATAAACGAGGAACTGGAGGACACGCCAGAGACGATCAACCAGGATCCCTACGGTGATGGCTGGTTGATTCGCTTCAGTCCTTCCAATCCGGCCGAGTTCGACGATCTGATGGACGGGGATGCCTATGAAGCGTTCGTAGCAGAGGAAGAGGGCTAGAAGCACCCTTTCGACTAATCAAGATTGACTGTGCGGAGAGGTTGTCGTCTCTCTGCTATCCTCATTGGCACGGAGGTGCCTGTTATGCCATATATCCCGCATTCAAGCGAGGACCGGAAGGCTATGTTAGCATCCATAGGCGTTCGGTCCATCGAGGAGCTTTTTGAGGACGTGCCGGAGCACGTCATCTTTCCTACCCTCAACCTTCCTCCGGCGCTTTCGGAGATGGAGGCGCGCTGGGAGATGGAGACGCTGGCTGGGGCGAATCTCACCACGGACGAGGGGCCTTGCTTCTTGGGAGCCGGTTCCTATCAGCATTTTGTACCCGCCGTGGTGGATGCCGTCATCAGCCGGGGCGAGTTCTATACCGCCTACACGCCCTACCAGCCAGAGATCAGCCAGGGGACTCTTCAGGCCATATTCGAGTACCAGACGATGATCTGTAACCTGACCGGTATGGAGGTCTCCAACGCATCTCACTATGACGGCGCCACCGCCACCGCCGAGGCCGTCATTGCTGCGGTGAGTGTTCACCGGATGAAACGGCGCAAAGTGGTTGTGTCTCCCTTTGTTCATCCCGAGTATCGGGCCGTGGTGCGCACCTACACCCAAGGGATGGGGCTGACGATCATGGGAGACGAGGATCACACTGCAGTGCTGACCGAGCTGATCGACACAGATACCGCGTGTGTCATCGTCCAGTATCCGGACTTTTTTGGGCGGTTGGAGGATTTGAGCGAGTTAGCCGAGGCAGTGCACGCTGTTGGCGCACTGCTGGTCGTCGTGACCGATCCCGTTGCACTGGGGCTCCTCAAGCCGCCGGGGGAGTTGGGGGCCGATATCGTGGTGGGAGATGGTCAAGGGATGGGTGCCGGGCTGAACTTTGGCGGCCCATACCTGGGTTTTTTCGCCACCCGTGAAAAGTATGTGCGCAAGATGGCGGGCCGGCTGGTGGGTCAGACCTGCGATGCGGATGGTAGCCGCGGCTTTGTGCTCACGCTCTCGACCCGAGAGCAGCACATCCGGCGTGAGAAGGCATCGTCCAACATCTGCACCAATCAGGGGCTGGTGGCCCTGGCGGCAGCCGTTTATATGGCGGCGCTGGGCAAGTGTGGGATGCGGCAAGTGGCAGAGTTGTGCTATCACCGTGCTCACTACGCCCAACAGCGGATCGTAGAGATCGATGGCTTTGCCGCCATCGACGGCAGGCCTTTCTTCAAAGAGTTTGCGGTGCGCTGTCCGCGTCCGGTGAGCGAGATCAACGACTATTTACTGGACGCGTGGGGCATCGTTGGTGGCTATGACCTGGGTCGGGACTACCCTGACCTGGCGGATCACATGCTTCTGTGTGTGACGGAAATGAACCCTCGTGATGAGATCGACGTTTTGGTGGAAGCGTTAAAGGAGGTGGCGTCGTGACCGAACCTCTAGTTTTTGAGATTTCCCATCCCGGTCGCTGTGCGGCTGTGTTGCCGACCCTCGATGTGCCGCCTGCTGAACTGCCTGCTGGCCTGGTGCGGGAGAACCTACCGCTGCCGGAGGTGAGCGAGATTGACCTTGTCCGTCACTACACGCGCCTCTCTCAGATGAACTACGCGGTCGACATCGGGTACTATCCACTGGGTTCCTGCACGATGAAGTACAACCCCAAGATCAACGAGGATATGGCTCGCCTGCCGGGATTTACCCGCCTGCATCCCTATCAGGACGAGGATACAGTTCAGGGAGCGCTCTTCTTGATGTATCATCTGCAAGAGTTCCTCAAAGAGATCGGCGGCTTTGCTGGCGTCAGCCTGCAGCCAGCGGCGGGGGCCCACGGCGAGCTGACGGGCGTGCTGATGATGTGTGCCTACCATCTGGATCGGGGGCACGATCAGCGGGACGTGATCCTGGTCCCGGACTCGGCGCACGGCACGAATCCGGCCACAACCTCGATGAGTGGGTTGCGTGTGGTAGAGATTCCCTCGGACGAGCGGGGTAACGTTGACATGACGGCGCTAAAGGCGGCCTGTGAGGAGCACAGCGACCGCTTGGTGGGTATGATGCTGACCAATCCGAACACGTTGGGCCTGTTTGACGAGAATGTGGAAGAGATAACGGCGCTGGTGCACGGGCACGGGGGGCTGATGTATGGCGATGGGGCGAACATGAACGCCCTGCTGGGCATCGCCCGTCCGGGCGACCTGGGCTTTGATGTCCTGCACTATAACCTGCACAAGACCTTTAGCACGCCCCACGGCGGCGGTGGACCAGGCTCTGGGCCCGTGGGCGCCTCTGAGAGCCTGGTGGACTTTCTTCCAGCGCCCATCGTCGGCGTGGAGGTGGACAAATCGGCCAACGAGGAGCCGGTATACACCTTTACCGATCCGCAAAAGTCGATTGGCCGGGTAAAGGCCTTCTACGGTCACTTTGGGGTGCTGGTGCGGGCGTACACCTATATCCGGATCCTGGGGGCCGCCGGCCTGCGCCGGGTGGCGGAGTACGCGGTGCTCAACGCTAACTACCTCAAGGAAAGGGTCAAGGACACCTATCCAGTGCCCTATGATCGCACCTGTATGCACGAGTTCGTGTGTGAAGGTCGTATCGAGGGGGCGCCGGACGTGCACGCTCTCGATATCTCCAAGCGGCTCATTGACTATGGTTTTCACCCGCCGACCAACTATTTTCCCCTCATCGTTCGCGAGGCGCTGATGATCGAGCCTACGGAGACGGAGAGCAAAGAGACACTGGATGCTTTCGCTGGCGTTTTGCTGTCCATCGCCGAAGAAGCACGCACGAATCCCGACCTGCTGCACGAAGCGCCACACAAGGCACCGGTGCGCCGGTTGGACGAGGTGCGGGCGGCCAAGGAATTGGTCCTGCGCTGGGAAGCGGAGTAGGACCTAGAGCGTACTCGATGGAGACGTTAACCAAGCCCGCCCATCGTGTGGCGGGCTTTTGTTTTCGGGCAAAGGTCGGAGGAGGGAGAGTGGCATGGCCGAATTCTCGTTGGAAGACAAGGTGGCTGTAATCACGGGGGCGTCCCGGGGCATTGGCCGCGCCATCGCCCTGCGACTGGCTCAGGCCGGAGCGAAAGTGGTGGTCAGCAGCCGTAAGCTAGAGAACGTCAAGGACACGGCAGACGAGATCAAGGCCACGGGCGGTGAGGCGCTGCCTTTTCAGGCTCACGTGGGACGCACGGACGAGGTGGCGGCGCTGATTGCGCGGACGATGGAGGCCTATGGTCGAATCGACGTGGTGGTGAACAACGCAGCCACCAATCCGCACTTTGGGCCGCTGCTGTCCGCCGGCGAGGGCCAGTGGGACAAGATCCTGGATACGAATGCGAAAGGGGTCTTTCGGATGTGCAAGGCGGTGGTGCCGCATATGGAGACCCAGGGCGGGGGCAAGATCATCAATCTGACCTCCATAGCCGGGCTGCGACCATCGCCCGGCATGGGGGTGTACAGCATCTCCAAGGCAGCCATCATTATGTTGACACAGGTCCTGGCGATGGAATTGGGTCACGCCAACATCCAGGTCAATGCCATTGCCCCGGGCGTGATCAGGACCCGCTTCAGCCAGGTGCTGTGGCAGACGCCGCAGATTGCGGAGCCGATTCTGAACCGGGTGCCGCTGAGCCGCTTTGGCGAGCCGGAGGACGTGGCCGGTCTGGCACTCTATCTGGCATCCTCGGCGTCTGACTATGTCACCGGCTCAGTGTTCGTGGTGGATGGCGGGATGAACGTGGCCTCGGCGATGGGTTAGGGATTGGCGATGGTGATGGTCTGCAGGGTTATTGCGTCATCGGGGGTGCTGGTGGAAAGCCGGTCGCCGGTCTCGGCAATGTACATCCCCACCTCCAGTCGATGTGGCCCCGGAGCCGCATCGTCGGCCACCGCAAGTTCATAGACGTCGGTGACGATCTGGCCGTCTGTCCACAGGCTGGTCGGATAGGTGGACTGGACGGGATGGTTGTCCCGCTGAGCGGTCGTCGAGCCATCGGGCGCCAGCAGGTGGGTGAACACCGTATAGTCCTCCTCCATTTCCGCCAGAGCCTGCCAGAACAGGGTGAGGGTGAGCGTGTCGCCAGGGGCAGCGCTCTCACTCGACAGGTCGTAGCCCAGCAGTTGAACACCGCCGCCGAGGGTGACGGTGAGGGGATGGGTGATAGGTGGGATGTCAAAGGCCCGATCGATCGGTTCCACCGTGACGATTCCCAGCTCCAAGATGGGAGTTGGCCCTGAGCCCGTCGCGGGATCGCTGGCCGCAAACTGGAGCGGGAAATCGCCCGGCTCCATCTGGCGCGGTATCCGGAGGGCATAACGGTCCTGGACGATCTCTCCGGTCGTCCACTCGGATGTGGGGTATGCGCCGTGTACGGGACCGCCGGCGTACAAGGTTTGCTCATCCAAAGCAAGAACGACTTGAAGATCAGGCTGGACTGCCCGCCCAGCCTTCCAAAAGAGCGTCAGGTAGAGTCGCTCGCCGGGCAATGCAGTCGTCGTATCGAGGTTGTAGCCCAGCAGGGTCAGCCCGTCGACGGGAGCGTCCAGCCGGCGGCGGATGGGGAGAGCCTGGGGATCAGGCGGTGCAGCGGCGCGCGTGAGGTGGACGGGTAATCGCACCCCGGTGCCAGCGTAGCGCCCGGCCTCGTTGAGCACGGGTAGAGACGAGTTGGCGCTGGCCGAATAGAGGCTGAAGCGCACCACGTAATCGCCCGGTGGCGACCCGGGCGCTACTGGGATCGAGAGGTGATCGATCACCAGTTCTCCGGGCGCCCATTGCTCCGATGGATAGTGGAAGGGCTGGGTCTCGCCCCAAGTGAAGCCCCAAGGATCGTTTAGGCGGGCGACCGGACCATAGTCCCCCGCATTGGGCAGGTTCCGCACCTGCCACCATACGGCCACATCGAGGCTCCCGCCGGAGCGGGGTTCGCCGACCACGTCGTAGCCAAGTACCCGGATGACGTGTGCCAGGTTGGCGATCAGGGGGTGGGTGGGGATCAAGGGATCTCCAGGTGTTGCTGTCTCTGTGGTCGTGGTGGTGATCTGGTAGGCGTGGAAAGCAGGCTTGTTGTCTGGGCTCAAAGGCACGCCCTCAACGACGCGGTTGCCAGACGGCAACAGGGTCTCGATCCAGGTCAGGTCCTGGGCGGCGGAGTGGGGGAATACCAGCAGTGTTTTCCCCTGCGCTGGGAAAACGACCGTGCTCCCCCCGGTGAGCCAGCGGACGATCCCGTAATCCTCGGCCAGGAAGGCCAGGGTGGGGTGGCGGTAGTGAATGCTGGCGACGTAGGGCGTCGTGTCGCTCAAATCGGCCTGGTTGAGGAAGGCGGCCACGTCGGCGAGATCCCCGTCGGAGGTGTAATATAGGTCTGCCGAGGACGCCCAATTGCGGAAGTAAGCGAACGCCGTGATGGGCGTCATCAAGGTGAGAATCACGCAAATCAAGGCCCTAGGTCCGATGACTGAGGTCCAGCGAGGTGGTGTCCAGGGCCAGAGGCTAGAGAGTGCGGATCCGAGGCTCGAGAGACCGAGGGCGGGAAAGAGATAGACAAAGGGCAAAAGACCAGCCGCCCGCAGGTTACTAGGGGTGATGTCGCCCACGGCGAGAGCGCTGGGCAGGAGCATAACTGGGAGATAGGCCAGAAGGAAAGCGCGGGAAGCACGGTGCAGAGGGCTTTGACCTGGATACCGGTTGCCGGATCGGGCGGGCTCGGTCTCCGGGTTGGATCTTTTGAACAGGCTGATGATGCCCAAGATAAAGAGCACCGCGGTGATGGGGTCGACAAGTGGGCGCCCGGGTATGTTGAAGCGGACGTAGGGGTCGCCGCGCAGGAAGAACATCCCCAGGCAGGCGCGCAGCCCAGCCCACGCCTCGGCGCTATTGGTGGCACCGACCTGCTCCACGCGGGTTAGAAAGCTGCCGGGGTGCGTCAGCCAGTAATGAGCCAGCGGAGTCAGGGCAAGGGCGGCGACGGCGACAAACAGGATAGATTGACCGAGGCGGACCGGGCGGTGGTCCCGGTCGGTGTAAAGGAGGACCAACAGCGCCGCCGCTAGTGGGATAGGAAACGCGCGGGCAGCCAGGTAGGTGTATGCGGTCAGGCCACAGAAGAGCCCTGCCAGGGCTAGCCACAGAATCCAGCCGGTGCGTTTTTTCTTGCTGCCAGCTCTCGTTTCGTCCTCTTCCCTGGACAGGCGCAGACCTCGCCATAGCGCCGCGACGGTCAGAGCCTGCAAGAGCGGCTGAGTTATGGCCCGAAACCCGTAACGGCTCAGGACGAGGTGCCAGAAGGATGTGGCGAGGAAAGCCCCGGCGACAAGGGCTATCCATTTCGCGCCTCGTTGCCCGTGCAGCAACTCCCTGGTTGCCCAGATGGTCGCTGCGACGGTTACCAGCCCTATCAGAGCCGCACTCAGCCGCAGGGCCAGTGTCGTGCGGCCCAGCAGGCGTATCCACAGCGCGGCCCAGTAGAAGAACAGGGTCTCCTTGCCAGTGTAGGAAGAGATAAAGACCGGGGTCTTGTCACCCCGTGCGATCTCGTTAGCCAGGATGCCGTTGGCAGCTTCATCGTAGTGAAGGCCGACAGGGAGTTCAGGCAGGCGATATAGCCGCAATCCCGCCGCGACGAGCAGGATGAGCAATGCGGCCGTGATGGTGCGGGAGCTCCGGTGGCTGGGGACGAGCGCGTCGTTCATCGAGGGGCATTATAGCAGGCGGAGAACAGGATGCAAGGAGGTTTTTTCCAATCTGAGTGAGCGATTGACTCTTTATGCTGGACAAACTGACCTTTTGTGCCATAATCAACCTGGCTCCGATTTCGCGCGTGCTTGGTGTGCTGGGAGAGGGAAATGCCCAAACAGACATACGACGTGATCATCGTCGGCGCAGGGCCGGCCGGCATTTTTGCCGCGCTCGAACTGAGCCGCAAGTCTAGCCTCAGGGTGGCCATGTTTGACAAAGGGCCGCATATCGAGAAGCGTCGCTGTCCCGCCCGCGAGGGCACTGAATGCGTGTATTGCAGGCCCTGTTCGATCATGAGCGGCTGGGGCGGGGCAGGGGCGTTCAGCGATGGCAAATTGACCCTCTCGCCCGCTTCCGGGGGACACCTGGGGGAGTTGCTGGGGGAGGCGCAGGCGCAGGCGCTGATCAATGAGGTGGACCACACGTACGTTGACTATGGCGCTAGCAAGAATGTGTACGGCGCGCACACCGATGGGTACGATTCGCTGCGGCAGAGGGATGTGATGGCTGGATTGCGCCTCATCTCGGTGCCCATCCGTCACATTGGCACAGAGTGCTGCGCCGTCATTATGGGGCGGATGTACGACGACTTGGTCGAGCGGAACGTCCATGTGGCGATGCGGACACCGATAGCGCGAGTGCTGACCGAGAATGGCAGCATCGTTGGCGTCGAGACGGAGCGGGGCGAGGTGTTTGAAGCGCCGCGCGTGATCATCGCGCCAGGGCGGGAAGGTGCGGATTGGCTAAAACTGCTGGCAGCCGATCTGGGTCTGACGCTGAGCTGCAATCCTGTGGATCTGGGGGTTCGGGTGGAGTTGCCGGCGGTGGTGACAGAGCCGGTCACTCAACTCCTGTACGAATTCAAGTTTCTGTTCTATTCTCCTACTTTCGATGATCTGGTGCGTACCTTTTGCGTATGTCCTCACGGGGAGGTGACGCTGGAACACGCGGGCGACGTGATCACCGTCAACGGTCATTCTTACGCCGATCGCAAGACCTCCAACACCAACTTTGCTCTCTTGGTTAGCAAGAACTTTACCGAGCCCTTTGACGACCCGGTGGCCTATGGCAAGTCGATCGCCCGGCTGGCGAATCTGCTGAGCGGCGGCGTGTTGGTGCAGCGGTTGGGCGATCTGGAGTCTGGGCGTCGCACCAATGCCCAGCGGTTGAGCCGCTCCGTCGTCACCCCGACGCTGACAAGCGCTGCTCCAGGAGATCTGGGGTTGGTTCTACCCTATCGACACATTGTAAATATCCTGGAAATGCTGCATGCCTTGGACAAAGTCATGCCTGGCGTATGCTCAAATCATACGTTGCTCTATGGGGTCGAGGTCAAGTTCTACTCCAATCGTCTGGAGCTAACGCCAGCACTGGAGACGCAGATACGAGGGCTGTATGCGTGCGGCGATGGCGCCGGTATCACGCGGGGATTGGTGCAGGCTTCAGCCTCTGGCTTGCTCGCGGCGCGGGCGATCCTGAGCGGTGGTGAAACGGGTGCTGCGGCCGCGGCAAAACTTCCACGTAGGGGGCCGGTCGGCCAGCGGCCAGCGTAACAGCTATTTGTGGGTGCGATTTGGCCCATATCACCGCATTTGAATGCCACGTACTGGAAATGTGATCCCGCTCTTGGTCATCTTGCATATTCCGAGATTCGGTCACAGATAGCCTATCGACGCGAGCCATATGACACAGCGTCTCTGAGGCAGACCGAAAACCGGCTTCTGGTGGGCCAGACTTTCCGTCTTTGCCACGAAAACCGCCTTCCCGATGAGACGTCAGGGATCATGACTGAATTTCAGGCATGTTGATTTGACACAGGGAATAATGTGTGGTAAAATCTCTGCGTGCAAACGTGTGCACAAACCCCACTTTTGCGGGGTAGCAAAACCCTCGTAGTGCAAATGTCGGCCCAGGACAATGGGGGATGGCAGTTTCCATCAAGGATATCGCCAAGGCAGCAGGAGTCTCACCTTCCACCGTCTCCCGCGCTCTCAGCGATCATCCCCGTATCAGCGAGGAAACGAAGGAGTGCATTCGCCGTTTGGCGCAAGAAATGGAATACACGCCTAGTCTGCTGGCTCGTAGCCTGGTAACGCGAGACACGGCGACTATTGGTGTGGTGATTACTAGAGCGTCAGACCCTTTTCTAACCCATCTAGTCACGAGCATCGAAGAGGTAGCCCAAGAGCAGGGATACTCGGTCCTTATGAGCAGTTCCTACACTGACCCCGATCGCGAATTGGAGGTCGTCGGCGCGTTTCATGGACGCCGCACCAGCGGTATCATCGTGATTGGCTCACAGATTGACACTGACTATCTCCAGATGCGCGACCGCTTTCCTCTGCCGATCGTGCTGACCAACTGCCGGACCTATCCCTATTCTGTCTCTACTGACAACGTGGCTGGCGCTCGACAGGCCGCTGAACATCTGATTCGGCTTGGGCATCGGCGAATTGCCTACATCGGCAATCAACGCAGCTATCGCAGCAACCTTGACCGCCTGACAGGCTATCAGCGAGTGCTGGCTGATAATGGAATCCCTCTGGACGAACATATGATTGTGGACGGGGACGGGACACTACGAGGAGGGGAAGGATCTGTACGAATTCTGCTGTCCCGAGCCCAACTGCCGACCGCTGTCTTTTGCTTCAACGATATGACCGCCATCGGTGTGCTCGGCGCATTGCAAGAGGCCAGGGTTCGTGTGCCGGAGGAAGTGTCGGTTGTGGGGTTTGATGACGTGGAGTATGCGACACATTGTCATCCGCGGCTGACCACCGTTCGACAGCCAACTGACCTGATGGGCCAACGGCTGATACACATGTTGCTGGAGCTTGTTCGAGATCAAGAGGACGTGGCTCCGGAGGTTCTGCCAGCGGAGCTGGTGGTTCGTGAGAGTACAGGACCTCCTCCCACTCCTGCTTGATGTTGAAGGCGTGTCTGTCTCTGCGTTTTCATCGCTGCCGTCAGGCGAGGAAACGGCAAGAGACACCTGGAAAGTTGTGAAAGGAGGTGATGGCACGGTATAGTCAAACGAAACCCATCTGCCCTGGGGGAAACCGGGGCGCCGTGACTCTACAGCTATTTCAAGAATACTAGGGAGGAAGAAAAATGAAAAAGCATGGACTTTGGACCATCGTGACAGCTCTGGTCGTGTCGAGCGTTCTGCTGATCAGTTGCCAACCCCAGACCGTATATGAGACCGTCGAGGTTGAAAAGATCGTCGAGAGGACGGTCGAGGTTGAGGTTCAGACAGAAGTGGAAGTGGTGCAGACCGTGGAGGTGGAGGTGCCGGTCGGCGGTGAGGTATTCAACGTCGAGGTCTGGGCCGAGGCGAACGAGGTGGAGCACTATCGCGTTACGGCTCCGATGTTGGCTGGTCCACTGGTCAACGAGATGCTCGAAGCCGAGGGCGATACCAGGCGCGTGATCGTCGATGGCATGAGGGACGACGCTGGCTGGGCCGACTATAAGAAAAAGTTCACCCTGGCGGCCGATGACGGGTCGGCTCCCCACATCGTCTGCTCCGGCCATGAAGACGTGCCGGTGTGGGCCAACGCTGGCTATATCGTGCCCTTTGACGAGTGCCGCACCATGTACCCCGAGTTTGACGACGTGATCGACAGCCTGTGGTTCGCCGGTGAGTGGCAGGGCAAGTCCTGGGCTGTGCCGCAGGATACCGAGGCGCGGCCGATGTTCTTTAACAAGACCAAGCTGAAGGAGATGGGCTGGACGGAGGAGGAAGTCGAGGCGCTGCCAGACCGGATCAAGAGCGGCGAGTTTACGCTCGACGACATGATCGCAACGTCTAAGGAAGCCATTGAAATGGGTGTGGTTGAGCCGGGCTACGGCTTCTGGCACCGTCCGTCCAAGGGCGGTGACCACCTCCAGTTCTACTTTGCCTTTGGCGGCCGGTTGTACGACCCCGTGCAGGACAAGCTGGCGGTCGTCGAGGAAGCCCTAGTCAAGTGGTACGCATTCCAGCGCCGCGTCGTGGAGGAAGGGATCACGCCAGAGGGCTTTATCGGCACCGACTGGTCCATCTGGCACGACACCGTCTCCCACGGCAACGTGATGTTCTGGAACGGCGGCGTCTGGCACTGGGCAGACTGGGCGAAGAACTATGTCAAGGACCTGGGCGGACAGGAATACCTGTTCGAGAACGTCGGCTATGCCCTGGAACCGGCCGGCGAGCCGGGCCAGAAGCCGGGGACCCTGTCGCACCCGCTGGTCTATATGATCGTCTCCGAGGAAGCCACCGGGGACACGGGCTACTATGACCTGGCGTGCGCTGTGCTGGCCAAGACCTCCACGGCAGAGATGAACACCCTGCACGCCATCGGCAGCACTCACCTGGGCATGAACAAGAAGCAGGCCGATTACGAGGATTACGCTCAGGATGTCTTCCTCTCCGATACCCTCTACATGCTGGACTATAACTACTATGCACCTAACCACGTGATGTATGGTACCTACTTTGACATCATCTGGGATGGCATGGTGAAGGCGGAGAACGGTGAACTGACGCCTGAGGAGGCTGCTCAACAGGCCATCGACCTGCTCAAGGTCGAGCTGGCCGATTTTATGATTTTCGAGTAGATCGATATGCGCAAAGGCGCAGGGCCTGGCCCTGCGCCTTTGCCACCTTTTGGGTCAGACACCGGTTAAATGGGAGGGAGCTATGGCTGTGTCCACGTCAGAAGCGGGTCTCCCCGCTCAACCCAAGGCAACGTTCAGAGATGTGTTACGTCGTATGTCCAGTCCTTTGCTGTTCATGTCGCCGGCCGTGCTGCTCACGGTGGTCTTCTTCTTTGTCCCGGTGATCCTCCTCTTCCGCATCTCGCTAACCAACATGACTACGGCCACTGGCCTCAAGAACTATGAGATGATAGGATTTGAGAACTATCTCATGATCCTCAAACATCCCAGCACAGCGGTCAATCTGTGGACGACGGTCAGGTACCTCGTCGTTACGCTGTGCTTTTTTAACGTCGGGATGGCGTTAGTGATGGCTTTGTTGTCCACCCACGTCCCCCGGCGGGCCGGTTTTGTCTATCGGGCGCTGTGGTTACTGCCACGCCTCACCCCGTCCGTCACCTACATCATGATGTGGAAGTTCATCGGCGCTGATGCCCCCCACGGCATCCTGAATCGGCATGTCCTGGGCCCGCTGGGCGTGGCTCCATCGAACCTGATCAGCACCCAGCCCTTCCTCTTTATCGTCCTGACGAATGGCTTCATCGGTGCCTCCTTTGGGATGATCGTCTTCACTTCGGCCATCGAGTCGATTTCCAAAGACTATATGAACGCAGCGTTGGTGGATGGCTGTACGCTCTGGCAGCGCATCCGGTACGTCATTCTGCCGATGATCAGTTGGCCCCTTCTCTTCGTCACCACCTACCAGACCCTCTCGCTGCTGACCTCCTTCGAACAGATCATGCTGCTGACTGACGGCGCGGGTAACACCGAGGTATGGGCGTTATGGGCCTATCATAGGGCGTTGAACAACTATTGGGGCAATTTCCAGTGGGGGTTCGGGTCCGCGCTGGCCATGTTGTTGGTGGCGATCGGCATCATCATGTCCATAATCTATATGCGTTTCTTCCGCTTCGACGTTCTTGTGCAGGAGCCTTTGATAGAAGCCCTATGATTATGGTCACAAGGTGATCCCGTGACCCAAGGAGGAAGGGAAATCATGACGTGGAAACAACGTTTGGCTAATGCGACGCCGCTGGTTTTGCTGACACTCTTGACGATCCCGGTTGTCGTCGGCTATCTCTGGATTATAATCTCTACTTTCTCGCAGCGCACCTACGGGCTTGTCCCGGTGGACCGCGACGGGAAATTCGGCGGGCTGACCTTGGAAAACTGGTCGTTCCTGTGGGATGATCCCTTCATCTGGAGCGTTACCCTCAACACGCTTCTCCTGGCGGTACTGCTGACGGTGGGCGTGCTCGTGATCTCCGCTATGGCCGGATACGCCCTCTCGCGCATCAGCTTCCCTGGCCGCAGGACGTTCCTCGGAGGGACGTTGATTCTGCATGCCTTCCCTAGCGCGACGTTGCTCATCTCTATCTACTTTGTTCTGCGCGAGATTGGCAAGATTCCCGTCATCGGCAAGGAGTTGCCCGTCATCGGTGGGTTTGGCTATAACACGGTTGGCGGCGTGGGCCTGGTGATGATCGCGCTGCAGTTGCCGCTGGGCGTGTGGCTGATGAAAGGGTTCTTTGACAACGTCTCGTGGGACATGGAGCGGGCCGCCCTGATCGACGGCTGTTCGCGCCTGCGGGTTTGGTGGGAGATCATGCTTCCGTCGATCAGGCCAGGTATCGCGGCCCTTTCGATCTTTACCTTTATCGGCGGTTGGGGAGCCTACCTCATTCCGTATACCTACATCACCGACCAGCAGAAGAGCACCATCTCGGCCTATCTCCGCGCGCTGTCGGGGGATACGGCGCCGGTCAACTACAGCCAGATCGCCGCCGTGGGCGTCTTTCAGCTCATCCCGGTGCTTATCTTTTTTATCTTCACCCAGGAATACCTGTTGAGCATCTTTGGCGGAGGCACCAAGGGCGGCGCGTAGGTAGTGGAAGACGGTTTCCATGGCACCCCCGTGCATCTGCTGGCACTCTAGTTACGACGAGGAGATGGACAAATGAGAGTTCGGCTGGAAGACTTGACCAAGCACTTTGGCGCGGTAGTGGCCGTCGATGGGGTTACCCTGGAGGTCAAGGATGGTGAGTTCGTGGCTTTCCTGGGACCGTCCGGATGTGGCAAGACGACCACGCTCCTGATGATCGCTGGCATTTACAAACCCACCCGGGGCAACGTGCGCTTTGATGAGCAGGTGGTCAACCTCATGCTCCCCAAGGATCGCAACATCGGGATGGTGTTCCAGAGCTATGCTCTTTATCCTCACATGAGCGTGTTCGAGAACCTGACCTTCCCTATGCGGCTCAAAAAGGTTCCGAAAGAGAGGATGCAGGAGCGGGCCCAAGCAGTCGCTGACATGCTCGGCATCGGCATCTTGATGGACCGGAAACCGGGACAGCTCTCCGGCGGTCAGCAGCAGCGCGTGGCGCTCGGGCGTGCCCTGGTTAAGGAGCCTGACATCCTGCTCTTTGACGAGCCGCTCTCCAATCTGGATGCACGTCTGCGCCTTTCGATGCGCGGTGAGATCAAGCGGCTGCAGATGGAACTGGGTATTACGTCCATCTACGTGACCCACGATCAGGTGGAGGCCATGACGATGGCCGATCGCATCGCCGTCATCAAAGGCGGCGTCCTGCAGGCTTATTGCCCTCCCGATGAACTGTACGACGAGCCTCGCACCCTCTTCATCGCCGGCTTTGTGGGCAACCCGCCGATGAACATCTGGGACACGGAGGTGGTCCGCGAGAACGGCGCGTATCACTCTCGCCGCGAGGGTATGGATCTCGTCATCCCTCAGGAGCGGGGCGAGAAGGCGGCCGGACGCGGCAGCGTGCTCATGGGCATGCGCGCCGAGGATATCAGCGTGACCGACAGTGGCGTCGCTGGCGAGGTATACGTCGTCGAGCCGCTGGGGCGGGACGACCTATTGACCGTCCGCATCGGTGACGTCAATATTCACGTGCTGTGTGATCCCGGACTGGGTCTCAGGATCGGCGACATGGTGCATCTGGACTTTAATACCCACAAGGCCCAGTTCTTTGATCCAGCGACGGAGAAATCACTCCTCTGGGCTTCCTGAACCTGATTGCGATCACTACGCCTGGCTGCCCAACCGTCGGTGCTGGGTCTGGTTTGTCAATGGCAAGACCGCCCAGCACTGTACGTTTTAGGAGAGTGCATGAACCAACCACCTGTGATGAGAGGAGCTCGAGGAACCCGGGACGTGCGGTTCAAAAGGCATATCGCCCTGTTGCTGTCGCTTGGCGCGCTGGTGGCCGCAGCATTGTCTGGCTGTCGCGTAGCCGCTCCTGTTGTCGAGGTTGTTCCCCTGGAGCAAGCTCACGCTCACAACGACTATGAGCATGACCGTCCCTTGTACGATGCACTGGATCACGGGTTCACCAGCGTCGAGGCTGATGTTCACCTCGTTGATGGGGAGCTATTGGTTGCCCACGACCCCGAGGATGTGGAGGAGGATCTGACGCTACGGTCGCTCTACCTCGACCCGTTGCGCGAGCGTGTGAGCAAAAACGGTGGTCGCGTATACGCCGGGGGGCCGCAGTTCACGCTTCTTATTGACATCAAGACAGACGCCGAGGAGACCTACACTGCCCTGCGCCGGGTTCTTGAGGAGTATGAGGCGATGCTGACCGTGTTTGGCCCCGATGGCGGGAAGGATGGCGCCATCGTCGTCATCGTCTCCGGCAACCGCGCGCGGGAGGCTATGGCTGGCGAGGCAGTCCGCTACGCCGGGTACGATGGCCGGCTCGATGACCTGGAATCGGGTGCTCCCTCCACCTTCATCCCGCTGATCAGCGACAAGTGGACCGCGCACTTTATGTGGCAAGGAACGGGACCTATGCCCGAAAGCGAACGCCAGAAGCTGAGGGACATCGTCGAGACTGCCCATGCCCAGGGACAGCGGGTGCGTTTCTGGGCTACGCCGGATGATCGCTCACAGGCGCGCCAGGCAGTGTGGCGCGAGCTGGTGGCGGCCGGAGTCGATTTGATCAACACGGACGATCTGGAAGGCCTCCAGCAGTTTCTGCTGGAGATCCAAGGTTCTTAAAGATGCAGTTGGCTCGGTACCCAAACAACCCCATCCTGGCTCTGGAGGAGGAGTACGAACGGATCGGGGACGTGGACAACGTCGTGTTCTCGACTGGTGCCGTCGTCCGCGAGGGAACGCTCCACGTCTACTACGGGAGGGCTGACAAGTGCTGCTGCTTGGACACCGTCGCGTTGGATGATTTGCTGGACTATTTGCTGCGATTCCAGTTGTAGGGCGATGCACAAGGCTGATAGGTGTATTCCCATCCTGGTTATCTTTCTCGCCCTGGTCGTGGGGTGCGTCCGGAACACAGACACAACGATGAATGAGATTTCTGTCACCGCAATGACCAAGGCAAAGGAGAAGAACGACGAGGCGGTTGCCCATCATCTGGAGAGCCGGCTCAAGGACGCCCGCCAGCTCTATGCCAAGGTATTGGCGCTCGATCCTTCCCGCCCGCCGACCGATGAGGAGCTGGCGCGCGTCATCGAGTACGCGCCGCTTCTGTACACCACGCCGACTGAACCCTTGCCCCTGAAGGATGTGGTTGCCATCATCCATCCCGACAAGCCGATCATCGCATATCATCTGTTCTGGGAGGACGACATCGACTTTCCTGACGATAGCGAGCCATGTGATCACGAGGAGGTGTGGGTATCCTACGATCCAGATGGGGGACTGGTGACCGGCGTGTATGCCTTTTATCACAGCCATCTGGTCACCTCGCCGCAGGCAGTCGATGTGGCCAACCGACCTGGTGGGCGTCCTGTCGTGTACGTGGAATGGGGCAAGCACGGCTCGCTGCTCGACGGATGGGAGGACATAAGGGTGGATGGCGTGTCGGTCCTGAGCAAGATGCGGCGCACCCACGAGCGACTCCGGACGACAGGCCACCGGCTTGTCGACCATCCCCTGGCACGCAACTGGCCAAGAAAGTTTGAGGGCTCCTGGGATGACTATGTTGATTTTTCCAGTCCGGTGGATCCTGTTGAGTGGATCGAGGGAAAGGGCATGGCAATGGTCAGCAGGTGGGGGAACGCCGTCATCAACCAGTATTTTCTGCTATACAACTTCCATCCCAAGTGGGAATGGCCTGAAATCGATGGCTTTTGACGAGGATAGGCGCGACCGATGCATGAAGCGGACCTCGGTCTCGATCTAGGCGGCTGGACCGGGGATTCGCGAGCGCACGGGATTGTGGAGGTTTCTTTTGATTCATAATATCGCACATCGGGGTGCTTCTGCCTACGAACCGGAAAACACGCTGCGGGCTTTTGACCGGGCCATTGAGATGGGTGCCACGATGCTCGAAATGGACGTGCATCTCAGCCAGGATGGTCACCCAGTCGTGATCCATGACGCTGACTTGTCGCGAGTTGCCGACAGCGGTGGGCGGATCCCGGATATGACCCTCGAACAAATCAAACGTGTCGACGTTGGGCAAGGAGAACGGGTGCCGACGCTATCTGAGGTGATTGCACTGGTGCGAGGAAGAGCCGAACTGTACATCGAGCTGAAGGGACAGCGCACACCGGAGCCGGTAGTAAGCGCCCTACGGGCATCCCACTTTGTGGACCGAGCTGTCGTAGGCTCTTTCTATCCGTGGCTGCCTCAACGGGTCAAGTTTCTGGCTCCGGCGATCCGCACCTCGGTGCTTATCGGACAGGAGAATCGAGAGGTAGACTTTGTGGAGTGGGCATTGGCTGTTGAGGCCGATTACGTTCATCTATGTTGGGAGCATGCATCGCCCACTCCGCACAAACTGCTCACGCCCGTGATGCTGGCTGATATCCGTCAGCATGGACTCGGTATTCTTCTCTGGCATGAGGAGCGGTTATCAGAGCTGTGCGAGCTGGTGAAACTCGACGTGGATGGCGTGTGCACAAACACCCCAGACGTACTGTCCGCGATCCTGAGAGACCTGGAAGAGAATCAACACGCTGTTGCCTGAGGTTGACATCATATGAATAACGCCGAAAAACACGCGACGAAAGCATCAAGCGTAATGGTTGGGCCGCTATTGATTCACCATGCAGCCAACCGTGGCTACGACTATCCGCGGAATTCCTTGGGAGGGTTACGGCGCTGCTTGGAGGCGGGAGCCCGCGTAGTGGAGGTAGACATCAACCCGTTGCTGGACAGTGACTTTGCCTTATTGCACGATAGCCTGCTAGAAAGCAGCACCGACGGCAGTGGGCCAGCCCATGTTGCCACTGTTGACCAGGTGCGTTCCTTTCACTACGTGCAGCGCGGCGTCGTCACCGGCGAACGCGTGGGCCTACTCAGTGAAGCCGTGTCATTGATCCAGGACTATGCCCACTTTCAGGAGCTGCAATTGGATCTGAAGGTGAGCGCCCCATTGACCGATACCATTCTGAACCGTTTGCTGCGGATAGTGGGAACGGTGAAAGAGAGAGTGCGGGTGACCTGTGTCGCTGACTGGGCTTTGCGCCGTTTGCGGGCCCTGGATGCCTACCTGCCGCTGGGTTTTGATCCCTTGCTCTACCTGGAAGCAGAAGAACCTGATGAGGACCTGCTGCTGGATTCCGATTCTTTGCTTCCCCTGGAGGTAGAAGAACCTGGCGAGAAGGTCCCACCCTTCCGAGTAGGAGCCTATGGATACTGGGACGATCACCCCCTGGCTACCCGGCGCTGGGGGACGCCGGCAGACTACCTGGTCGCCCGCGCCGAGGCGCTCTGGGCGCAGGTCCCTGTTGATGCTGCGTGGTATATCCGCGCGTCGCTCCTGAGCCGGGTCCTTGACGATGGCTTTGACTGGATCGCCTACCTGCACGCGCGATCTGCCCTGGTAGATGCCTGGACGTTGGATGTTGACAAAGGGGGTCATCTGGAGCTGGCCCAGCGGCTGATATCCGCCGGTGTTGACCGTATCACTACCAACGATGCCCCTCGGCTGGCAGCGGCCTTGGACGGCGCAGTCGAGTTCTGAAGGAAAGAGACGTGGAATAGATGATTTATGTACAGGGGAGAAAGCGATGACCGCATTACCTGACGTTGACGTCATGATGATCGGCCACTTTGCCAAGGACAAGTTGGTGGTGGATGATGCTAGCGAACTTGCCCCCGGCGGCGCGGTCTACTACGGTGGCGTGGCCTTACGTCGCGTCGGCGTGCGCGTAGCTGTCGTCACTCGCCTACATCCCAATGATTTTGCCTTACTAGACGAACTCAAGCAAGACGGCATTCACGTTTTTGCCGCTGCCGGGCCAGCGACCTCGGGTATTGAGAACATCTACAATTCGGCCGATATGGAGCGTCGCATCTGCAAACTGATGGCCTTCGCGGGCCCTTTCCAGCCAGAAGAGATCCCTGACTTACCAGCCAAGGTCTACCTGATTACGCCCATCATTGCCGGTGAGGTGGACTTGGCCTTGCTCAAACTGCTGGCAGCCCGGGGCCCTGTGGGCCTGGACGTGCAAGGTTTCGTTCGCGTCCGTGACGATGGGGAGTTGGTCTTTCGCCAGTGGCCCGATATGGCTGAGGGCCTGGCGCACGTGACATATCTCAAGGTGGACCGCGCCGAGGCGGAACTATTAACCGACCAGACCGACATGCGGGTCGCTGCCCGCCAACTGGCTGCCTATGGGCCCCCTGGGAACGAGGTCGTCGTCACCCAGTCATCGGGCGTCACCGTCTATGCTGACGGTCAGATATTCGAAGCGTCCTTCACTCCCCGTTCGTTAGCTGGGCGCACTGGCCGCGGCGATACGTGCTTTGCTGCCTATGTGGGCAAGCGTCTGAACGCGTCGCCCGAAGAGGCCTCTCGTTTCGCCGCCGCCGTCACCACGCTCAAACAGGAGCAGCCTGGTCCCTGGCGTGGTACCCTGGCTGATGTAAATGCGTTGCTTGCTCAAGCAGACGTGTCGGAACCGGCGGGAGAATAATGCAAAGTGCCACATCTCGGCTATTGATGCCGCTGGGTTTTGCCGTTTGTTTCTCCCTGTTTGGCGACCTGACCCTCTACACTGTGCTGGTCACCCAACTCGATGAGGTAGGGTTGAGCCTGGCTGCAGTAGGTGTGATGCTGGGCGTCAACCGGTTGGTCCGCATTCCTGGCAACCTGCTGACCGGCGCACTGCTTGACCGCTGGGGACGGCGGCGGTTGTTCATCTTCGGTATGCTGCTAGGCGTCCTTTCGACCGCCAGCTATGGGTTGGTGCGTGGTTTCTGGTCCTTCTTAGCCGGTCGGCTGGCCTGGGGCATTGCCTGGACCTGCATCAATGTCGGCGGTATGGCGATGGTGCTGGACGTGAGCACCCAGTCCAATAGAGGGCGGTTGACGGGGGTATACAGCACCTGGTTGTGGGCTGGGTTCGCCCTGGCGCCATTGGTGGGTGGCTTCCTGGTAGACGCCATTGGTTTTCGCCCTGCGATGCTGATCTGTGCTGGTTTGACGGCTATTGGATTGGTTGTCGCCGTGGTGGCGTTACCCGAGACGGCGCAACTCACTGAGAAAAACACACAGCGGAAGCCACGACCCCCATCGAGCCTACGAGGTCGTCTGGGTAGCATCTCGCTCCGGCGGGTCAGAGGATTTCTGGGCAACAACCGCAATCTCGTTACCGTCTCGCTGTTGCTTCTGATCACCCAATTCGCCGGGGAAGGGATAGCTCTCTCAACCACCAGCCTCTTGCTACAGCAACGCTTCGGTGCAAGTGTCGTCCTGGGCAGCCTGGTGCTGGGCGTAGCCTCGGCTGGAGGGATCTTGCTGGCCCTGCGATCCCTGCTGGCTGGTGCTGTTGGCCCACTGGCGGGCAATCTGTCCGACGCCCACGCCGGCCGCTGGCCGGTGATCGTGGGTAGCCTGGTGGTCGGTATGTCAGGTTTTGGCCTGCTCTCCTTCGCCGCATCTCCCGGAGCTATCCTACTCGGTGTGATACTGGGGGCTGTCAGCGGGGGTGCAGCGGTGGCGACACTGGCTGCTCAGATGGGAGATTTGGCGCCGCCGGGCAGAGAGGGCGTGGCGATGGGCACGTACGCGACGGTCGGCGATGTCGGCAGCATGGCTGGGCCGTTCCTGGCTTTCGCCCTGCTGGCGGTCGTGGATCTGCAATGGGTGTACTTGCTTTGCACGTTCACCTTCCTGGTCGGACTGGTGCTATCCTGGCGAATGCGGCGATGAGAAAGGAGAAAATGAACAGAGCTAGCGATCAATCTCTTGGCTATAGGAAAGGTCCGATTGAGACCGATCACCCTGGCGCTCACCCACCCCAGGCGGACCCAGACCCAGCCGAGCTGGCTCTGGCTGCTCGTTACGCGCCGCGCATCTTGTTCGATCAAAACGAGCCCTTCTTGCCCCTGGTGGTTGGCTATACGATCTTTCGTGCGGATGGATACTCTCCCTCTTTTCCCCGGTGCATTGGGCTCACGCCCGTGGGCCGGCAGCCTTCCACATTAGCTGTCGAATACGCCATCTGGTGGGATTGGGACATCACTCACCTCTACGAGTTGGAGCACATCTGGACCTTCGTCGGGGCTGGCGGTGATGTCGTTCACGGCGAGGCTAGCTGGCATGGCGACTTTAAGGGGTTGGGAGAGTGGCAGGAGGATGGCCGTACCCAGCTCTACGATGGTACACACCCTGTTGCCTATGCCCAGCCAGGCAAGCATGCCTTCACAGCAAATGTGCGTACATTCCATATTATGGCCAGTCACGTACGCGAGCGCTGTAGTGTGGGCGCCGGCGCCGCTGGATTGCTGGTGACCGATATCTTCAAGGATGTGCTGACCCCGTTCAAGACGCAGGACAACGATGCCCTGGTTCAAGCCTATCTAGAGGCACACGCTTTTGAGCCCGCCTTCGAGTGGAACAAGGTCTTTGAAGTCACCGTTGGCCATCTTGTACCTTGGCACGTGTTAGAGGAATGGATTCCACGGCGAGTAGAGTATCTGCTGACCTGTCTCAGGGCAGGTGAGCATGTTGCTTGAGATGAGACATGACTTTGACAATAAACTGGCCGTCGGTTGGTGGCGACGCTGGTTGACATTGGGGGCGGTCTAGACTGGAGGAGTTTGTATGGAAGGTCTGGTGGGGATTTCTCCGTTCTTGGCCCTGTTTATTGCCACGGCGCTGGTGTTTGATCTCCTGAATGGGTTTCACGATAGCGCCAACACGGTGGCGACGCTGATTGCCTCACGAGCGATGGGGCCACGAAGGGCGTTGTTGCTCAACGCTGTCGCCAACTTTGCCGGTCCGTTTCTGTTTGGTGTGGCTGTAGCCACGACCATCGGCCACGAGGTAGTGACGGAGACGGCAGCCACTATGCCGGTGATCCTGGCCGCGCTTCTGGGGGCTATCGTCTGGAATGTGCTCACCTGGCTGTTGGGTATTCCTTCCAGTACTTCCCATGCCCTGATGGGTGGATTGATCGGGGTGGCAGCCTTTGGATATGGTCCGGAAGCTATCCTTTTGCCGGGCCTTATGAAAGTACTCCTGACCCTGCTTCTCTCTCCAGTTGTGGGGATGCTCGCCGGGTACTTGCTGATGAAGGTGGTCCTTTTTCTAGCCCGTGGGGCGACTCCACGGATCAACAATTTCTTTCAGCGAGGCCAGATGGTGACTGCCACGGCGCTGGCGCTGAGCCACGGAACTAACGATGCGCAGAAGACGATGGGGATCATCACGATGGGATTGCTGGCCGGAGGGGCCCTGTCCCACTTCATAGTTCCCACCTGGGTGATCCTCGCTAGCGCTGCAGCAATGGCCCTGGGATCGGCGCTGGGGGGCTGGCGGATCATCCACACGCTGGGCGGCAAATTCTACAAGGTTAGGCCGGTGCACAGTTTCACTTCTCAGATCGCCTCGGCGTCGATGATTCTGGCGGCGGCGCTCATCGGCGGCCCGGTCAGCACGACCCACGTGGTCAGCAGCACTATTTGGGGGGTAGGCTCGGCCGAGCGGGTGAGCAAGGTGCGCTGGGGGGTGGCGAGGCAGATTGTGACGGCCTGGTTATTGACTATTCCGATGTCAGCGCTGATAGCGGTGCTTTGCTACATGGTAATAGAAAGGTTTGTGTGAGCAATGGAAAGATTAAAGCGTTTATTCAAGCGTCGTCCGGATCGGTTCGTCGAGTTGCTCAGGGAGCAGTCCGAGTTTGCTGTGTTGGGAATGGAAGCTCTTCTCTCTTACCTGGAGAAACCTTCCTCCAAGCGAGCCGACGAGGTGGAGCGTCTGGAGAAGGAAGCGGACGAGGTGCGGCGGATTCTCATCGATGAACTGAACCGTACCTTTGTCACGCCTATGGACCGTGAGGACATCCATTCCCTGTCTAGAGCTATAGATGACGTGTTGGACTATGCTTACACCACGATCAGGGAGATGGTGGTTTTAGAGGTTAAGCCTAACGACTTTATGAGGCGAGTGGTTTCTCTGCTGGTAGATGCGGCACGGGAGATACATATGGCGATGCTGCGCATCTTCGATCACCCTC
Organism: uncultured Anaerolineales bacterium; assembly: GCA_964444825.1. Classification (GTDB taxonomy): domain Bacteria; phylum Chloroflexota; class Anaerolineae; order B4-G1; family B4-G1; genus CAYUIS01. The sequence goes on along the minus strand of CAYUIS010000023.1, from coordinate 22,395 downwards.
AGGTGGCAGAGGATCACGCGGTGCGGGCCAAGGCGCTGGAGAACCGGGTAGAGCAGGTCTACCGGGAAGCGCTGGCTGAGCTCTTCAATGGGCCCCGCGATGTGGATCACGTGGTGGAAATGTTAAAGCTGCGGGAGATCTACCGCCACCTGAGCAACGCCGCGGATCGAGGGGACGAGGCGGCCAACGTGATCACGGATATCGTGGTCAAGATGGCCGCGTAGTGTAGTATGGTGCTAACAAGTCGCTGATGGACACTCATTTTTTGGCTAAAGGAGGAAAAGCATGTCTTCTGGAGTCAACGTAGGGCTGATCGGCACGGGGCGGATCGGCCGTCTCCACGCCGAACATCTGGCTTTCCGCATCCCGCAGGCTGACCTGCTGGCCGTATCCGACATCGTTCTGGAGTCTGCTCAGAGGTGCGCCGCCGAGCTGGGCATTCCCGCGGTCACCCAGGATCATCGGGCTATAATGGAAGATCCAGACGTCAAGGCTGTCATCATCTGTTCCAGCACTGACACCCACGCCCAGATGATCGAAGAGGCTGCCGCCGCTGGCAAACACATCTTTTGCGAGAAGCCGATCGACTTTGATCTGGCCCGCATCGACCGGGCATTGGCGGCGGTGGAAAAGGCGGGAGTCAAGCTGCAGATCGGCTTCAACCGGCGCTTTGACCCCAACTTTCGGCGCGTCCGGGAGATGGTGGCGGCTGGCAAGATTGGAGAGCCCCACATATTGCGCATTACCAGCCGGGATCCAGCACCCCCACCGATCGAGTACGTCAAGGTCTCCGGCGGCATCTTTTTGGACATGACCATCCACGATTTCGACATGGCTCGCTACCTTATCGACAGCGAGGTAGAGGAGGTCTATGCGGCTGGTGGCGTGATGGTGGATCCAGCGATCGGCGATGCTGGCGACATAGATACGGCGGTCATCACCCTCCGTTTCGAGAACGGCGTCATCGGCACGATTGACAACAGTCGCCAGGCGGTCTACGGCTATGACCAGCGCGTCGAGGTCTTTGGCAGCGGCGGGGCTGTCAGCGCCGACAACAACTACCCCAATTCCACGGTGGTCAGCGATGCCCAGAGTGTCCATCGGGACCTGCCGCTCAACTTTTTTGTGGAGCGCTACATCGACTCCTACATCGCCGAGATGAAGGCATTCGTCGAGTGTGTCCAGAAGGACCTGACACCGTCGGTCACCGGCATTGACGGGCGTGTCCCGGTTGTCATGGGGTACGCGGCCCGCAAATCCTGCAAAGAGAATCGCCCGGTCAGCCTCAGCGAAATCGACTGACAGACACCGCGGTCTGCGCTGCGTCCTGGTCCTGCAAACGCGCCGGGCTAGGACGGCCGGCTGTGCTGGGATGAAACAGTGAGCCACGTATTCAGGCCTCACGTGCATCTCAAGTCGTGGTTGGTACCTGTCCTCGTCAGTTTGCTCCTGATACTGCATCTGGCATCACCCTACCGGGGCTGGCAGATCCTGTTGATCGGACTGGGGGGGATCTGGTTAGTCAGCTACCTGTGGACGCGGTCGTTGACGCGTGGGCTGCGCCTCACTCGCGAGTTGCGCTTCGGTTGGGTCAGCGTAGGCGACTTTATGCAGGAGCGCTTCACACTGACCAATGACTCTCGATGGCCGGCGCTGTGGATCGAGGTGTTGGACCACTCCACCATGCCCGGCTATCAAACCGGGCGAGCCACCGGCGTGGGCGGCGGAAACTCGACGCGTTGGTACAAGCGGGCGATCTGCAGGCGTCGGGGTCTCTTCACCCTCGGCCCGACCAGTATACGAATTGGAGACCCTTTTGGGTTGTACACGGCTACTCTAGTGTACCCCGAGTCGCTCCCGTTATTGGTTATGCCCCCTATCCTTCCTTTGCCAGCCATTGAGGTGGCACCAGCGGGGCGCATCGGCGAAGGACGTCCCCGCCCCAACGCTCTCGAGCCCACAGTCTGCGCGGCTGGTGTGCGAGAGTACTGCCCTGGCGATAGCCTTCACTGGATCCACTGGCGATCCTCTGCTCGTCATGATGGTTTGTTCGTGAGGAGCTTTGACGGCACCCCCGCCAGCGATTGGTGGATTCTACTGGATATGGATGAGCGCGTTCAGGCGGGCGAGGGACCCGATGCGACTGAGGAGCATGGTGTGATCCTGGCCGCGTCGCTAGCTGATTGGGGGTTACAGGCGGGACAGGCGGTGGGGCTTGCAGTTCATGGCGAGGAACTGGCGTGGCTTCCGCCGCGGAAAGGTAGAGGCCAACTCCTGGAGATCTCGCACACCTTGGCGCTGGTCTCGCTTGGGCCGTGCCCCCTGGCCGAGTTGCTAGCCCAGATACAGCCCACGTTTGGACAATACACGAGTCTGGTGATCATCACACCGGCCACGGACTGCGCCTGGGTCGAGGCACTTGTCCCGCTGTGGCGTCGGGGAGTCACTCCCACGGTATTGTTGCTCGATCCCGGGTCCTTCGGTGGGACGGGCGACATGAGGGCGGCGCGGTCCTTGCTTACAGATCTGGGGGTGCTGCACTATGTCATCACCCGCGACGTTCTCGAGCAGTCCGAGGCTCGCCTCATCCAGGATGCGAGACAGACAACCTGGGCGCGCCTAGCCCGTCACAAACTGTGGAGGTCGCTGTCCCAGTGAGAAGCCCGACGAGAATTCTGATCACTGGACCGATTCGCAGGATAGGGCGGTCGACCTGGCTCTCTCTGGCCTTGTCCTTGGCGGTACTGGGCAGCCTGGCGGTCGGGCTGAGCGACAATGTTCGCGGCCTGGACATGTGGCTCCTACTGACCCTGATTGTGATGGGTCTGCTGATTGGGTGGGGAATGGGTGTATCGCCGCTGCCGGGCTGGCAGGCAGGGCTGCTTGTCCCTGCACTGGGCAGTGGCGTGGTTCTCCTGTGGGTTGGAGGATTGTGGAGCAAGCTGATGGCAGTACTGCTAGCCCTGGGCGAGCTGGCGCGGACTGTCTGGCATTGGTTCCTGGGCGGCCCAACACCGGGGTGGATGTCGGTTGCACTGGCGCTTGTGGAGCTCTGGGCAGACATGATCACGCTGCTGAACCGTGGTCGTGACTGGGTGCTAGCGTTCCTTACAGGAGATTCCTTTTTTGATCCGGTGGCGGCGGTGTTAGTATGGTGTATGACGGTGTGGGCAGTCGCTGCCTGGGCAGGCTGGATGGTGCGCCGGCACAATCGACCACTGTGGGGAGTCGTCCCGGCTGGTGCATTACTTTCGACCACCCTCTTCTATGCGGGGGCGAGTTCCGATGTCCTGTTGCTTCTGATGGGGGCGACATCGCTGCTGATCGTGTTGAGGAAGCACGATGCTCGCGAGTGTCACTGGCAGACCACTGGGACTGACTTTTCCCCTGAGATTCGGAGGGACCTGATGGTCTGGGGGATCCTCCTGGCGCTGACGTTAATGACAGTGGCCGCGCTGGCGCCGACGTTCTCGGTGCGCGACATCGCCGACCTGGTGCGGCACTGGACCGAGGGAGAGACGTTCCAGACAGAGCAGATCACTACATCGCTGGGGTTGATGCGGCAACCCGAGGATACGGCTGCCTTTGCCGCAGTGCGTGCGGGTGGTTTGCCACGGCGCCATCTGGTCGGCTCCGGATCAGAACTCTCCAGGAGGGTGATGATGGTCGTCCGGATAGACGATCTGTCAGGCGATCTGTCGGACGCCCTGCCGAACGCATCACCGGTGCGCTACTACTGGCGCAGCATCACCTACGATCGCTACGACGGGCGTGGCTGGTACACAGGACCCACGCAGACGTTCGAATACGAGGCTGGTCAGCAGGCCATTGCGCCGACGGGCTGGCCTGCCCATCGGGTCGTGCGGCAGGAGGTTGAGGTCGTCGGCGATGTGGGCGGCTTGCTCTACGTGGCTGGCTCGCTGGTCACGGCCGACCGGGACTTTGAGGTCGCCTGGCGTGCGTCTGAAGACGTTTTTGCCGCGTCAATAGAAGCCGGCACGTATCGAGCTGACTCGGTGGTACCGGTGGTGAGTGAGGAGCAGCTTCGATCTGCTGGAACCGACCTCGCAGGGCTTGAACATAGCGGTGGCTACCTGCACCTCCCCGACGGGATTCCCGTTCGGGTACTGGCGCTAGCGCGCCATCTGACGGCTACCGAGCCCACCGCCTACGATCGAGCCCGTGTCATAGAAGCCTATCTGCGAACGTTCCCCTACTCTCTCGATGTGCCATTGCCCCCGCCTGACCAGGATGTTGTCGATTACTTTATCTTCGACCTGCAGCGGGGTTACTGTGATTATTATGCTACAGCGATGGTGGTGCTGGCACGAGCGGCTGGCCTGCCAGCTCGTCTGGTGGTGGGCTACTTTGGCGGAACCTACGACGCTGAGAACAGCCGCTATATCGTCACCGAAGCCGACGCTCACGCGTGGGCGGAGGTGTACCTCCCTCGTTATGGATGGGTGGAGTTCGAGCCAACGGCCGGGCGACCGCCCATCGAGCGCCAGGACGAACTCCGTCAGATCGAATGGCCCGAACCGGAGGAGTGGCTTCAGCCAGCACCCCCGGAATCAGGTATTCTATACCAGTTTGGGTGGTGGAGTCTATTCGGCGGTCTTGCCCTGCTAGCGCTGGCCAGTGTCATTTGGTGGATGGCTGATGGCTGGCGACTGCGTCTCTCGGCACCGGCGGCGACCGCGATGATTCTGTATCGACGCCTGCGGCGTGATGGACAACGACTGAGCGTGCCGATGGAGGAGGGAGACACGCCTTACGAGTTCGCCACATCCCTTGGCACGCACGTTGCCGCGCTGGCGCAGGGCAGGTATTGGACAACAGCCCTGACCCCCGTTGTCCAGGAGGTACAGTGGCTGAGCGCCTTTCACGTGCTCGCAAGTTACGCGGCTTGCCCGCCGGATGCCGACGACCAGAGACGGGCGATCCGTACCTGGCGGCGGTTACATCGGCGTTTGTGGGCGGCGTGGGTGCGACAGAAAATAGCACTTGAAAGGTCAGGGAGTGCGACATAGTCGTCGCACACGTGTGCAAAGCGATCCATTGTACGATGTAGAGATGGGCTATTCCCCTGACGCTATCGCTCGCCGCCTGGGGATGCAGAGGACCCATAGCGCGGGCATGGTAAGGTCAGCAAAAACGCTGATTGACAAGACATATGAGCTATGGTATAACACGCGCGTGAAGGCACACGCTGATCGGTGTGTCCATAGTTGTTCTCCGGGTGTTTTGCTTCCTGCTACCTGTAGGTTCCGCAGGAAGCTCCCCGCGTAAAGGTGAATCGCTTGTCAGAAGAGGAAAGGAGGTGAAGCGGAACAATCTTCCTAACAGCCGTTTAATCCGATAGGTATATGCTACTGACCGACAACTTATGAACATGAGGAGGAGAATACCAATGAAAACCTTTGGACGACTTTCAGTCCTCGTCGCAGCCGCCTTGATGTTGGTGTCCTGCGCCACTCCTACGCCGATCGTGCAGACGGTGGAGGTCACCCGGGAAGTGAAGGTAGAGACCGAGGTAGAGGTTACCCGGGAAGTGACAGTAGTGGAAGAGAAGGAGGTACAGGTACAGGTGGAGGTAACCCCCGAGCCCATCGGCGGTGAACTGATCCTGTACGGCTGCATGTTCGACCCTGAGGAACAGGGCGTGCTGTTCACGACCTTCAGAGATCTGTACGGCGTTGACGTGAACTGCCTGGATATGAGCTCGGGTGAGGCGCTGGAGCGCATTCGTGCCGAGAAGGACAACCCCCAGGGCGATCTGCTGTTTGGAACGACCAATCTGTCGCACGTTAACCTGGCGGCAGATGGCCTGACCCTGGCGTACAAAGGCAAAGGCTGGAGCCTATTTCCAGAGGGAGCGATCAAAGACTCCGAAGGGTACTGGACCGGCTTCTACTACGGGGTGATGGGCTTTGCCTGCAGCCCGGAGCGGTTGGAGGAGATCGGGGCCGAGTGCCCAACGTCGTGGCAGGATTTGCTTGACCCGGTCTATGCGGGTGAGATCGTGATCGCCAGCCCAGCGGCCTCGGGCACGGCTTATACTGTCCTCAGCGGCCTGTGCCAGCTCTATGGTGTGGATGGTGGCTTTGACTTTTGGAAGCAGATGGATGCCAACGTCGCGCAATACACCGAGTCCGGCAGCCAGCCAGGCAAGATGGCCGCGGCGGGCGAGTATGCCATCGGCATCTCCTTCGCCCACGACATCCAGGTGCAGCAGGACAAGGGATTGCCGGTCTTGCTGAACTTTCCGTCGGAAGGGGCGCCGTTCGAGATCGGAGGTATCTCCATCATCAAGGGCTCAAAGCACGAGGCCGCTGCTAAGGCCTGGGTGGACTATGTCTTCACCGAGGGCTTCCAGCGCTATCACAATGACATCGCCCACCGCATCCCGGTCGTGCCGGGGGTCGAGCTGATGGAGGGCACCTACGGCCTGGAGGACGTCAAGCTCATCGAGGGCTATGATCCTACCGACTGGGCCGCCAAGCGGGATGAGCTGGTCGCCCGCTGGCAGGATGAGATTGGCTCGCTGCGATAGGAGCCTGATACACGTTTGCCAGGATGAGGACAAGCAAGTCTGCTTGTCCTCATCACCTGCTAACTGCCAGCGAGGCCAGGTTGTTCGGGGATAATCTGGTTTCTGCCAAGGAGGTAGCCTGTGGTTAGTAACTCGCTTCCGTTCTACCGCCGGTGGTCTGCAAGCCAGCGGCAGCGGATCGCTTTCATTGTGCTGATCGTCATTGAGATACTGCTGTTGGCCTTTATAGGTACGAGGCTGATCCAAGTCCAGGCGGTCGAGGACTACCGGGAGGTCGTCGGCGATCAGGAGACGATTTACTTTCGCAACGAGATCGTCGGTGATCCAGTGCTCTTTGCGATGGTCCTGTTGGGTATGGCACTGCCGTTGGTCTCTGGCAGACTGCGCCACGAAATGGTCCTGCTGGTGGCGGTTCAGGCAGCTATCGTGGGGCTGACGATGTTTGTGCTGTGGCCGCTGATGCAGGTGTTCATTGAGGGCTTTAAGACCGAGTATGGCACGGAGAGCTTTTCTCTGGTCCAGTTCGAAAAGCTGTTCCAGCCGATGGTGATACGTGCCACCAGGAACACCATGATCATTGGCGTGATATCGGCGTTCCTCTCGGCGCTGGTCGGCACGCTGGTCGCCTACACGTTGACGCTGACCGATGTGCCCTGGAAACGCTGGCTGCGCAACCTGGTGGTTTTGCCGCTCGTGTCGCCCCCTTTTGCCGTGAGTTTCGCCATCATCCTGCTCTTTGGTCGTCGGGGGGTCATCACCTACGATCTTCTTGGCATCTCAAAGTACAACGTCTACGGACCTCACGGTATCGTGTTCGTCCAATTGATCAGTAGCATCCCGCTGGTCGTGTTGATCGTATCGGCCGTATTCGCCTCAATGAGCCGTGATCTTGAGGAGGCAGCCGAGGATCTAGGCGGGCGTCCCCTGTACGTGTTGCGCACCGTCACCTTCCCACTGGTCACGCCCGCTATTCTGACCGCCGCGTTGCTCAGTTTTATCGGTTCGATCTCTGACTTTGGCAATCCGATGCTCATCGGCGGCGGCTATCAGATGTTGGCGACGCAGGCCTACATCCAGATGGTCGAGATTTACGATCTGCAGTTGGGCGCGGCGCTGGCGATGCTGCTCATCATTCCATCACTGCTCGCTTTTATGTTGCAGCACAGGATCACTAGCCGTCGCTCGTACGTCACCGTCACCGGTGGAGCGCGCACGGGCCACATTCGCCGGTTGCCAGGCTGGATCAAGTGGCCGCTCTTTAGCCTGTGCGTCTTTCTGGCGTTGTTTAACGTTGTGTTGTACGGTTCGATCTTTGTCGGAGCGGCGGTCAAGACGTGGGGCTACGACTATACCCTTACCTTGCGTAACGTTCGGGGTCTGCTGACGTCGCTCCCGATGCTAAAGAACTCTCTGATTGTGGCAGTCAGTGCGGGGCTGCTTGGTGGCCTTGTCAGCATCCTGTTGGCCTGGTTGCTCACACGGCAAAAGTTTCCTGGTCGAGGCGCACTGGATTTCTCGGCTACGGTGATGCAGGCTATCCCTGGGACGGTGGTTGGCATTGGCTATATCATCGCCTATAATGCCGCGCCGTATTTCTGGACCGGCACGTTTTTTATCATTATCATCGCCTACGTGTTCCGGCGGCTGCCGGTGGGCCTGCGCACCGGGATCGCGGCGCAAAAGCAGATTGATCCATCGTTGGAGGAAGCCTCTCTTGACCTGGGCGCGTCGCGGTTCTACACGTTTAGGCGCGTTACCTTCCCGTTGCTGAGCAGGGCATTCTTTGCCGGTGTGATCTATATCTTTATCAGGTCGATGACCGACCTGAGTGCAGCCATATTCCTGAATTCCGGGAGAACACAGTTGTTCAGCGTGCGTATGTTCACCGTGATGAAGTTGAGCACAGCCAGCGAGGCCGCCGCCTTTGCCGCTCTGCTCATCGTCATTATCCTGTTCGCGCTGGGTTTGTTGGGAAAGGTGACAGGGAAGAGTTTTGTGGACCTGTTCAGGATATAGAAAGGGGATGAAATCATATGTCCGAAGCGTTCGCCACTGCATCCATTATCCTGCAAGATTTGAGTAAGCACTTTGGATCGGTCAAGGCAGTAGACGGCGTCAGCCTGGAGGTCGAGGCCGGTACGCTGGTCTGTCTGCTTGGCCCTAGCGGATGTGGCAAAACCACCACCCTGCGGATGATCGGCGGCTTTGAGGAGCCGACGGCAGGCCGAATTTTGATCGGCGGAGATGATGTGACCAATCTGCCACCCTACGCTCGTCCAACCGCCATGGTATTTCAGAATTACGCCCTCTTCCCGCACATGAGCGTGTACGACAACGTCGCCTACGGTCTGCGCGCACGGCGGGTGCCGAAATCCGAGATCCAAGAGCAAGTCCGGATGGCTATTGCCCTTATGGAACTGGAGGGACAGGAGAAGAAATCACCACCGCAGCTATCAGGCGGACAGCAGCAGCGTGTGGCGCTGGCCCGTGCTCTCGTCATCCACCCCAAAGTGCTGCTCTTTGATGAACCCCTCTCCAACCTGGATGCCAAGCTGCGCGTCCGTATGCGCAGCGAAATCCGAGCAGTCCAGCGGCGGCTAGGCATCACCAGTGTGTACGTCACCCACGACCAGGAGGAGGCCTTTAGCATCGCCGATCGGGTCGCGCTGATGAATAACGGGAAACTGGTCCAGCTCGGCGCGCCGCGGGAACTGTACAGCGAGCCGGCTGACCGTTTCGTGGCCGACTTTGTTGGCCTGTCAAACATCGTGCCGGTCGAGGTGGTGGAATCGGACGCTGGTGGGGCGACCGTGCGCGTGTTTGGTCAGACCATCCGCAGCCGTCGCCCGCCGCGCGAACCGGACGGCCCTGTCGCGATTGTCCTCCGGCCAGAGGCGTTGCGGATCGAAAAGGCCAGCGAAAGCGGTGTGCCCGTGCGTGTCCTAACTCTGGCTTTTACCGGTCCGTTGGCACGCTACACCGTCGCAGTGGATGACGGCGCTCAGCTCACTGTGGATTTGCCTAACCCCGATCCGGATCACTTTTTCGCTGAGGGCACGTTGGCCTCCCTACAACTACCCGACCAAGTTCCTGCGCTGTTGGGTTGATCATGGCCAATTACATCCTTGCCGTCTGCTTTGACTTTGGTGACACATTGATTGACGAGGCCACCGAGGTCAAGGATGATACACTCACCACGCTGCGTGCTGAACTGATCCCCGGTGCGGACCGTGTGGTGCGCGAACTCGATCGCCGGGGCTATAGACTCGCGCTCGTGGCTGATGGTCTGTCAGGCACATGCTACAATGTGCTCACCCAGCACGGCTTGTACGAGCTATTCGACGCTTTTGCTATCTCTGAGCAGGTTGGGGTAGAAAAACCAGACCCGCGCATGTTCGTCCGCGCACTGGATCAGCTACAGATCACAGAGCAAGGCTATGAACGAACGGTGATGGTGGGCAATTACCTGGAGCGTGACATCAAAGGCGCCAATGGCATAGGTATGATCAGCGTATGGTTGGACTGGGCGCCACGCCGCCCAAAGGTGCCCGCGGACGAGTCAGAAGTACCGCAATACACGATCAAGGAGCCCCTGGACCTGCTCCAGGTGATTGAATCGCTGGAGCGCGGGCAGAGGATGGGTGGTTAACAACTTGTCTGCCCGTTGGCGGCTTATCGCAGGGTGAGTCCAAAACGGGCAAGAATGTCTCGCACGCCGTCGGAACCTGGCCGGGGGGCCACGTACTGCACCAGTTGTTTGACCCTCGAGTTTGCGTTGGCCGGAGCTGCGCTATATCCTACCTGGGCCAGAAACGCTAGGTCAATATCCGAGTCGCCCACTCCCAGCATTTCTGCCGGAACGTAGCCAGTCTGGCTGGAGAGGAACTCGATGCCTTTGCCTTTGTGCAGGCCGCGTGGCAACACGTTGAGGCACGAGGTTGAGTAGAGCAGGTCAACTGACTCTCGCAGCGGGCCAAGGGCAGCGACAGCCTGGTCGTACAACATGTCAGTCTCTGCCGGATCGTGGGGAAATATGCTCAGGGAGTATTCTTTTCCAGGCTGGAAAAACGCTTGTCCGGTGTGCACCAGTGCCTCTCTCAGGCAGAGTCGGACAGCGTCAAACTCTAGGGGGTCGTCCATTGCCGGGTTTGGCAGAAACCGGTAGCCGTCGGGAACGTAGAGCCCTGTGCCGTGCTCAAAGAGAGCGGCCACGTGCCCGTCTATTGCCTGAAGGAACGCTTCCACGTAAGGAGCCGGTCGGCCAGTGGCCAGGGTGACAGCCGGGCGTGAGGGATCCTGGCGCGCTGCCCTATTCATATCCGCGAGGCGTTCCAGTAAACGCAGGTCGAGGGCCCTGGCCTCGCCCTGAGTCAGGACCCCGTCAATGTCAAACACGAGCAGCCGGATACCTGTAGAGTTCTCTGTCAATACCGTTCCTTTTCCCTGCAACATCTGCGCCATTATATCGCATATTGCGCCTGTATGCCATCAGCCGGAGTGATTGACCATGATCAGCATTCGCGACATTGGGATTAACCTGGACAGTCTGGGCAGCCCCAGCGATCTTCAGCAACTGGAACAGGGCTTGGGGTGTCAGCGAGAGCTGGGATTCCGGTTGCTAGAAGTAAACCCTGCGCCGTTTGGCCTGATAATGAATGGCAAACTGCGCCGACAACAACTGGACAACTATGTATCCGTGCTGAAGGGTTTCGACTTACGCTATAGCGTTCATGGGCTGGGTCGCCTCAACCTGGCCTATGATTCTCATCACGAGCTAAGTCGCCAGGTGATGGCGTGCCAGATTGAAATCAGCCGGGCTATCGGCGCTTCTCATTTGGTGATCCACAGTGGGTTGCAGGCGCTGGACGCGGTGCGATATGGCCTACGGGCATCGCTGCTGACCGACGAAGAACTGGCAGCCGGCGCTAGGCGGGAGGTTGAGGCGCTACGCGATTTGGCGCGTGTGGCTGCCGATGCGGGTGTGATTATCTGTATGGAGAATGGCGATCCTCATCAGTGGGAGTACAATGTCATCGCCCGGTTTGCCCGGCCGCGTTCCGAGCTCCTCAAGCATCACGCCCGGCTGTGCGTTGCTCCTATGGTGCGGCAACTCGAGGCGATCGCCCACCCCAATGTAGCCATGACGCTGGATGTGGGTCACCTGTACATTGCAGCACATGATCCGGGATTCGATTACCTGGAGGCGGTCGGTGAGGCAGCGCCGTGGGTCAAGCACCTTCACATCAGCGACAATTTCGGTCGATTGGATCGGGGCGTTGACACGGAGGAAGAGCGCTGGGCCTTTGGCGAGGCAGATATCCATCTGCTGCCAGGGTGGGGCAACATTCCTTATCGCGAGGTGTTCGCACGCCTGCCTGACTATGAAGGTGACTTGATCCTTGAGATCAAGCCTGGCTTTGAGGATTATCTTGGCGAGGGACTTGAGACCATGGAAAAGATCCTACGTGATCTTGACTGCGAATCTTGAGGAGGACCTAGAAACATGATGAATGACGGTGATCATCTGAGACGTGAACGCAGGACGCGATACGGAGTCTGTAACTGGGTTTTCGGCGGCCAAGATCTGGCGGTTACGGCGGCTTTTCTGGCCAGGGTAGGCTTTGACGGCGTCGAGTTGATGGGTGATCTTGGGCTGTACCAACCTGTCGATGTCAACACAATTCTGGGCGACCACGGCCTGGCTGTTCTTTCGCTGACGCCGGAGGACGTGGATCTGGCCCATCCCGATCCCGGGGTGCGCGCAGAGGCTCTGGACTATTATCTACGGTTGTTGGACTTTGCCGTGGCAGTAGGGGCTCCGGTGGTGAGTTGCCACGGCGCGGTGGGCCGCGTGCGGGCGCTCAGTGACCATAACGAGGAGTATGAGCACTTGCTGGATGGCGTGCGCCAGATTGGGAAACGGGCAGCAGAGTTGAATCTTCACCTGGCGATGGAGGTACTCAACCGCTATGAGTCTCACCTCCTGAACACAGCGGCGCAGGCGCTCGAGTTTGTTATGCGGGTAGGTTCGCCTAACGTCGGTATCCTGCTAGATGCCTATCACATGAACATTGAGGAGACGGATCCCGGAGCGGCCATTTTGGACGCGGGAGAGCGCCTTTTCTTGTTCCACGTCGCAGATTCCAATCGTCAAGCCGTCGGTCGTGGTCACACCGACTTTCTGGCTCTGAAGCGGGCCATGTGGCGTGTGGGCTACACCGGGGACGTGGTTATCGAATGCACGGCGGCCGGCCCGGATCCCTTCACGCCGGTGAAAGGCGCGGGCTGGCGCGACGAGGTAGGGCGATACGTGGAGGAGTCGCTGAGGTTGCTAAGGGCTTATGATTCACTGAATCTGATGTAGAAAGGAGTATACTCTATGTTACTCGCGATCAACGGTGCGACCACTATGAAGGCCACGTTGCCGGAGGACATCGAAGCAGCGAGGGCCGCCGGATTTCGAGGGCTGGAGGTCTGGGCGGCCAAGATGGATACCTACCTGGAGACGAACTCTGTCCAGGGGTTGAAGGCATTGTTCGAACGGGCCGGTCTGTTGCCAGCTAGCATCAACTCTATCGAGTTCATCACCTTCCGACCTCCGGAGGAATATCAAGAGATCAAGACCCGCTGCCAGGAGTTATGCGAGCTGGCGCAGGCGCTGGGATGCGACAAGATCGTCGTGGTGCCCAGCCCGACGCCCGAGGGTGTAGGTTGGAACGAGATCAGGGACGAGTCGGTGCGCGTGTTGCGGGAGCTATCCAGCGTGGCTGCCCCTTACGGCGTAAAGCTCGCCTTCGAGTTCCTGGGTTTCGGGTGGTGCTCGGTGCGCACGCTGGGCCAGTGCTGGGAGATTGTGCAGGAGACGGACCGCGCCAACATCGGGTTGGTGATAGACACCTGCCACTTTTACGCGGGTGGATCGGAACTGCGGAGTATCGGAGAGGTTGATCCAGGCAAGATCTTTATCTTTCACATCAACGATGTGGAAGAACGTCCGCTGGATACGATTGAGGACGCCCACCGCTTGTTGCCAGGGGAAGGCGTTATCCCCCTCGACGATATCCTGACCCGCCTCAAACTGATTGGTTTTGACGGACTGTGCTCCATCGAGTTGTTCCGACCCGAGTACTGGGAGCGCGATCCCGCAGAATTGGCAACGGCTGCGCGCGCAGCTACCTTGGACATCGTTGGGAAATACTGGAAGATAGAGTAGGCCGGGTGAATCGATGCAGGGTACAGAGGTGTACGACATCGCCTTTGTAGGTCACTATACCAAGGACACAATCGTCTCTGCCACTGGCACCCGAGTGGTCGACGGCGGAGCCTTCAACTACGGCGCTCAGGTGGCTGCCAGAATGGGGCTTAAGGTTGCCGCCGTCACCCGACTGGCAAAAGACGACTGCCGCGTCGTGGACGAACTGACGGACCTGGGTATAGATGTGTTCGCGCGAGAGACACCGCAATCTACCTGCCTGCGTCTAGAGTACCCTAGCTCCAATGTGGATGAGCGGGTCATCTACGTCGAGAGCACAGCAGGTCCCTTCACGTCAGGGGAGGTCGAAGCGCTACAGGCCAAGGCGATCCTCGTCGGTGCATCGATGCGCGGTGAGGTCAGCCTGGAGGTCATCGAGGAGCTGCGAGAGAAGCATACGCTGCTTAGCGCCGATGTGCAAGGCTTCGTCCGCGTGAATCGGGACGGCAAACTGGTCCACGATGCGTGGCCGGGAAAACGGCAGGTGCTGGCTTGCCTGGATGTGCTAAAGACCGATGCTGTAGAGGCGGAGATGCTTACGGGCGAAACCGACATCAGAATCGCCGCGCGAACGTTGGCGGGCTTGGGGCCAGAGGAAATCATCCTCACTCATCGGGATGGGTTATTGGTGTATGCGCACGGGCAGTTCTACGAAGCGGGGTTCTTTCCCCGCGAGTTGATTGGGCGCAGCGGTCGCGGTGATACCTGTACCGCTGCCTACGTAGCCAAGCGGTTGACCTCCGCCCCAGCCGAGGCCATCACCTGGGCGGCTGCGGTGACAAGCCTAAAGATGGAAGCTGAGGGCCCGTTTCGTCGGGACATCGGCGATGTCCAGGAACTCGTTCAGACGGTGTACGGGGCGGTAGAGTGAGGATGTCTGGGCACCTGGTCTAGTTCGCCTTGTCCTCCCAGCCACCCTAGTTTCCTAGGAGCTTGTTCCTGGCCGCTCCAGCTTCGGTGCCAATCTGGCTGTATAGATCAGTGTTGGTGCGGGGGATCTCGGCTATTTTCTCCCTTGGCACCATGCGGTTTGCGCCTTGTGGGCAGGCTGCCACGCACAACCCGCATCCGATGCATCCTGCGGCATCGATGGCTATCCTTTCATCCCGAATCACTCTGGCATGAGTAGGACATATCGAGATGCAAGTCTCGCAGAGATTGCATCTGTCGGCATCGAAGGCTATTGTATAACGGGACGGTGCTCCTGCGTTTGTGTACCCGCGTTCCCAGTTCTTTAGAACCGCACAGCAGCAGGAGCAGCAGTTGCACAGGGATCGAATCTCCTCCTGGCAGTTGTCCACGTTGTGAACCAGGCCCGCCTCCTCGCACTGCCACATGATCTCCATCGCTTCATCATACTCGACCTTGCGGGCAAACCCGTTGTTGATCAGTGTCTGGGCAAGCTCGTTGAACACAAAACAAGTCTCCAATGGGTGCTCACAACCCTCGCCCACAATACGCTTTGTCTTTCGGCAGTAGCATTCGGCGACCCCAATCAACGTTGTTTCCTGTCTAATGATCTCCGAGATAATGTCTATAGGTAGAACCCCTCGGGGGTCAGGGATCACCGTATTCACAGGGACCAGGCGGGCTTTTGAGTCTTGCTTTAGTGTTGCCTCGACAGGCAAGACACGATAGTATGGTGTCTTGGTCGGCACCAAGCTGGTGCTCCCATCCAGGAGGGTGTTAAAGAACCCGGCATAAAAAGTCCGCCGGGGGTTGTCCTCCGGTTTACGCACCTGCTGTTCCGTCATAAAAACCGGGTTCCCCCGCTCATAGGTCAGTCCCTCTGGGGTTTCGTAGGCGAGGATAAAGCCCTCCGAAGCCAGGCGCGTCAGCCTCGCGACCAAGTCCTGGGCAGGTATGCTGGCCTTTGCCGATTCTATTCTCAATGCCTCAAACGTGATGGATCCTGAGCTGGGAAGCAAAAAGAAAACGGCTAGTTCTTCATTGGCGACTGTGTCCTGCAAAGTGCGCTTGAATTCCTCCCGTTTGGGGAGGGGGCCCAGCATGAACTCGTAAAAGTCGCACAAGTCATCGAAAAGGTCTTTTTCTGCCATATGTCTTTCTCCTGAACTTTGTAACCTTGCTGCGCACATATCGCTGCCTGTACTCTGTGTCAGATGCGGCTCTTGACAAAGCCGACCACCTTCTCAGCTACAATGTCCTTGTCAAAGTCCATGGTGGCGACGTGATACGAGTTCTCCAGGATAACGATCGTCTTGTCATTGGTGCCGATGCGCTCGGCGATATACTGAGCGTTGTCGGGTGGCACCACCATGTCATCCTTCGATTGGAGGAACAGAACCGGCACGCTCAGTTCCGGGAGTATCTCTTCTACCACCTTGGCCAGTCCCAGTACATCGATGATGGTTGAGCGGGCCATCTCTCGGTATGCGACCTCGGTGACCGACTTGTCCTTGAGCAGAATCGAGTCATCCCAGCTTGGCACAATACTGGGCAGGTCGCGCTGGAAGGCCATCTTTGCGAACTCGGGATTGCGGATGTAGACGCCTCCATTGATCGGCGCAATGCCACGTAGGACTTCCGGGAACATCGCGCCCAGGTATAGGGTCAGGATAGCCCCCATCGAAAGCCCAACGACGAACACCGTCGGGCAGAGGTCGTGCAAAACCATCAGATGGTCTTCGGCGGCGTGGACCCAATCGACGGCACGGGTGTTTGCCAATTGAGCTGCACTGGTGCCGTAGCCGGGAAGGAGAGGAGCAAAGGCCGTAATCCCTGCTTCGTGCAGTCTGGCTCCCAGGTAGCGCATACTGTCACAAGTGCCCCCCCAGCCGTGGAGCAGCAGACAGCCGACCTCACCTGCCTCGAAGAGGAACGGCTCTGCTCCTGGCATCAGTGAGGTTGGTTCGATGGTGGCGAGATAGTCTTGAATGCTCATCTTTGCAATACAACCTCCTCGCATATCACTTGATGGCCCCGGCCGTCAACCCACGAATGAGATACTTTTGGAAGAGGATATAGACGAGAATCGTGGGCACTACAGAGATCAGGACCCCCGCAGTCAGCATACCAAAGTCAGTCTGGAAGGTCCCTCCGGCCATCACCATTATCCCCAAAGTGACTGTACGAATCGCTGCCTTTTGGATAAACGTGAGGGCGAAAATGTACTCGTTCCAGAACCAGATGAACTCCAGGATGATCATAGTGGCCAAGGCTGGCGCTGCCAGCGGCACCACAATGCGCCAGTATATCCCAAAGGCAGAACAACCATCGATCATGGCTGCCTCTTCAATCTCGTGGGGAATCGACTTGAAAAAGCCCGTCAGGATAAAGACACCAAAAGGGATGGTGTAGGCCACGTACAGGATAATCAGCCCCCAATAGGTGCTGATCAGGTTGAACTGGTTAAGCAACCGGTAGAGTGGTACCATCGTTACCTGCACCGGCAGCATCACCCCTGCCAGGATAAGGAAATACAGCACCTGGTTGCCGATGAAGCGCAACCGCGAAAAGGCATATGCTGCCAGTGATGAGAGAAACACGCTCAGCAACACGGATCCGCCCGAGATGATCGCGCTGTTCTTAAAATAGGCCCCCATATGGTCCCATGCCTTGGCGAAGGCGTTCGTCCCAAACGATGTTGGGAAAGAAAAGGGGTTCATTGCTATCTCGGGTGTCGACTTGAAGGTCGATACGATCAACAGGTAGAAAGGGCTCAGCCAGATCAGGCAGAAGGCAATCACCAATATCTCCAGCAATAGCCGGTTGGGGCGTAGCCGCTTGAGGGCGGACCACTGATTGGACTGGATTGATCGAGCGCTCATTCTTCTTCCTCCTCCCCTCTGGTCACCAGCCGGATGTAGACGACTGAGAACACGAATATCATCAGGAAGAGAATCACCGATATCGCAGCACCGTATCCCATTTTAAAGTGCTTGAACGTATTGGTGAACATCCACGTCGCCATTACGTCAGTGGCGTGATTTGGCCCGCCTTTTGTGAGCACCCAGATGAGGTCAAAGAGCTTGAGCGCGTCCATCGTCATCCAGACAACCACGATGATCATCGCCTCCCGCACCAGCGGCAGAGTGATCTTCCAAAAGCTTTGCCACGCGTTGGCGCCATCAACCTCGGCAGCTTCGTACAGATCGATGGAAATGCTCTGAATGGCGGCGTAAAAGATGACGATGGCAAATCCAGTGAAGCGCCATATTACCGGCAGCAGCCCGGCTGGAAGGGCGGTGGCTGGCTCTCCCAACCAATCGTGGACGAGGTTGTCAAGTGACAGGACCTCCAGGATGGCGTCGATGGCTCCTACGCGGGGGTTATAAATCCATGACCAAATGACGCCGACGGCCACCATCGAGATCAAGTAGGGGAGAAAAATGGCCGAGCGATACGCCCCCCCGCCGCGTAGCCTGCTGAACATGGCCGCAAAGCCGAGACCCAGTCCTGTGGGGATCACTGCCAGCACCGCCGTGGCGATGATCGAATTGTATAATGACTGCTGGAACACCTTGTCCTCAGTGAACATGCTGACATAGTTTCCCAGGCCGGTCCACTCCATTTCGGCGCTGAGTCCGTTCCAGTCGAACAGGCTGATATACATCGACTGGACGACCGGTATCATCACAAAGACGAGGTAGACGACGAGGGCAGGCAGAATAAAGAGGTAGGCAGTTTGCATTTCCTGCTTGCGCCACGACGGCAGTTCACCTATTCTCCTCAACATGGACATGCTAGTCTCCTATACGCCAGCGTGTTGCTACAACGAGGAAGGGGGAAGGACACCCAAGATGGTGTCCTTCCCTAACCCTAGCTCACAGGGATTTGCCTTCCTATTCAGCCTCTCCTTGCGGTATGCCGACCCAGGGGGTCGTCTCAGCTACCGCCTGGGCCGCGTCCATCGCTTCCTGTTCCGTCATATCACCGTTCAACAGGGATTGAACGTTGGCAAAGATAGCCGTCACGATCTCGGGATGGAAGACCAGGTCGAGGTGGGCAAAAGAGTCATACTTGTCTACCATCTCATACGCGTCCTTCCCGATCGGTGGCAGGTATTGCTCAGTCCCCTTGACCGTCGGGATAAAGCTGCCATTGACAGCCCATTCGGACTGGATCTCCTCTGAGATGATGAAATCGAGCCACAGGGCGCCCAGGTCCTTTTCTGGGTTTCCCGCGCTCATACACTGCACACCTTCCACGTAGAGGTCGTTGGCGATCTCGATGTCTGAGTGCACCTGCGGGTAGATGAAGAATCCCACCTCGTAGGGCTCGGGCATCATGGCCTGGATGAACGGTATTGTAAGAGAGTGCACCAGCGTCATACCGGTATTCCCTTCCGCCATCAGGCCCAGCCAACCGAAAATATCGAGGCCGTTGATGTTGTCGTTCATATTCCCGGCCCTGAAGATGTCGGTCATGACGCGCTCGAGGGCGGTTACGATGCCTTTGTCGTTCAAAGGGATTTCGCCGCGAACCACCTTCTTGCGATATTCATTACCGTTTTCCCGGGCAACGGAATAGTCCCACCACCACTGGGTCCATCCCCCTTCCTTGTTACCCAGGCACATCGGCTGATATCCAGCATCCTTGAGTTGCTTGCAGTAGCCCAGGAATTCGTCCCAGGTGGGCACTTCGGCCGGTTCGATGCCCACTTCCTCAAAGATCCTCTTGTTGTAATAGATGCCTGCCGTGTTCAATTCGGTGGGAACTGCATAGTACTTGCCCCCGTACTTGACCCCGTTCAGGGCTCGATCGACGAGTCGATCCTTCCACTTGTATTGCTCCCAATAGGGAGTGATGTCGGCCACCAGGCCGTCCTCGACAAAGAACTTGAGCCAGTTGCCGCCATAGGCGTAGAACAGATCGGGGGGATCCTCGGAGGCCATCGCTATCTTGATGGTCGACTTGTAGTCCTCGTCTCCAAAGAGATTCGGTTCGAGGGTGATGTTCGGGTGCTTTTCCGTAAACTTTTGGGCAAAGCTCTCAAAAACCGGCCCTACCGGCTCCCAGAAGTAACGGTGCCAGAGGCTAAAGGTGATCTCCTTTGCGGCCTCTGTGGGAACGGGGGTATCCGCGGGTTTAGCGGTCGGTTCAGCCGGCTCGGCGGTAGGGGCAGGTTGGCAGCCGGCCAGCAGGGTCTGGGCTGCCAGGCCGGCAGTAACTGCTGTTCCTATTCTGAGAAAATCGCGTCTGGATATTGGCTTGTTCATCTTTGCTTTCTCCTGGTTCCTCCATGTTATTTCTCACTCATCTCATAGACGGGTAGACTTTGCGGAGAAATCTCTCTTTGTGCCTTCTGCCTATACATCACCTCCTTTTCTCTACCCCTGGGAATACCGGCTTTCCCGACAGCCTCGGGTCACATCAGTGCCCGCAACTCTCGATATCCGATCACCTGCACACCGCAATTCCCGACGTGATCGCGCAGTTCTTTGCTGGTGAACGCCTGATAGTCAGCCACCCGACTTTGCCAGTCAGGTGTGATGGCACGTAGTTCAGGGGTATCGCAGGCCGGATGAATGATGAAATGGGTCAGGCCTGGCGGCAGCGCGTCAAACATTCCCTTGGCTTGCTCAACCCGATCGGTTGGCTGATCCAGCGGCATCATGATGATATGGTCGAGCAATGGCACACCCTGTGCTTCCAACTCCCGTACGAGACGAGCGCCGAGCGCCGCCGTGTCACTGTCCATTCCCAGGCCCATTGCCTGTCCCAGTTGCATCCAGCCTGTCTCGTCCAGGCGCAGCATCATCAGCGGCAGGCGGTGCTTGAGGGCCAACTGGGTATAGCCGGACAGAAACTTGGGATGGATGACCGCACCCTGGTGTGTGTCAATGTGGGTTAGGTCAATCCCGGCAGCAAGAGCACGGGCGATTTGTGCCTGTGATTCGAGCTGGACGGCGTCAATCTCTCCATGCTCTTGCACGCCTGCCGGTCCGTGGTAAAAGTAGCCTTGTTCATCCATCAAGCCGGAGGCGGGGTCGCGGGTGGATACTGGTCCCCAGCGGTAGTTGTCATATTCGCACGTGATGGTGAGGTGGACGCCCATGTCAACGTCGTCAGGGGGGTACTGACGATAGATTGTGGCCACCTGAGGGAACCAGGGGCAAGGCACCATGACCACACAGGAAGAGATCAGTCCGAAATCAACCAAGTCGGAGAAAGCGGGCAGGGTAGCCTGACACATGCCAATATCGTCGGCGTGGATGATGACAACGCGATCATTCTCAGCATAGCCTAGTCTTTGCATCAGAGGGTTGGGATCCATAGTACTCCTTTGTCTTTGGTGACGCGGGAAAGCGCAAATTCGTTCTCAGTCGGGCTGCAGCCGACGCGCAGGTCATAAACCCGCTTTGGGTAGGTCTCGTTCCTGAATTCGGTAGAGACGATATACACGATAGGTGCGTGTTCAGGCCCTGTCGCTTGACTCACGCACCACAAGCCGAGTTTCCAGGAGGAGCGGAGCGACCGGATCATGACCAGCCATCAGGTCGAGCAGCATCTGACAGGCCCTGCAACCGATCTCTCCCATATCCTGTCGTATGGTAGTCAGCGGCGGATCAATGTGCTGGGCCAGCGGCACGTCGTCGAACCCTACCAGGGAGACGTTCTCGGGTACGCGCACATTCCTCAGCCTGGCTCCCCGCAGCGCCCCAATAGCGGTCAAGTCATTGAAGCAGAATACAGCGGTAGGTGGTTGGGGAAGCGTCATCAGGAGCTGCATCCCCTCCAGTCCTCCTTGTTCATGCGCATCACCCAAGACAACCAAACAGGGATCGTATGGAATATCCTGGGCTAGGAGAGCGTGCCTATAGCCGTCCAAGCGGCGCTGGCCACAGGCCACCCACGAAGGGACGCCGATATAACCAATCCTGCGGTGCCCCAGGGCAATGAGATGATCGGTTGCCAGCCGCGCTCCTTTAACACCATCCGCGCGGACGGTGTAGTAGTGAGTAGTGTCGAGCAAGGGGGCAATGAGAACAATGGGAACGTTCCATTCGGTTTGGAGCGAGCGATACTCGTCGCTTGCTATCGAGCTGACGATGATGATCCCATCGACTTGGCGGTTGCGGAAGGTCTCAACAACGCGTTTTTCGAGTTTTGCAGTGGCGTAGTGGCAACTGAGGAAAACCTCATAGTTGGCCTCACGGGCAACACTCTCGATGGCGGGGACAATCTCGGCAACCCACAGATCGGAGATGGTGCGAACTGCCAGGCCAATAGTGCGGGTGCGTTGTGTGACCAGACTGCGGGCAATAGCACTGGGGACGTATCCCATCTCCTGGGCCAGAGCGTGGATGCGTGCCTTTGTCCCATCAGATATGTCAGGCTTGTCGTTGAGGGCGCGGGACACTGTGGCTAGAGACACCCCTGCCTCACGAGCAATGTCTTTGATGGTCACGCGCCGTATTGGGGTTCTGGTCACAGTCCTGTCTATTCCCGTGTGTGCGACCGCATCTAGCCGACTTAAACGTTACCGTTAACGTTTGCGGAAGTATACCATGTGAGGGAGAGGGTGTCAAACTCGAGTTCGCGGCTTTTGACAAGCATATATCTGTATGTTACAATGCACACGTGTGCACTCGTGCCAGTTGCAATAGCTGCTATGAATAGAACG
>CAYUIS010000022.1:21101-46967 GCA_964444825.1 uncultured Anaerolineales bacterium | reverse complement strand
CATCGCCGACCGGCACCTGCCGGACAAGGCCATCGACCTGATCGACGAGGCGGCCTCTCGCCTGCGGATGGAGATCGACTCAAAGCCAGCCGAACTGGACGAGGTGGACCGGCGTATCATGCAACTGGAGATCGAGCGGGAAGCGCTAAAGAAAGAAAAGGACAAGGCCAGCAAGGAGCAGTTAAAAAGGCTGGAGAGGGAGTTAGCCAACCTGCAGGAGCAAAGCGGGGCGCTGCGCGCCCGCTGGGAGCAGGAAAAGGCCGCCATCCAGGCCATCCGGGACACGAAGGAACAGGGCGAGCGGGTGCGCCACCAGATCGAGGAGGCCCAACGGGCGGCTGACTATGCTCGGGCTTCGGAGCTGCAGTACGGCAGACTGGCCGAACTTGAGAGCCAACTTCAGGAGCAGGAAGAGCAGCTGCGACAGAAACAGGCAGGCCACGCGCTGCTCAAGGAGGAGGTCGGCCCGGAGGACATTGCCATAGTCGTCTCCGAATGGACCGGCATCCCTGTCTCCAAACTGCTGGAGGGGGAAGTTGAAAAGCTGCTACGGATGGAGGAAGCCCTACACCTTCGAGTCGTGGGACAGGACGAGGCAGTAGGGGCGGTCTCTAACGCCGTTCGGCGCGCCCGCGCGGGCCTGCAGGACCCCAACCGTCCCATCGGCACCTTTATCTTCTTGGGACCGACCGGGGTAGGCAAGACGGAATTGGCCCGGGCACTGGCCGAGTTCCTCTTTGATACCGAGGACGCGATGGTGCGTATAGATATGAGCGAATATCAGGAGCGCCACACGGTGTCCCGGTTGATCGGCGCACCGCCTGGCTACGTGGGCTACGATGAGGGCGGGCAATTGACCGAGGCGATCCGGCGCCGGCCCTACAGCGTGATCCTGTTTGACGAGATCGAAAAAGCCCACGCAGAAGTGTTTAACGCGCTGCTCCAGTTGCTCGACGAGGGACGTCTAACCGACGGACACGGACGCACTGTGGACTTTACAAATACCATCGTCATCATGACGAGCAACACGGGCAGCCGGTGGATCAAAGAGCTGGGAATTGAAACGGCCCGAGAGAAAGTAATGGAGGAATTGGATCGTACATTCCGGCCCGAGTTCCTGAACCGAGTCGACGAGATCATCCTCTTCCGCAGCTTGACAAAGGAAGACCTGAGCAACATTGTGGATATCCAGATGCGCCACCTGCGTGGGCTCCTGGCTGAGCGCCAGATAAACCTGGTGCTCAACGACTCGGTCAGGCAACACTTGGCCGACGCTGGCTACGACCCTGTGTACGGGGCCAGGCCCCTCAAACGAGTCATCCAGCGAGAGGTGCAGGATCCGTTGGCGCTGGCACTACTGAGGGGCGAGTTCACCGCGGGAGACACGGTTCAGGTCGGTGCCCAAAATGGGCAGGTGATGTTTGAATCTTTGTCGGCTGAAACGATGTGAGGTATAATTCCCTCACAGTCGATATCGGCTCCCAGAATGCACAACGATCCCCGGCCCCAACACTGCGGGGGAAGTGAGAAATGGACGTGATGTGGTATAGTTTCCCCCGTGCGTAGCTCACCTGCACGATAAGCGGCGCGGTTTCTAGAGGAGAATACCGAACTATGATGAGATTGGATCGCTTCACCGAGCGCGCGCAGGACGCAGCCCAACGGGCCGTCGAGATCATGACGCGCTACGGACATACGCAGGTTGACATTGAACACATCCTGCTGGCCCTCTTGGAACAGCCAGAGGGTGTGATTTCACAGCTTATGGAACAGCTAGGCGTGGAAATCGAGCAGGTGATTCAGCGCCTCGACGATGTTCTAAAGGACAGCCCCAAGGCCGGCATCTATGGTGGCGGTGGCGTGGGGCAGGTGTTCATCACCCCGCGGGTGAAGCGGGTGCTCGACCTCGCCAACGACGAGGCGAACCGGCTGAAAGATGACTTTATCTCGACCGAGCATCTCTTCCTGGCCATCGCCAGCGAGCGGAACACCCCGGCAGCTCGTATCCTGTTCGAGAGTGGAGTGACCAAAGCTCGGATCTATGATGCGGTCAAAGAGGTCCGTGGTGGACAGCGGGTGACGGATCGACGGGCGGAGACCCGCTACCGGTTATTGGAGAAATACAGCCGCGACCTGACGATGATGGCGCGGGAGCTCAAGCTGGATCCGGTCATTGGCCGGGACGAGGAGATCCTGCGCGTGATTCAGATTCTCAGCCGGCGCACCAAGAGCAACCCGGTCCTTATCGGTGAGGCAGGCGTGGGCAAGACAGCCATCGTCGAGGGTCTGGCACAAAAGATCGCCATTGACGACGTGCCAGAGATCCTCAAGGGAAAGCGCGTGACCCAGCTCGACCTGGCTGCGATGGTCGCTGGCTCACGCTTCCGAGGGGAGTTCGAGGAGCGGCTGAAGGGAGCCATCGAGGAGATCCAGCGCGCTGAGGGTGAGATCATCCTGTTCATCGACGAACTGCACAACGTCGTCGGCGCTGGAGCCGGCATGGGGGCGATGGACGCCTCCAATATGATGAAGCCTGCCCTGGCCCGGGGCGAGTTGCAGTGTATTGGAGCCACGACGTTGGACGAGTATCGCCAGTACATCGAACGGGATAGCGCACTAGAACGGCGTTTTGCCCCGGTCTTTGTGGATGAACCGACGGTCGAGGAAACCATCGAGATGCTCAAGGGACTGCGAGATCGATATGAGGCCCATCACAAGGTCCGTATCTCCGACGCAGCCATTATAGCCGCCGCTCGCCTCTCTCATCGTTATGTCACGGACCGACACCTACCGGACAAGGCGATCGACCTGATGGATGAAGCAGCGGCGAAACTTCGGGTGGCGCTCTACACACTCCCACCAGAACTAAAGTCAAAGCAGATGGAGCTCCAACGGCTCCAGACGGAGATCGATTCCGCAAGCACGGTAGAGGACTATAAACGGGCAGCGGAGCTAAAGACGGAACGAATCAACCTTCACGCCGAATTTAACCTCGAACGCGAGGTGTGGCAGCAAGAGCACCAACTCGACGAGACGATTGAGGAGGAGGACATCGCCGAAGTCGTGGCCAGTTGGACGGGCATACCGCTCGCCCAGATGATGGAAACGGAAGCAGAGAAACTGCTGCGGATGGAAGATGGGCTGGGCCAGCGTGTCATAGGGCAGGATGAGGCCCTGGAGGCTATCTCCGACGCCATCCGTCGAGCCCGCTCGGGGCTCAAGGACCCCCGTCGTCCCATCGGCAGCTTTATATTCTTGGGTTCCTCTGGGGTTGGCAAGACCGAATTGGCCAAAGTGCTGGCCTGGTTCCTCTTTGACGACGAGGATGCCTTACTCCGGATTGATATGAGCGAGTACCGGGAGCATCACACCGTCAGCCGCCTCTTTGGAGCGCCGCCGGGCTACATCGGCTACGAGCAGGGCGGCCAACTGACCGAGGCAATCCGGCGCCGGCCCTATAGCGTCGTCCTATTCGACGAGATTGAAAAGGCCCATCCAGATGTCTGGAATGCGCTGCTACAGATTCTGGACGATGGTCGGCTGACCGACGGTCAGGGACGCGTCGTGGACTTTCGTAACACGGTCGTGATCATGACCTCGAACGTGGGGACAGAGTTTGCGAACCAGGCCCGCAAGATCGGTTTTGAGCAGGCTGTCGCCAGCATTGAGGGGAACGGAGAGAGCCAACGCGAGATCAAAAAGGCCCTCGAAAAGACCTTCCGGCCCGAGTTCATCAACCGCGTGGACGAGATCGTCATCTTTAACAATCTCTCGGTCGAGGCTGTGGAGCGTATCGTGGACCTGCAGATGCAGGAAGTCGCAGAACGGCTGGCCGATCAGGGTCTATCGGTCGAGCTGACTGAATCGGCTCGAAGCTGGCTGGCCAAGGAGGGATTCGACCCCCAGTTCGGGGCCCGGCCGTTGCGCCGTGCTTTGCAGCGCCATATAGAAAGCCCTCTCAGCGTCGAGTTGCTGCGGGGCAAGTTCAAGAGTGGCGACCTGGTCGTCGTCGATGCAGGCAAAAACGGCCTGGTGTTCGAACGCCGGCCAGATCAAGGCGGTGTGGCGGTACCAATCGAGGCGTTAGACGATGTGCCGGTTGAGCCAGAGATGACCACCTAGCCCATCACCGTTCGCAGCAAAAGGCACGCAAAGCCAAGAACGGGCCTGAGGTGAATCTCAGGCCCGTTTGTTGCAAGTTGACAGATACCGCCTATGTGGGAAAGAAACTCACCCCGACCGTCCCCGGGCCGGAGTGAACGGCGAGCGCTGGGGAGAGTTCCGCCACGATCGTCTCTATACACTCAAAACGCTCCGTGACCATAGCCTGGAGTTGCTCCAGCTTCTCCACGGCATCCACGTGCATAAAGGCAACCTTGATACGTGCCCCATCCCCAACCCGTTCTTGCATCAGTTCGACCATACGGCGATAGGCTTTGAGCCTGCTGCGTGTTGTGCCCAAGGCGACGATAACGCCATCTTGCATGCCTATCAGGGGCTTGATGTTGAGGAGCGAGCCGGCCAGATGTTGCGCCTTGCCTATACGCCCCCCCATGTACAGATAACGCAGCGTGTCGGCGGTCTGAATCATCATCCCATTCTGAGCCACCTCGTGCGCCCTTTCTACGACCTCCTCAAAGCTGAGACCAGATACGGCACACCGGGCGGATTCGATCGCAGCCCATCCGTGTGACATCGCCACCTGCAACGTATCTACCACTTCGACCCGTACCTCGGGGGACTGTTCTCGCAACATATCCACAGCGGCCATACAGGATTGGTAGGCGCCACTCCCCTTGGAGGTCATTGTGATGGCGACTATTTCCTTTACCCGCTCCGCTAGATGGTTCAAGCCCACCATATAGTCGCCTGGGGCAGGGTTCGACGTGGTAGGCAGCTTGCTCGCGCCCTTCAACCACTGGGTGAACTCCTTTGGCCCGACGTCCACCATATCGCGCAGGGTCTCCAACCCACGATGGACGTAATAGGGTACGATCTCGATGTTCAGCTTCTGGGCCAGCTTTTCGGGGATGCTGGCCGTGCTATCCGTAAGAACACCCACCATGTGGTCATCTGTCCTTTCTGCGATACTTGCGCTGCGGGGCGCATTATGGGTCCATCATCCGGTGGCGTCAATCGTCAACGGAATACACAGGCTGTGGACCAGTCTCCAAGAACGCGGCGCGGGCCATGCTCTCCAGCCTATCCAGGGAATCGCGGGAATCGGTCAGCATACGTCGGGGCCACAGAATATGATAAGTGAAACCGTTCATACACAGATGCTCCACAGGCTGATAGTTCTGGCCGATGGCTTCCAGCACCGGCGGGGGATAGAACTGGGCGCGGAAGATGACCACGCCGAACTCTTGTCGATAGATACGATCGACGATCTCTGTGGTATCGAGCAGATCATTGTTGTACAGGTTGTAAAGCTGGGTAGGGTTGGTTACCACATCCTCGCCAGCCAACAGACTGAACATGGCCTCTTCGCTAAAGACCGGACCGTCGGACGTGCGGACATAGTTGAGGATTTCCTCGCCCGCCGCATAGTCGTCCGTCGTGAGTAGGTGGCCCAACTGGGTGTAGCCCACGGCATCGTGGTATTGGAATGTAGTGCAATCTCCCTGGATCAGTTCGTCGGCCACGCCAAACAGACGGGCCAGCGGGCCCAAGATCGGGCCGGAGGTAGGCATATGCAGCATACGTGGCGCTTGCAGGAGATAGGCCAGAGGAATGAGGATCACCAAAAACGCGCGGGCGACGGCTGGCGAGAACCGCTCGGCGATCTGCTGTCTCAAACCTCCGCTTTGCAGCCGCCCGAGCGCCAGGCCAGAGGCCAGACAGGCGGCAGCAACTGCGGTGGTAAAGTAGCCAAATCCGGCCCCCCACTTACCGCTCAACGCACCAGCCCCCAGCGAGAAGAAAAACCACAGTGAATAGGCGCTCAATCGATCCCAGAACAACTCGTAGACCAGGTATCCGGCCGCAAGGAGAATAAAGAGCGTATGTAGACGAAACCACTGCCCGAACAGAAACAGCGTTTGACGATAGTCAAACTCGTTGACGTTGGCCTGGATCGTGTTCACCCACCACTGGCCATCGGTGGCGACGTTCAACAGCCAGAACAGTACACCGGTGACGGTAGCCAACAACACACCGGCCCCAATAGCTTTTCGGATATCCCGCAAAAAGACGTAAGAGAGAGCGGCGACAACAGTGAACACTGCCATCTGCTTTGTGTATCCGGCGCAGAGGAGGCAAAGCAGGCCGAGGAGAAGGTTACGCTGGCCGTGTCGCGGATGGTCAAACTCGGCCATGAACACAACGCCCAGCGTCTCGAACATAACCATCGTCATGTGCATCCGGCACAGCGGTCCAATCAAGTAGACATAGTTGGAGGCAACAAACGCAAGTCCAGAGACAAGGGGAATCAGCCAGCCACCCACCTTGCGCCGCACGGTGATGGAAATGAGCACGCCAGTGACGAGCGTGGCGGCAAAGGAGACCAACCTGCCAGCAACGACCTTTGGGCCCAAGACCGGAATCAAAGGCACAATGAGCAGGTGAAACAGCGGGGGGTAATTGGAGGCGTAGAATGGATAAACCGCATTGTCCCGGTAGGGCCACTCCCCCTGACTGTACAATATGGCGTCGTACAGCTCAAAACCCTCTCCTTGATCATAATCAAAGGGCCAGGCAAAAAGATCTGCCGCATAGACGACGTATACAGCCAGGTAACCGGCATAGACAAGGATGGCCAGGGCGGCCAGAAACAGTCCAACAGCCTTGATCACACGGGATGGGGACATGGGTTCAACTGCGTTACTCAGACGGCTGGTCAAGCGGGGCGGTCGCCCAGGCACACCAAAACGGCGCCGACAGCAATGGCAGAGACACCAAGGCCAAAGCCTATCCATTGCAGCGGGCCAAACCCACTCCACCGCCCAGCACCGAAAAAGTCCACTGCCACGACGCCAAGGACAGCCAACACACTGAGCACAATGAGACCAATGCCGAGCTGTCGTTTGGTGACCATAGCGGACACATTATAGCATACGGATAAGGGGGTGCAACCCTGGAGCGTAGGGTGCGTATTGGGATGTAGAAGGTGAAAGATGAAGGCAAAAGCGGAGGCGGTATGGAAGAAACAGAGAAAACTCACGATCAAGATGGGCTTGAGGAAGAGATAGCAGAACAGAGCGAGGCGATCGGCGAAGAGAAGCCAACACGGGGACCCGAAGATGAGTGGACAGCGGCGGCGCTGGCACACGCAAGCATTCTGCTCACCGTTGTACTGGGGCTGGCCGGAGGTATCGGTCTGCTGATCGGGCCAGCCGTAGCCCTGGCAATGTATTTTGGATATAGGGACAAGTCGCGATTTGTCGCTCTCCACGCCCTGCAGTCATTTGGATACCAGGTGGCTGGCGCGGTGCTTTACGCCGTGTTCGCAGTGGTGGCGGCGGTGGGGATAGTGATTTCATGGACGGTGAGCGGGCTGCTCTCGGTGGTACTCGTTGGATTCCTGATGATGCCGCTTGCGCTGCTGATGACGATACTACTGGTCCTGGTTCTTGTCTGTGTGCCTTTCGCCTGGCTCGGATACGGGCTGTATGCATCGTATCAGGTCTATCAGGGACGTAACTTTTGTTATTGGTTGATCGGCGAGTGGATAGAAAGAGAGGTAAACTTCTGATGCGTGAACGAGATCCCTTTGTAGCGTTGGCGCTGGAGATCGCTGGCGGGTTCTTTGGTTTCCTTGGCCTTGGCTGGATCTATGCAGGCCGGCCATCGATGGGTATTTTGTTACTGATCAGCTACTGGCTGCTGGACTGGATCATTGGCCTGGCGCTGACCATCGGCACTCTGGGGGTTTGGTGCTGCGTCTGGCCAGCACAAAACCTCATATTTGGCGCCATCTCGGGCTATCTGGCCTACCGCTGGCTAGAACAATCCACCGGGTGATCCTCCATCCAGCGCTTGGATGGACCACACACCTGGTATAGAGTGAGGGGGTCTTTCCACCGCTTCGGTCACTACGGCGCACCGATAGTGCTGTTGGAATCCCCTCACTCGCCGCTTTCGTTATCCTGCTGAGAGACCTCCTGAGCCGACACAACGCAGCGAAAGCCAACGTTGCTGAAAAACAAGAAATCCCCGTCGAGCCGGGCGGTGCAACGTGCCCGATCTAGATCGTTCGACCACGACCCACCACGGAGAACACGCCAGCCACCAGCCTCCTGGCTCTCGCGCCCATCGTTGGCATCGTAGGGATAGGGACGAAACAGGCTAGTCGTCCATTCCCACACATTGCCTACCATATCGCTAACGCCGTCGACACTATCACCCTCCGGAGAGTAATGGCCTACCGGGGTAGTGCCGCCAATCTGGGTCTCTTTGGTGTTGCTGCTGCTCGTGATGAATTCATTTCCCCATGGCCAGCGACGTCCGTCAGTACTACGTGCGGCCCGCTCCCACTCCGCCTCCGTGGGCAATCGCTTGCCAGCCCAGGCGGCATACGCCCTTGCGTCTTCCCAACTGACCAGTACCACCGGATGCCCCTCCAGACCCTGCGGCGGGGTCCTTTCCTCTGGATCCCAGTTGTAATCAGACAGATCAGCCCATTCCACCTCATAGCTGGGCACCGGACGTCCAGTAGCATCCACGAAGCGCTTGTATTCCTCATTGGTCACCGGGCACCGATCGACGTAAAATGCATCGACAGTGACCGTGTGAATTGGATGCTCGTTATCCTTCCCTTCATCGCTTCCCATCAAGAAATCACCGCCCGCGATGAAACACATTTCCTTGCCATCCCGCTCCCAGACAATCCTCGTGACTGTCTTTTCGTCCTGCATTTCCTTGTTCTCCTCAGACATCGCTAACCTCGCTTTGGTGTATGGTTCAATTGTGGGCTTGCAGACAGGGTATGGACAACCTGTCACGTAGAACCGTTGTGCTCAAGCCTGAAGGTCCACGTCCATATCATAGGCCAACACACACCCACCCAGCCAGACATGGTCACCCACATCCAGCATACGGAGCTCTTTGAGCCCAACGGCTGTACCATTGATTCTGGTTCCATTGGCGCTGCCCAGGTCCTCTACATAGTGGCGACCACTGCGGGCGACAATCTTGGCGTGCCGGCGAGCGACAACCAGAGCAGCGTCTCCCGCTGCACTGAGATCAATATCAGGCGTAAGACCGATTGAAACGTCGCTGCGGCCGACGACAACCTCGCCCCACGCAGGCAGCGGGAACTGCTGCCCGGTATAAGTCACCCACAGGAAAGCGTCCGGGGAAGGATCACGCAGAGAGGTTTTCATCTGTGGGACCGGAACATAGATGAATTCACAGTATCCCAATCCGACCCGGTCGCCCGGTCGCAGTGTCACCCTCTGACCGATCCCAAGTCGCACACCGTTGACCCGAGTGCCGTTGGTGCTACCCATATCCTCCAGCTCGTGACTGCCATCGTGAGCGATGATCCGGGAGTGGCGGCGAGAGATAGCAAAGTTATCCCTGTCGTCATAGCTCAAATCCACGTCGGGAGTCACGTTGGTGGCCGAGTCGAAACGGCCGAGCACGATCTCACCGTTCGTCGGCAACCCGATTCGATGTTTGCCATTCTGCAAAGCGAGACAATACCGCAGGGGCGGTGGTTTCTCCGCCTTCTCCCTGCTCACCCTTGCCTGCGTCGGAACAGGTCTGCTGATCGGTTCGCGAGGGGCAACAGGCATTGCTGGAGCGGACGGCGGAACAGGAGGCTCTACGGTCTCAACGACCTCACTGGCAGCTTCGGCGTCCCCTGTACTCTCCTTCAAACGCCGACCCAGGAGAGATGCCCGGGGCGTTGCGGCCTGCTCGTCCATACGCTCGAGCAGACAATCCATATGAAGCCGCCGCCACATCTCCTGGGTGTCCGTCCCTGCCTCAAAGGCCCGCCGCATCATCATCTTGACGCTAGGAGACTCGTTGCTTATCTGGATGCAGCGGTCACGTATGTCTCTAGGACAAGGTCGGCAATGATACTTCCAATCCAAGGGTTGCGCCTCCCTAGTGTGGGATAACCATGAATGACAACACCCGCCCACTCCTCAAGAATCCGCCTCAGCATCGATGATGTGATCCCTTGAGCGGAAATCCCATCCCACAGCCGATAAGACCGGCATTCATTAGGGTGTGACTAAAGTCAGTTGATCAATCTGTCACCCTGAGCGAAGCGAAGGGTCTCCACGCCCAATGCAAGAGATTCTTCGCTTCGCTCAGAATGACACCAACCAAGTTTAGTCACACCCCATTCATTATACCACAAACCGGCGAGCCATGATAGCGCTCTTGAATTCTGCTGGTCTGGATGAACGATGGGGCGAGCCAGGCGTGCAGACCCGCGGGGAGATAGGCGTCCAGTGCGATCACCGCCGTCACTGAGACACTAGCACAGGAGAAGTGTGGGTGCTTCCAATCTCGTTGTACTGCTCAGGCTTTCCAAATCCCTGGCAACGTAAAGCTAAAGGTGCTGCCCTGGCCCACCTCGCTCTCGATGCCTACCTCTCCGCCGAGCTTTTCCACAATTCGTCGGACGATGGACAGCCCCAGGCCGTGCCCTTTGGCACGGACCTGATCAAAGCGGGTGAATGGGGTGAACAACCGGGCCTGTTCCTCCGGGGTGAGTCCAGCGCCGTTGTCACGCACCCAGAAGCGCAGCGTCCCATCCGCCTGCGTCATTGCACCCATCTCGACACGTGGGGGTTGGCCGCCATACTTGAGCGCGTTGCTGACATAGTTGACCCACACCTCCTCCACCCACGGGCCATAGCCCATCGCCATTGGCCAGGCATCCGGCAGGACGATCTCGGCCTGATACTGGTCCACCATAAAGGCCAAGCGCTGCAGGGCCTCATCCACGATACTGGCCATCTCCAGTGGCTGCAATTCCACGTCTTCCAGCTTGTGCGCGCTGGCTAGAAGAAGCAATGCGTCGATAATGTCACCCATCTTGCTCCCGCTCCGCGCGATCGTCTGGAGGTAACGGTGCAGTTGATCCTCCGGCATCGTAGCGTAATCTTGTGCCAGCACCTTGGCAAAGCCGACGATG
This sequence comes from uncultured Anaerolineales bacterium, assembly GCA_964444825.1. Taxonomy (GTDB): domain Bacteria; phylum Chloroflexota; class Anaerolineae; order B4-G1; family B4-G1; genus CAYUIS01. The sequence goes on along the minus strand of CAYUIS010000022.1, from coordinate 35,872 downwards.
TATCCCAACGGCCCTTTGAGGTCGTGAGCGGCGGTGTGGGCAAAGGCGTCCAGTTCTTCGTTGCGCGCCTCCAATTCGGCGGTGCGGCGACGCAGTGCTTCGACCAGTTCGGCGTTGTTTATGGCGACGGCGGCCGAGGCGGTCAGTGGCTCGACCAGTGCCAGGTGTGTCTCGTCAAAACGGTCGGTCTCTGTGTCCGTCACCTGGAGTACGCCGATCACGCCCCGTTTACCGCGCAAAGGAACGCTAAGGATGGAGCGCAACATCAGTCCCGTCTGCATGTCAACACCCTTAAAGTAACGCGTGTCGGTGTGCGTATCTGCCACGACCAGACTCTCACCGGTCTGCGCCACCCATCCGGCCAATCCCTGGCCTGGCGCCAGCCGGAACCCGCGCACGACTTCACTTTCAGGACCAGCGCTCTGCCTGCAGACGAGTTCGCCCGTCTCGGGATCGGTCAACCAAATCGAGCAGGCGACGATACCCAGCAAACGGCGAACTTCTTCCAACACGCTCACGAGCACCTGATCCAGATCGAGAGTGGAAGCGAGCGCCTGGCTGGCTCGGTTGAGCATCGCCAGCTCGCGGTTACGCTGCTGGAGCGTCTGCTCCGCCCACTTGAGTTCCGCCAGTTCATGATTGGCTGCCTCGACCAGTCGCCGGCCTTTCATCACAACACGCTGCTGCTCAAGCACTTCACTCATCTTTGTCAACACATCCTCGACATTCAGGGGCTTGGTGATAAAGGCCGACGCTCCTTCGTTCAACGCTCGCACTGCCGTCTCCGCAGACGGTTGGCTGGCAACCAGGAAAACGGCCATATCAGGATGGCGCTCCTTGAGTGAAATCAGCAGCTCCACCCCCTCCATATCGGGCAGATCCCCGTCCACGAGCGCTATGCTAAAAAAGCTCTCTTCCACCTTCTCCAGAGCCTCTCTACCCGTGCCGATGCCCTCAGCCTCATATCCGTTCTTGTCGAATATGAGCGCCAGGCTCGTGCGGGTGGGCTCATCATCATAGATGATCAGGACGCGAGGTTTGTCATTCATCGCGCACTCTTCCCCGTGCGTTCTCCATCCAACCACAACATCCCGTCATCTGCCCTTGAACTCTGGCGCTCGTTTCTGAAAAAAGGCCATCAAACCCTCTGCTGCATCCTCCTCAGAGTCCATATGGACGCCCCCTTATCTTTCTAGGTTTGTGGTCCTGCAAACTCACGGATTCGGAATGGACTTGCGGCATCCGCGGAGGGACGGAATCTACGAACCTGCGAGTTTCCCGGCGATCTCCATCGCCTCCCTCACCATCCCGCCAATAACGTCCGCTACCGGGCTGATCTCTTCCACGATACCGATGGCCTGGCTGCAGGCGAGCACACCAGAGTCGAGCGTCCCCTCCTCACACATCCGCCTGGTCTCGGTGCCCGCCACCATAGATAGAATCTCCCACATATCGGCTTTGGCAGCCTCCATCTCAGCGATCTTGATCGCGGTGGGGTTCTTCCAAGCGCGGAGCGTATTGTGCAGCGAACCCAGGATGGGTATCGTATCTACCTCTGCGGCAGTGATCAGCGCCTGTTTGAGGTTCATGTGGATCGGGCACTCAGCGGTGAGCAGCAGCCGTGTTCCAATCATGACGCCCTCAGCCCCCAAAGCAAGCGCTGCCAAAAATCCCCGTCCGTCAGCGATACCTCCTGCCGCCAACACCGGTATATCGAGCGCGTCGACAGCACAGGGCACCAAGGTCACCGTCGTCAGTCCTATCTCCCCTATGTGCCCCCCACCCTCACTCCCAAAGACGGTCACCGCATCCACACCGGCATGTTGCGCAGAAAGGGCATGCCGAACGCTGGTACACTTGTGCATCGTCTTGACACCACCTGCCTTTAGCCGTCCCAGCAGATCCTCCGGCGGTCGATGGCCGCTGGTCTCGACTATGGGAACCCCCTCTTCCAGAATGACCTCCACATACAGATCATTGTCGATGGGACGTAATGCCGGGAACAGACTCAGGTTGACGCCAAACGGTTTGTCGGTCAGGGATTTGACCTGGCGGACGGCCTGGCGGAACTTGAGCTGGGAATCAAACATAGCTGAGGCCATCATCCCCAGCGCACCGCTTTCGGAGATGGCAGACACAAACTCTGGCCCGGAGATATGCATCATCGTCCCGCCAACTATGGGATACTCTATGCCGAGCAGTTCAGTAATACGGGTCTTGAACATATTGGGACTCCTTGATCTGCGCAGTCTGTGTCAAAGCGCGCCACCTGGACGATTGTTGGTCTGTCGAACGGTCCTGCTCCTCGTCGAGAAACCTGACCAGATCAGGATCGGGTGTCGTGCAGGGCAGGCTATAGACGAATCTGCAGTCCTCCGATGGATAGCTCACGCAGGCGTGGATATGACCGTGCTGCCGGTCCGACTCACGCAGCCCGGTGTGGGCTGGCTGAAAGACCCTGCCAGACAAAAGTCGGACGCGGCACGCACTGCACGCCCCTGAGCGACAGATGGCCGGCACGATGATGCCGAATCGCTCCAACGTGTTCAGCAAGGGCTCACCAGCCGGGGCCTGGATGGTTCTAGCGCCCAAGACGTCAACGTCGAAGAGCGTATCCTCCGCCAGGCCCTCCGGCCAGCCAGGCTCCTTTGTCACATTGGCGGGTGGACCGTAGATTTCCCGCCTGATCTTGTGATCGGGCACTCCCAACTGGATCAAGGCGGCAAGACATACGAACAACCGCCCATACCACAGCAAGTCGCGTCGAAAACGGAATAGCCAACCAGGTACAGCACCTTCCGACCCTGAAAGGGCAGGCACATTCCCTTCACCAGGACATAGTGCCCACCAATCGCCGTGACCTCCTGATTCAAATCCTGATGGATGGTCTCAACTGCCACCCGTCATCGCTCCAACACACTACGAATTACGACGCTCTCTATGTGCTGCGATCCTCCACCCGAGGACACTGGTAGCGGCTGCCAGGGGAACAAAAGCACCAGACACACATGCTACGAACAGCCACAACTGGGGCTCCGACCCTGACTCATAAAGAGACGCCAGCCAGATCGGGTAACCGATGACTTGTCCCAGCCAGCCACCCGCGCCGGCAATTGCCCCAACGACAACCGCTTGAACGATCTCGGCCACCTGGCTGTCCTGATCAGCGGTGGGACGGACACTGGCCCTTCTACGTGCAAGCACCCAGCCAGCGACAAAGCCCGACAGGGGAACCAGCAGAAAACCCAGACAGACCGCCGCGCTACAACCGGTGAGGATACCACTCAGCACGCCGACGATCACGCCGATCCGAACGACCGGTTGCCAGTCTATCGCCCCGCCACGTATGGCAATCGAAACCGGGGTCGAAGCGGAAGGCCGCCTGCCAACGTGACGTGCTTGCTCCCCCACCGGCTCTGTCGTAGTCTTGACCAGGCTATCAAGTTGACTCTGGGCCATATGGACAATGTCCACGTCGTCGGCCAGATCACGCGCTTGTTCAAACTCCCATCTGGCCTGTCCCAGCAAGCCTTCACGAATGGCCTCAAACCCTCGCGTGATATGGAAGCGCGCCAGTTCGTCGTCGGAGGGCTCTCCCGGTGGCACGACATCGGCGTCGACACGTGGCCGTGCTGTGTGGCTTTCGACAACCTCAGGGACACCAGGCCCCTCATCGTCAGCATCCCCGGCAGGCATCGTCAAATCGCCGCTTTCCGGCCAAACAGGCTCTTCGGGAGGAAGAGGTATGCCGATTTGTGGCACCTCGGGCCACTGAGGGGCATCGACCGGTTCAGGAACGTCAACGGTGGGGAAATCCGGCCACGCAGGCTGGCTCAGCGTCAAACTGAATCCACACTGGTGACAGCTCGTCGCCTCTGGCGGGTTCTCAGCGCTACAGATGGAACATTTCATCCCCTGGCAGCTCCCAGCAATCCCTCGATCTGGTATCCCGACTCGTCCTTAGCTTGCTGCAGTTGTGTCACTATGTCGTGACACGCAGCGATCCCTTCATCGACCTCGGCCGCCGAAAGAAGGGGGTCGGCACCGATCGTCACGATGGCCGACACCATCATCCACCACAGCAATTGCTCAAACGCCTCTTTGTTGAACCACAGGACACCCTGGTAGCGGTTCACCTGGAGTAAATGGCGCACCTCGTCGTCTTGGAGCCAGGATTCCAACACCCGACATACCCTGTCTGCCTGCCCGTCACCATCGACGTCAAACCATCGCTGGTGGCTGGTGAGTATCTTGATGGTCGTGACCGCCCACCACGCTGCGTCCTCATCCAATTCTAGGTCCCTCAACGCACCGGCCGTAATCTTGCCCAGCAGCCACTCATCAATCCAGGTACGACTGACCTGCTCAAAGTTGTTTTCGCCCACAACCCTCCCCAGGGCATGGATGAAAAGCCATCCCAGGAGTGTGGGCCAGGTCGCCGGCTTGTCGTCCAGCCAAGAGACGGCGTCCTGGCACAAGGGAGAGGGCAGGGTCCGGGTTTCCAAGGACAGGATGACCTCCAGTTTCCGCCGAATCTGCTGCGCAACCGCAGTATGCGATTGGTCAGGCACCTCCGCGGGTCGGGAGCCATATTCTGTGATCCGTATCACCTCGGTGAGCAGACGTGCCGTCTTTTGCTCCACCTCGTCCAAAAGGCCCGGATCAAGCTGCCCTCCAGGTTCGGTCACACGAGCATCCATCAGCCGGCGGAACATGTCGGCATTGACCAGCTTTCTGAAGGGATAATGGACAGGCTGGAGGAATACCTCTCTCAGGGCCTCCTCAATATCCGGCACGCCACGCCCGTCCAGATAACGCATCAGTTGGCCATATTGGCGCCACTCGTCGTCACTCACCTCGCGGAAGCCGACAAAGACATGGACCTTGTACGCGCCCAGCTCAACGTACAGCCCGTTCTCCCAGAGCTCCTTGTTGTTGCGGATATACTCCAGACCGGTGACGTGGTCGCGAAAGATCGTATAGGTCCCGCCATCGTTCTGTAGTGCCAGGCCGTCTCCCAAGGACTTTTGTACCAATACCTGTGTTCCCTCGTCGGTCTTGACTGTGCTTGCCACCGAGGTCCGAATCCAACCCTGGGTCTCGGCGTATTTGTTGTGGTAGATGACCAGCGCCCGTTCACCACCTGCACGATTGGAATAGGCAAACACATCTTCGTTGACGTGGCCTTCGGGTGTAAAGAGATCATATAGCAGAAAATCGTCGACCTCCGCAAACAGAGCGCGGCGACGCAGCAGTGGGAATATCTCCCGCTCGTGGCGGTCAACCAGGTACCCATCCGGCCACTCGTCCCAATAGGCACGCCGGTATTCCATCCCATACTTTTCAGTATATCCCTCGATTTGACCATGTCCGAACATCGGCAGGCCAGGCATCGTGGCCATCATCGTGCAGATACCAAAGTACTTGTCGCCCTTGCCGAACTGGTCAACTGCGGTCCGCTCGTCGGGATTGTTCATAAAGTTTACATACCGCTTGAGAATTTGGGGGTCGAACTCGAGTGTGTTCTTTACCACGCTGCGGTACTTGCTATTGTCCTCGTCTCGGAGCATGTTCATAAACGCACTGTTGTATACGCGGTGCATTCCCAGCGTGCGCACAAAATATCCTTCCATCAGCCAAAAGGCCTCAGCCAGCAACAGGGTATCAGGCACCTCTTGGGCCACCCGGTCCACCACCTCGCGCCAGAACTCGGCGGGCATGTACCTGTCAAAGTCCGCTTTGGTCAGTCCGTGCTCCGCTCGAGATGGTATGTCTCCCCCTGTACCAGGCTCCGGGAACCACAGTCGCTGATAGTGTTTCTTGGCCAGCGTCATCGCGGCGTCAAAACGAATGATGGGGAAATTGCGCGCCACGTGAAGAATCGTTTGGATCACAGCCTCCCGAACCTCGGGATTGAGATAGTTCAGTTGGGCAGTATCGTTCCAGGGCATACTGGTGCCGTCATTGCCATGGTAGATGTACTTTGTGCTTCCGGTCCAGTGATCGACTCGTTTGAACACCACGGCTGCGTCACTGCGATCATAGTAGTGATCCTCGACATATATACCGACTCGCTCATCCCAGGATAGGTTTGGGCCATTGAACGAGTATCCAGGAAAGGGGCTGTAGTCTAGTGCGATGAACCAGTCCGGGTGCTCCATCACCCACTTGCCATCGATGCCTACGTGGTTGGGCACCATATCGCTGGCCATGCGAATGCCTCGCTTCCAGGCCCGTTCTCTCAAATCGCGGAATCCATCATCGCCACCCAGGTCAGCCGCGATCTGATAGTCAAACAGCGAATAGGCCGACGCAACGGCCTCGGGGTTCCCGCACATCTGTTTGATCCTGCGTGAGGCCGCGCTCCGCTCCCATAGACCGATCAGCCACATGCCGGTGAAACCCCGCCGGGCCAAGGTATCCAACTCTTTATCCGGCACATGATCCAGCCGAGTTATGGGACGCTCGTATTGTTTGGAGAGTTGATCCAGCCACACGTAGGCATTCTTGGCAATCAACACCAGACTGGGCATCCACTCCCGATCTTGGCTGAAACGCTCAGGCTCTAGCTCAAGTCCAGCAAAATCAGCCACTCTGCTGGGGCCAGGCCCCAGAAATGTCGCTTTCTCCTCCTCCTTGATCAGGTCGAGACTGCTCAACAGACGGTATAGATGTTTCCCCAGCAGATGACCCCAGTGCTCTCGAATATACTCCAGTTGGCCTGAGAGCGAGTGGGGGACTGCAATAGCAGGGCTGCGGAGCATATCCACCAGGTTTTGGCCCTGGGGGCCAAAGGCAGGCTGCGTCTCAAAGAACTGGTGGAGGCTGGACACAATCTGCCGATAGGCCGTCTCCTTCACCAACGCCGTGTCGTCAAAAAACTCAATGAATGGAGAAAAGGCTGGATTGGCGTTTGCCAGCCACAGCATGAGCATCTCCTCTAGAACAACCTGACGATTGGGGATACCGTCGGTATCTGCCTCCAAATAGTCTTCCAGGGAGACATCCCGTCGATAGACGGCTAGTGGTGGAAACTCGTCTGCGAACCTGCTCAGGGTCGTGTCGATCGTCTCTTGGTCCAGCTTGTCATACAACCAGTCCAACGCCTGTTGCGTGATCTCTCTGCTCATCTGCTCGCGGTACAGGCCAACCACGATGTGCATGATCTCGTCTATCAAGCCCATCGCGTTGATCTGTCCCGCTTTCACGGCCTGCTCTGGGAACCGGACCACATCCCGTCTCCGGTTCATCGTCTGGGCAAAAACTCGCACGGCGTGAAAGTTGGCAAAGATGACGTTGCCGCTAAGGGTGAACAAGGATTGATCAAACTGGTAGTGATCTCGCGCCCAGCGCGATATGTGGAACTCCATCTGCCTCAGCCTCTCTCCTCGTGTTGTGGCCCTTGCCCAGCCAGTCGTTCAGACAGCCAAGCAAATCCAAAGCCAATCTATAGACCAGACTTGCGGGAAAACCCGTCGCCGCTGCGACGCCGGTTGTGTATAGATGAGGGCAAACCAATCCTAGACATGGGTGGCTGACTATTCACCCACGACTCCAATGCTCGTTCCGTCGGGGATGGTATCCTTATCGCAAGCTTCCTCACCGAGATCGGCAGCCATGGTGCAACCTCGTCCGACACACACGCCGGCCGGGAGTCGTGTGTTCTTGCCGACAACGGTGATCCCTCCACTCAGACCAGCTAGGTCGTCGACCGATGGCGCGCCGGCACTGCCAATACGTGCTCCCACGCCGACCTGAACTCGCTTATCCAGGATGGCACGATCTACCACACCATTCTCTTCGACCACCACGTCGGTCATCAGAACAGAATGGCGTACCACAGCTCCCTGCCGCACGGCCACGCCCGGCGAGAGGATCGAGTTCTCCACGGTGCCCTCGATGACGCAGCCATCGGTGATGAGGGATCGCCGAATAACTGCACTATCCCGGATACTGACAGGAGGACGTTCTTCGCTTCGGGTGTGGATGACCCACTCCCGATCGAGAAGGTCCAGGCGGGGTTTGTCTATCAGCAAGTCCATGTGAGCTTGCCAATACGCCTCGATGGTGCCGACATCCACCCAGTACCCTCGATAGGGGAAAGCATAGACTCGATGGGTCTGCACCATTTGAGGGATGATGTCACCGCCAAAGTCGTGGCCCGACCCGGCACAAGCATGGTCTGCCGTCAGAATTTCATCCAGCACATCAGGATTAAAGGCATAGATACCCATCGAGCCCAACGAACCCCTGGGCTGAGCGGGTTTCTCATCAAAACCGATAACCCGGTAATCATCGCCAGTCTCCAACATACCAAAGCGACGAGACTCTTCCAACGAAACGCGCACCGAGGCGATCGTCAGGTCGGCTTCGTGATCCAGATGGAAGGAGGTGAGCACATCATAGTCCATCTTGTAGATGTGATCGCCTCCCAGGATCAGGACGACATCGGGGCGTTGGCGGCGGACATAGTCCATATTCTGATAAATGGCATCCGCAGTGCCGTGGTACCAAGCAGAATCGCGCGAGCCTACATAGGGCTGAAGCAAGGTGATGCCACCACTCACTCGATCCAAATCCCAGGGCCAACCCGACTGGATATGATCGTTCAGTGAACGGGGCCGATATTGGGTGCAAATGCCAACGGTAAAGATGCCAGAGTTGGAGCAGTTGGAGAGTGTAAAATCAATGATGCGGTACTTGCCGGCAAAGGGTACAGCGGGCTTGGTGCGTTTCTGGGTCAGTACGCTCAGGCGGTTACCTGCACCGCCCGCCAGGATCATCGCCAGGGTACGCATTCCGATCCCCCTCGTCTCCTACGCGCTGTGCAGCTTGATCGCCCGCCTGTAGAGTTTGACGTACTCTTTCGCCGAAGCCGACCAGGAGAAATCCTTCGACATACCTCGCTGCTGAATCCTGCGCCAGGACGTTTTTGTGGCATAGGCCTTCAAGGCCCGGTCCAGAGCGTCGTGGCACGCTTCCGGGCTAAAGTCGGTAAAAGTGAACCCTGTGCCACGCCCTCGCTTGGCCGTGTTATCAGCAACCGTGTCGACCAAGCCACCAGTCGCTCTCACGACAGGGACACAGCCATAACGCATAGCGATCATCTGTCCTAGCCCACAGGGTTCGATCCTACTGGGCATCAGGAACATGTCGGCTCCCGCATAGATACGCCGTGCCAAAACCTCGTCGAACTTGAGGAATACGCGCATCCGATTCGGGAAACGCGCCTGAACCCGCTCGAGCATCTCGTGGTACTCGGGAAGCCCGGTACCAAGCAGGACGAACTGGGCCTCGCGCTCCAAAAGCCAATCCAGCACCGGCTCGACCAAATCCATACCCTTGACCGAGTCCAGCCGCGAGACCATTCCCACCAGGGGAACCTCAGATCGCACAGGAAGGCGTGCCTGCTGCTGCAGGACCGTCTTGTTGGCGACACGCCGATCGAGGCCCTTGACATCGAAACGGTGGGGGATATGAGGGTCGGTGGCCGGGTTCCACTCAACATAGTCAATCCCGTTGACCACACCAAAGAGCCGGTCCTTGCGCGCCTGCAACAAAGGCGCCAATCCCATTCCGATCTCTGGGGTGAGAATCTCTTGCGCGTACTGTATGCTGACTGTATTGATCAGATCGGTATGGGCAACGCCCTGGGCCATCCAGTTCACCGTTCCGGGATGCTCAACAGAGAGGTGTTGCACAGACTCCATCTGCGCAAAGGTAAGGATCAATCGCCCGGTGATTCCCTGGTAGGCCAGGTTATGGATCGTAAATAGGGTGGCGATGTCCCGATAGAACGAATCCTTGTGGCCATCTGTGTTCAACCAGGTCGGTACGACGCCAGTGTGCCAGTCATTGGCGTGGATGATGTCCGGCTGCCAATCCAGCATCCGAAGTGAGGCAAGAGCCGCCCGCCCAAAGACGGCAAAACGCTGGGCATCGTCCTCAAAGCCATAGACACCATCGCGCGAGGAAAAGTACTGATCGTTCCAGATCAGATACACGGGAGTCGCTTCGCCGGGCTCTCCAAGCGTTGTGCCCATCAGATGGACACACTCCTGCCCAGGACCAACCGGAACAGAGAACGGATCGCCGATTTTCTCAACATGAAACTGGTCGCTACGAATGGTGCCATAGCGGGGCAGCATCAGCCGCACGTCATGACCTAGCGCTCGGATGGCTTGGGGTAGCGAACCAGCCACGTCGGCTAGTCCACCTACCTTGGCGAAGGGAACTGCCTCAGCGGAGAGAAAAAGCACCTTGAGGGGCTTGTTGGCCATAGCCGGTCTCCTTAATGACGTGAAAATCTGTCGCTCTGACAACCAAATAGTCGGTCACCCATGTGGACCTTTACGAGGGAGTGGGAGTAGGCGTGCGAGTGGGGAAAGGGGTAAAGGTGGGCACGGGCGTAGGCGTGACAGTACGCGGTGGTACTAGCGTGATGGCCAGACTGAGGCCCATACTGATAACGACCACCAAGCTAATAGTCCAGAGAATAGCGCGTGTCCGTCGGTTTCTTGAGTGTCGCAAGAATGCCTCCTGTAGGAAATTGCCATTGGCCCTCCATTATAGCACAGCAACGAGGAGACACAAGCAAACCAACCTTAAAAACCCCCACAACCCATTGACAACGCCAGTTTTCAGGTGTATAATGACCAATAGTCAGTAAATGACCGCCAGTTGGCAGACAAGGTGACGGAGTGACGACCAGAGCGCGTCGTGAGCGTGAGAAGGAAGAACGACGACATTCCATCCTCCAGGCGGCTCGTGCGGTGTTTTTCGAAAATGGCTTTCACCGCGCTACCGTTGACGATGTGGCTGAACGAGCTGAAGTCAGCAAAGGCACCGTATACCTGTACTATGAAAGCAAGGAGACCATCCTTGCTTTTTTGCTATTGGAAGGATTGGATGAGCTTGTCGAGACCCTGGCGAAGGCCTATGCAGCGACGGAGCCTCTTGTTGCCACCGAGCGGGTGCGGCGGCTGAGCCAAGCCTATCTCACCTTTTTTGGGAAAAAGCCCGAATACTTTCGGCTATTGATGGCGACGGATCGTGGCCGCTTCCAGGATTCGGTTACCCCAGAGATCTATGGGCAGGTGTTGACCGCAAGCCTGGATGGGTTGGACTGGGCAGCAAAGGCGATTCAGCAGGGGGTGGATGAGGGAGTGTTTCGCCGCTGCGACGCTCGTCAGGCGGCCAGTATCCTATGGGCTACGCTGAACGGCGTACTGGAGTTGATGGAACACCCGCTGCGGCGGGAAATGATCGGCGTTGAGCGCGAGGCGCTTTTTCAGGCAGCGTTGGAAACAGTGATTCGGGGGTTGCAGGAAAACCCCCACGGCGAACCAGACCAAGGAGGTGCATAAGTGAAACAAGTCGTCATCGTCAGTCCAGTGCGCACACCGGTGGGAGCCCACGGGGGTGCGCTGCGCAGCAAGAGGGCCCAAGATCTGGCAGAGATCGTGTTCCGGGCGGTGTTGGAGCGGACAGGACTGGACCCGGCGGTGCTGAACGAGGTCATCCTGGGCAATATCGGCCAGCCCTCCGACGCAGCCAACGTTGGACGGGTGGCGGCGCTGATGGCGGGAGTGCCGGAGGACATACCGGCCTTTACTGTCCAGCGTAACTGTGCCTCTGGCATGCAGTCGGTTACCTCAGCCTACCAGGCCATCCAGGCAGAGGATGGGGAGATCTATCTCTGCGGCGGCACCGAGAGTATGAGCAATATCCCCTATCTCCTCAAACAGGCTCGCTGGGGATACAAGCTTCGCCACGCCGAGCTGACCGATGCACTTTGGGAAGGGCTTACCGATCCCATCTGCGGGCAGATAATGGGACGCACCGCCGAGAACCTGGCGGAAAAGTACGAGCTCTCCCGCGAGGAGCAGGACAAGTACGCGATCCAGTCTCACAAGAAGGCGTTCATGGCCCAGCGGATGGGCAAATTCGACGACGAGATCGTGCCGGTCGAGATCATCAAAAGGGTCGCAGGGCAGGAGGTCGCGCGGGAAAAGATCATCCACGATGAGACGATCAACCCCGGCCTGACGGTGCAAAAGGCGGCCCTCTACCCGACTGTCTTTAAGAAGGAGAATGGCACAGTCACGCCGGCCAACGCGTGCCCGATCTCTGACGGCGCGGCCGCTATGATCGTCTGCACGGAGGACAAGGCCCAGGAGCTGGGGCTAAAGCCCACGGCCCGTATCGTCAGCTACGCGTACGCGGCGGTCGATCCGGCCTACATGGGTATCGGCCCGGCCTTTGCCATACCCAAGGCGCTCGAACGGGCTGGCCTCACTATGGACGATATCGACCTCATCGAGCTGAACGAGGCCTTTGCCGCACAGGTTCTGTCCGACGTCAAGGAACTGGAAGCGCAGGGGCACAACTGGGACTGGGACAAGGTCAACGTCAACGGCGGCGCGATCGCGCTGGGGCATCCAGTGGGGTGCACCGCAGCCAAACTGATCGCCACACTGACCCACGAGATGCAGCGGCGAGAGGTTCGCTACGGTATGGACACCATGTGCGTCGGCGGAGGTCAGGGGGGAGCTCTGATCCTGGAACGGATACCGATGTAGGCACAGACGCCATTCCGCGCGCTAAACATAGCGCGCCTACGGGCGGTTCAATTCACTGGTTCAATTCTCAAGGAGGAAATGGGATGTACATCTTTAAGGCCGCAGTTGTCGGCGCGGGGACGATGGGTGGCGAGATTGCCCAGGTCATCACCTACTCTGGCCTGCCAGTCGTGCTCAAGGACATCGATCAAAAGATGCTGGACGCTGGTATGGAAAAGGCTCGCTCCATCTATCAGCGTCGGGTGGACAAGGGCAAGATGAGCGAAGGTGACATGCAGTCCAAGCTGGACCTGATCACCCCCACCCTGACCTACGACGAGTTCGAGGACGTGGATCTGGTCATCGAAGCGGTGCCCGAGGTAATGGGGATAAAACAAGCCGTGCTCAAAGAACTGGAGCAAGCCTGCCCCGAGCAGACGATCTTTGCCAGCAATACCTCGGCCCTGTCGATCTCTGAGATGGGGGCGGCCACAAACAAGCCGCACAAGATGATCGGTATGCACTTTTTTAATCCAGCCAGCGTGATGAAGCTGGTTGAGGTCATTCCCGGTCTCGACACCGACCAGGAGACGATAGACGACGTGGTGATGTTCACCGAGAGCCTGCGCAAGCTCCCGGTGGTGGTGCAGGAATGCCCCGGCTTCCTGGTCAACCGGCTGTTGATGCCCTACCTCAACGAGGCGGTCAAGGCCCTCGAGGAAGGGGCGGCAACGGCGGCAGAGATCGACCAGGCCATCGTGGCGTGGGGTATGCCGATGGGGCCCTTCACCCTGATGGATATGCTGGGCATCGACGTGTGTGGCCACGTCGGCGCATACCTGTACTCTGAATACGGAGAACGTATGAGCCCGGCCCCTCTGTTCCCCAAACTGGTCGAGGCGGGACGCCTGGGCGAGAAATCGGGAGCTGGCTTTTACGATCATCCCGGCGGTGATTCGGACGTGGTCAAGGGAATGATCGAGGGGCTACAAGGGTCCGGCGAGGTGCCGACAGGCACGCGATTCTCGGTTGAACGGCTGATGTACCCTCTGATCAACGAGGCCGCCCTATGCGTCCAGGAGAACGTCGCCAGCATCTCTGACATCGATATGTCGATGGTCGCTGGCACGGGGATGACGTACGGCGGCGAGCGGATCGGCCCACTGGCTATCGCCGACAAGATCGGCCTGGACACCATGGTGGATGCACTGAGCGGGTTGTCCGAGGAACTGGGACCTCGCTTCCGTCCGGTTCGCCCACTCAAGCTACGCGTGCGCGCCGGGCACCTGGGGGAGAGTACTGGCAAGGGCTTTCACGAGTACGCGTGATTCGGCGAGTTTCCGAATCACTGCATAGATCTTGCTCTAGCCCACGTCCTCGGGGGCGAAGGACACCCCCGAGACGGGGGTTTGAGCAGATATGCGGATAGATTCTAATCCATAGATCACGAACCGAAGGAGGCAAACAAATGGGAGAATGGCAATACATCCGAACCGAGGTCGCCGATAGAATCGCAGTGCTGACGATCGACCACCCGCCGGTCAACTCCTTTAACGCACAAGTTGTGACCGAGTTGGAGGAGGCCATCGACGAACTGATGGCCGAGGATGACGTCAAGGCGGTCGTCATCACCGGTGGGGGCACAAACGCCTTTGTCGCCGGGGCAGATATCCCAGAGATCAAGGCGCAATTCGAAAGCACCGACGAGGCCGGCGCCAGCGAATTCATCGAGCGAGGGCACAGGACCTTTCTCAAGATCGAGACAGCGCCCAAACCAATCATCGCCGCTATCAACGGCTTTTGCCTCGGCGGTGGGCTGGAGCTGTCGATGGCGTGCCACATGCGCATCTGCTCCGACCGGGCCCGGCTGGGGCAGCCAGAGATCAATCTGGGCATTATCCCTGGATGGGGCGGCACACAGCGACTGCCCCGCTTCGTGGGCAAGGGCAAGGCCATCGAGATGATCTTGACCGGCGACATGATCACGGCGCAGGAAGCCTATAGGATTGGCCTGGTCAACAAGGTGGTCCCAGGCGGGGCGGTCCTCAAGGAGGCCCAAGGCCTCGCCCGCAAGATCGCCTCCAAGTCCAAGTTCCCCACGGCTGCCGCACTGGAAGCCATCTCCAGTGGGCTACAGGTTTCCATCGAGGAAGGGCTCAAGATCGAGGCTGAGCAGTTTGTGATTCTGAAGGAGAAAGAGGATCCGCTCGA
>CAYUIS010000022.1:7685-21001 GCA_964444825.1 uncultured Anaerolineales bacterium | reverse complement strand
CACACCAACCTGCCGGTGCACCGGAAAACCTCATCGGGAGGACTGGCTATGGACTTTACCCTTAGCGAAGAACAGGAAATGTTCCGGGCCATGTTCCGGGACTTTGGTACAAAAGAAGTCGCGCCCAAAGCTGAGGAACTTGACCACGAGGAAAAGCCGCCTCTAGACGCGCTCCGAAAGGCCGCTCAGCAGGGGTTCCTGGGAGCGACGCTGCCGGAGGACTATTTTGGCGCAGAATTGGACTATGTGAGCTACGGTCTACTGATCGAGACGTTGGCCGGGGCCTGCGTATCTACGGCAGTGACCCTGGCAACGCACGTGAGCCTCGTAGCTATGAGCATACTCACCCACGGCTCCGACGCCCAGAAGGAGGAATGGCTCCCGCTGATGGCGGCCGGCGAGATGGTGGGCGCTTTTGCCCTCACCGAACCGGACGCCGGAAGTGACGCGGCCCATCAGAATGGAGCCCATCTTCAGACTCGCGCGGTCGCCGATGGTGACGAGGTCGTCTTGGATGGGGTCAAGACGTGGGTCACCAACGGCGAAATCGCGGGCCTGTTCCTGGTCTTTGCACAGGGACCGGAAGGCGCCGACGCCTACCTGATCCCCAAAGACACCGCCGGGCTGACCGTCGGCTATCGCGAGCCGACTCTGGGGCTACGCAGCGCGACCTTCAACACCCTCTATCTGGAGGGATGCCGGGTGGGACAGGCCAACCGGCTTGGAGGACCTGGCGAGGGTTCTCAGGTGATGCAGGAGGCCCAGGATCGAATGGCGATAGCGCTGGCGGCTGCCGGACTGGGCGTGTCGGAAAGCGCTATAGAAATCGCAGCCCAGTATGCCACCGAGCGGGTGCAGTTTGGCGTCGTCATCGCCAAGAAACACGCCATCCAGAACTATGTGGCCGAGGCGATGGCTCAGGTGGAGGCGCTGCGCTACCTGGTCTACCACGCCTTGTGGCTGGTCGATCAGGGAGCTCCCCTTTCCTTTGACGCCTCGATAGTCAAAACCTTTGGTGCTCGTGTCGCCCGCAGCGTCACCAACTTGATGGTACAGGTCATGGGTGGCTATGGCTACATGGAAGACTATCCGATGGCTCGCAAGTACCGCGACGCTCGCGCCCTGGGTATCATCGGCGGGCCGACAGAGGCTCACGATTTCCGGATCGCCCAGCGGATCTTTGCTGATCTGGACGTAGAGATCGCGCCGTAGTGGTTCGACTGGCTCACCACAAGGAGGTAGAATATGGATTTTACGCTTTCTCCAGAACACAGAGCCCTGCGCCGGATGATCCGGGAGTTTGCTGAGAACGAGATCGCGCCTATCGCGGCAGAGATCGACCGGGAGCACAAGGTGCCCATGGAGACCATGCGCAAGCTGGGCGAGATTGGGCTCCTGGGTGTCTGCTTCCCACAGAAATACGGCGGCATGGGGGCGGGCGAAATGGGCTATTGTATCCTCATGGAGGAGGTAAACCGGGTGTGCACCTCCACGGGGACCAACGTTGGCGCCCATATCGGCATCGGCGCGATGGCGATCTACCTGGACGGCAACGCCGAGCAGAAACAGAAATACCTGACACCGCTGGCCAGTGGGAAAAAGTTCGCCGCCTTCGGCCTGACGGAATCCGGGGCTGGCTCTGACGCGGCGGCTATCCGCACCCGCGCCGTCCGGGAGGGAGACTCTTGGATTCTTGATGGCGGCAAGGTGTTCATCACCAACGGTGGCTATGCGGATATCGTCACCGTGATGGCGGTGACCGATCCGACGCTGGGCGCCCGCGGCGGCATCACCGCCTTTATCGTCGAGACCGACTGGAAGGGCTTTAAGGTCGCCCGCGAGGAGGACAAGATGGGCATCCGGGGGACCAGCACCGCCGAGCTGGTGTTTGAGGAACTGCGGGTGCCCCACGAGAACATCCTTGGGAAGGTGGGTGAGGGCTTTGTCACCTTTATGAAGTCGCTGGATATGGGGCGGCTGACCTTGGGGGCAGCCTGTGTAGGTGGCGCCGAGATGGCGCTGGAATCGGCCGTCCGTTGGGCCAGGACGCGCAAGCAGTTTGGGCGGGAACTGGCCCACTCTCAGACAATCCAGTGGAAAATCGCCAGAATGGCTACCGAGTTGGAAGCGCTTCGCAGCCTGGTCTACCGGGTGGCCTGGCTGGTGGATGCCGGGCAGCCTTTCTCTCAACTGGCGGCAATGTGCAAGCTGTACGGCTCCGAGGTCGCCTCGCGGGCCATCGACACGGCACTGCAGATCCACGGTGGGCTGGGCTTTTCACGGGATTTCCCCCTCGAACGGGGGTTCCGCGATGCCCGCATCGGCGAGATCTATGAGGGCACGAGCGAGATACAGCTCTTTGTTATCGCGAGCAACATTTTCCGCGAACACGGCGTGCGCATCAGACCATAGGAGGTGCGGCTATGCGAATAATCACGGTTCTTGGACGCGTCCTTGATCCTAGCGGCATTGTGGTCAAAGCAACAGCAGGCCGCATCTTTGTCAATCGGGAGGAGTACCTCCTCCAGCCCGCGGATCGGTGTGCGCTGGAGGTCGCGTTGCGTATCAAGGCCGCCGGCGACGCCGAGGTTGTGGCCCTTCCCCGAGGCCCGTTACCCGACGACGATGTGCTGCGTCAGGCGCTGGCCACCGGCGCTGATCGGGCGATCTACCTGACAGGTGACGGCTTCAAAAAGGCCGACGAAGCGGTGGCCGCGCTTGTGCTGGCAGCAGCAGCGGAGCGGCTGGGAGGCGCCGATCTGGTCCTGGCCGGGTCTACCACGATGGACACCGGGCAGAGCCAGTTAGGGTCCCGAATAGCCGAGGCGCTGGGCTGCCCGCAGATCATCGGCGCCTGGCAGGCAAGCGTATCGGATGGAAAGGTGCAGGCGGTCCTGCGGCAAGGGACCGCCTATGTGACGGTTGAGGCTGATCTGCCCGCGGTCGTCACCGTGTTGCCCGGAGCCCTCAAGCCACGCTACCCTGACGGCGCGCGGCTGGTCAACATCTACAAGGGCACTGGCGAGATCGCGGAGGCACTAGAGCAGTGGGACGCGAGCGACCTGGTAGACGAGGACAGCCTCAAGCCGCTCCTGGAGCGACGCGGGCAGGACTTTCCACCAGAGCGCGAGCGGGGGGCACGCCTGAGCGGCACACCGGAGGAGATGGCCCAGGCGGTGGCCGACGCACTCCGAGAACGGATGGGGAGGTAAAGGGGCTATGGATGCTTCATATCTTGACCTGTTGATGGCTCAACAGGAGGAGGTGAGCGAGGAGGCAGCGGGCGGCGGCGGCGTCTGGGTCGTGGCCGATGTCTCGGGCGGCGCGATAGCGCCGGTGACATTGGAAGCTATAGGGGCGGCCCGCACCCTGGCCGACTCGCTGGGGGCCTACGTCTACGGCGTCCTGCTGGGCGAGGGTGTGAGCGATGGTTCGACTTCGCTCACCACAAGCCTGGCGCAGACCCTCTACCAGGCCGGCGCCGACGGCGTCCGGGTCGCTGACGATCCCTCACTGGCCCAGTTTGTATCTGGGCCTTACCTATCGGTGCTCTCCGACCTCTTTGAGCAGGAAAGGCCAGAGGTGATCATGTTTGGCGCCACCAGGCAGGGGCAGGAGCTGGCCCCTCGCCTGGCTCAGCGTTTTGGCGGCGGCCTGATAGAGCACGTGGCGGCCCTAAGCCTGGACGAGTCCACCCGGACGGTTCAGGGCTCCGTCCCCATCTATGGCGGCGAGTACTTTCAGATCCTCGCCTGTCCCGAGGCGCGGCCGCAGTTCCTCACCGTCGAACCAGGCGCTTTCCCTGCTCCCTTTATCGATAACTTTCGCAAGGGGGAACCCACCACGATCGACGTCAAACCGGTGGAACCGGACGTGCGCGTGGTGGGACCGGCCGACGACTTTGATCCGCCCCAGGTGCCGCTGGCCCAAGCGGACGTGATCGTGGCCGCGGGACGTCAGGCCGGGGATATCGAGACAGTCAAACAGTTGGCGACAGCGCTGGGCGCGCAGTTGGCCGGTGACCGTGGCGCGCGGGATGCGGGCTGGATTGGCCCTGAGCAGATCGTCGACGTGCGCGGCGTCGAGGTCGCCCCGCAGATGTACGTAGCGGTAGGCATTCGGGGCGACACGTTCCACAACGCCGCCATCGAAGACGCCAAGTTTATCGTCGCTATCCATCCCGACGCCAATGCCCCGATCTTTCAGGTAGCTGACCTGTGCCTGGAGGTAGACCCGAGAGAGGTACTGCCGGCGCTGCTCGAGACACTGGAATAGCGTCTGACAGCAGAGCATTGGACCCCGAGGGTATGACCCACCCTCGGGGTCTCTTTTTTCTGGGACATGGGAGTATCCGGTTTGCTGCTGCTCGGATATCTGTTCACGCTGGGATGGAAACCCACGCCCGCGTGACGGAAGGTTATGACTAACTATGGGATGGTCCAAGTTCGTCTTTGATCTCCTGATGAAAACATGGCCCCTGGGCAAAGTGGGTGGACTTTAATTTGGGGGCAACTTTGAACACCGCTCGAAGCCCTCGTCCTCGAGGGCGTCTGCGGCATATCTTGACCTGGCCTCGACGTCCCCGAGGACGGGGACTGGGAGCATTGAAGAACAAGTTGCCCCAGCATTGAAATGCACCCGGCAAAGTCGTGAACTTGACTAAACCTCAAAACTGTGCTATTCTCATTATGAGAATAGCTGATCGGGAATACACTCCGGCGACAGAAACCAAACGGCGTTTTTGCCTGTCGGGTCTGACTGAGCGTTAGAGCCGTTCGTAAGGCAATGAAAGCTCATCGGCGCTATCACTGTTTCCCCGAGCCCTGCTGCACCCCGGCGTTCCTCGCCGTGGATGAATCTACAATCACACCCTATCGCTCCCATTCATATCATCTCCACTTGGTGGAGACCGGTATTCAGGCTGTCCCCATAGTTGTTGAGCCTATAGTTATTCCTACACATTGAGGAGGTAAAAGATATGCCTGTAGAAGGTCCGTTCATCCTGGTCAACCCGGAGCATTGCGTAGGGTGCCACACCTGTGAGCTGGCCTGTGCCGCAGCACATACCGAAGCTGGCACGATCATCGGGGCGGTATTGGCTGGTGAGCGGCTCCAACCTCGCAACAAGGTGGTGCTGGTGGATGAGATCAAACTATCCACCCAGTGCCGCCAGTGCGAGGATGCACCCTGCGTCCGGGTCTGCCCCACCGGGGCCACGTATCGCACCGAGACCTACACAGAGGTAGATCAGGCGCTGTGCATCGCCTGTCGGCTGTGTGTGATGGTCTGTCCCTTTGGCGCGATTCACGTGTCCACGGCTACGGTGGCCGGTCGCGACAAGAGAGCTGCCTTCAAGTGCGACCTGTGTGTGGATCGGCCCGGTGGCCCGGCTTGTGTGGAGGCGTGTCCCACCAAGGCGCTCAGCCTGCGCTACCCTCGCGACGTGATACAGCAGGCAACCAAGGCCACGGCTCGTCAGTATCTGGAAGCATTAGAAAGCCAGCAGCAACTGGCAAACAACCCACTATAGGAGGAGGGGATCCACCATGGTAGAACAAGAATACAGTGCGCAAGTCCTGAGCAGGAGCATCGACCCTGCCAGTCAAGAGATGCTTGCCCTGGCAGAGAAGGAGGGCTTTGAGACCGCCTGGGATCGGTACGAGGCCCAGTTGCCGCAATGCGGCTTTGGAGAACTGGGGGTCTGCTGCCGCCACTGCAATATGGGTCCCTGCCGAATCAGCCCGTTTGAGGAAGAAGGACCCAAGGCAGGCGTCTGCGGGGCTACTGCCGACATCATCGTCGCCCGGGGCCTGATCCGTATGATCGCCGCTGGCGCGGCCGCCCACTCTGACCACGGACGCGACATCGCCCACACCCTGCTCTTGACCGCGGAGGGCAAAGGCGGGGGGTACGAGATCAAGGACGAGGCTAAACTGCACGCGCTGGCGACGGAATACGGCATAAAGACCGACGGGCGGGGCAAGGAAGAAATCGCCCTCGATCTGGCCCACGCCGTGTATGCCGAGTTCGGCAAACAGGAGGGACCGGTCCAGTTCACGCGTCGCGCGCCGGAGAAGCGCGTCGCTCTCTGGAAGAGCCTGGGCATTGATCCGCGGGGCGTTGACCGCGAGATCGTAGAGATCATGCACCGCACCCACATCGGCGTGGATAACGACCCCGTCAACCTGATCCTGCACGGGCTCAGAACGTCGATCTCTGATGGGTGGGGCGGTTCTATGATCGCTACCGAGCTTTCCGATGTCCTCTTCGGCACGCCGACCCCTACGCGCTCAATGGCCAACCTGGGCGTGCTAAAGGCCGACGAGGTGAACATCGTCGCCCACGGCCACGAGCCGACCCTGTCGGAGATGATCCTCGCCGCCACGCAGGATCCTGAGATGCTGGCCCTGGCGAAGAAGTATGGCGCCAAGGGCATCAACCTGGTCGGTATGTGCTGCACCGGCAACGAGGTGCTCATGCGGCACGGCGTCCCCATGGCCGGCAATTTCCTGCAGCAGGAGCTGGCCGTCATCACCGGCGCGGTCGAGGCGATCATCGTGGACGTGCAGTGCATCATGCCTGCGCTGGGGGCGCTGACCGGCTGCTTCCATACCAAATTCATCTCTACCTCGCCCAAGGCCAAGTTCCCCGGTGCGACCCACATCGAGTTCCACGAAGAGCACGCCTATGACATCGCCAAGGATATCGTGCGCACCGCCGTGGAGAACTATCGTTTCCGCAAGGCCGGCCAGGTGCACATCCCCGACGAAAAGACCGAGTGTATGGCGGGCTTTAGCGTGGAGGCCATCGTGGGCGCGCTAGGCGGGACACTCGACCCGCTGCTGGATGCCATCAAAGGTGGTGCGATCAAGGGTATTGGCGCGGTGGTCGGCTGCAACAATGTCAAGGTCCAGCACGACTATGGCCACGTCAACCTGCTCAAGGAGTTGATCAAGCAGGACGTGCTCGTGGTGACGACGGGATGCAACGCCATCGCGGCCGCCAAAGCCGGGCTGCTGTTGCCAGAGGCCGCCGAGATGGCCGGAGAGGGACTGAAGGGCGTCTGCCAGGCGCTGGGCGTTCCACCGGTGCTTCACATGGGTTCCTGCGTCGATATCAGCCGCATCCTGGTCGCATGCGCGGCCATCGCCAACGCGTTGGGGGTGGATATCAGCGATCTGCCGGCAGCAGGTGCGGCCCCAGAATGGATGAGCGAGAAAGCGGTCAGCATCGGCGCTTACGTGGTCTCCTCGGGTGTCTTTACCGTCCTGGGCACGGTACCCCAGGTGTTGGGCAGCCCGATGGTCACCGAGTTGCTGACCCAAGGCGCGAAGGACGTCGTCGGCGCTGCTTTCGCCGTGGAGCCCGATCCCTTCAAGGCCGCACAGATGATGATCGATCATATCGAGGAAAAGCGAGCGGCGCTGGGAATCTAGTACGGCAGACCGGTAGATGGGTGACTGGCAGATGGGCACACGCCTGACCGCCGATCTGCCAGTTTCCCAATCTACCAATCCTGGAGGTGAGTATGACACTGATCCCTCAACCACCGCCCCTCCGGGGGGGCGCGCTACTGGCCAAATTGCACGCGATCCACGCCGAACACGGCTACCTGCCTGAAAGCGAGTTGCGCCGTGCGGCTGAGGATCTGAACGTGCCGTTGAGCCAGCTCTACAGTACAGCCTCTTTTTATGCTACCTTCAGTTTCGAACCTCGTGGCCGTCACACCGTCCAAGTCTGTTTGGGGACAGCCTGCTACATCCGGGGCGGTGATAGGCTACTGGAGAAACTAGAGTCAACCCTGGGAGTAAAACCGGGTGAGACGACAAAAGACCGCGCCTTCACCCTGGAGACCGTCTACTGTCTTGGCTCGTGTAGTATGTCACCCGTCATGCGGATCGACGGGGACATCTACGGCCGGCTCAAAGCCGATCGTCTGCTCCGTATCCTGGAAAAGTATGCACCAGTCAGCGCAAAAGGCCAGGAACTGGGCGAGGAGCCAGGGTTATGAAGGCGCAAACTCGCTCCGACATAGAGGCGCTGCGTGCTGACGGCCTCGCCACGTTATACCCGGACAGACCGCGGATCAATGTGGGGATGGCAACGTGTGGACTGGCGACCGGCGCCGCCGACGTGTACGCCGCGCTGCGAGACGAGGCAACCGCACGCGGGCTTGACGTGATGCTTGTCGCCACAGGCTGCATCGGCTACTGCCAGCAGGAGCCACTGGTGGACGTGCGCCTGCCGGACAGCGGACGCGTGCTGTACAGCCGTATGACGCCCGACAAGGCCCGCCGCCTGGTTGCCGCCCTGGCCGAAAACAGACTGCCGGTTCAAGATGCACTGGCCGTGATCCCCGAAACAGAGTCGCCCATAGATCTCCAACCTTTGGAGGATCTGCCTCGTCTCAATGAGCTACCTTTCTACGCCCGCCAACACAAGATCATCCTTCGAAACAGCGGCGTGATCGATCCCGTAAACGTGGAGGAGTACATCGCCCGTGGCGGGTATCAGGGGCTGGCCCGTGCCCTGTCAGACCTATCCCCCCAGGCAGTGGTGGATGAAGTGCTTCGCTCCGGGTTGCGCGGGCGGGGCGGCGGCGGATTCCCCACCGGCCGCAAGTGGCAAGTCTGCCGTGACGCTTCCGGGGAACCCAAATACATCATCTGCAATGGCGACGAGGGCGATCCCGGTGCGTATATGGACCGCACGGTCCTGGAGAGCGACCCTTACAGCGTCGTCGAGGGCATAGTCATCGGCGGGTACGCCATTGGCGCACACGAGGCATATATGTACGTGCGCGATGAGTATCCGCTGGCCATCGAACGCGTCACCCAAGCCATCGCCCGGGCTGAGGAACTGGGGCTGCTGGGGGAGGACATCCTGGGCTCTGGGTTCGACTTTGGCCTCACAGTTGTGCGCGGGGCAGGTGCGTTCGTGTGCGGGGAGGAGACGGCGCTGATCGCCTCTATCGAGGGCGGTATGGGCGAGCCACGTCCCAAGCCCCCCTACCCGGCGATCCGAGGGCTGTGGGGCCAGCCCACCGTCATCAACAACGTCAAGACGTGGTCCTCCGTGTCAGCCATACTGGCGCAAGGGGCAGATTGGTATGCCGATATCGGCGTGAAGGAAAACACGGGCACGGTCGTCTTTTCGCTGGTGGGTAGAATCGCCAATACCGGCCTGGTGGAGGTGCCCCTGGGCCTGACCCTGCACGAGATGATCGAAACCATCGGCGGAGGCGGGCTGGACGGCAAGGCGGTGAAGGCGGTGCAGACCGGCGGTCCCTCCGGCGGTTGCCTGCCTGCGCGACTGTTCCACTTGCCGATCGACTATGAGACGCTGACCGAGGCTGGTTCTATCATGGGTTCCGGCGGCATGGTAGTGATGGACGAGAACACCTGCATGGTGGACGTAGCCCGTTATTTTCTCAACTTTACCATGGCCGAGTCCTGTGGCAAGTGCACACCCTGCCGGGAAGGCACGCGCACTATGTTCGATCTCCTCACGCGCGTCGTCGAGGGCCAGGGAACGCTACAGGATCTAGAGACCCTGGAGGAGGTCGCCATCTGGGTCAAGTCAGCCTCGCTGTGTGGGCTGGGCCAGACGGCCCCGAACCCCGTGCTTTCCACGCTGCGCTATTTTCGCGACGAATACGAGGCCCACGTCCGCGAGGGCCGCTGCCCGGCTGGCGTCTGTCGGGCGTTGATCCAGCTCGCGATCTTGCCTGAGGTGTGCACCGGCTGCGGCCTCTGTCTGCGCGAGTGCCCCGTTGGCGCCATTAGCGGGGAGAAGAAGGAACCCCACGTCATCGACCCAGATCTGTGTACACGCTGCCGGTTATGCTACGATGTCTGCCCCGTAGGGGCCGTCGAGATCGTGAGGTGACGCCGATGGTAGAAGTGAACGTAAACGGACAGTCCGTGAACGTACCGGAGGGAACGATCCTGCTGGAGGCGGTACAGACCGCTGGCGTGACATTGCCCACGCTCTGTTATCACGAGGGATTGGCCCCTTATGGCGCCTGCCGGCTGTGTATGGTGATGCTCACCCAGCCCCGCCGTCAACTCGTGGCCTCCTGCACCTATCACGTCGAGGAACGGACCGTCGTTGAGACGAACGAACCAGAGGCGGTCAAGGCCCGCCGGCTGGCGCTCGAGTTCCTCCTGAGCCGCTGCCCGCAGTCCGACGTGATCAACGAGATGGCCGCCGCGGAAGGCGTCATATCCTCCCGCTTCGGCGCGCCTGCGCCGGAACGCGCAGACGAGCTGTGTATGCTGTGCGGTCTGTGCGTGCGCGTCTGCCGGGAGGCGATCGGCGCAGCCGCCATCTCGTTCATCGGGCGGGGGATGGAGCGCCGCGTCGGCGCCCCATTCGAGGTGCAATCGGATGCCTGCATCGGCTGCGGGGCCTGCGCCGAGATCTGTCCCACCGGCGCGGTCAGCATCGAGGACCAGGGCAATAAACGCATCCTGCACACGTGGAACACCACGGTCGAACTGGAGGCCTGCCCCGAGTGCGGGCGCTTTTTCGCGCCTGAACCGATGACGTTCGTCAAAGAGATGCTACCCGAGGTAGCCGATCTGTGGGGAATGTGCCCAGAGTGTCTCCGGCGTCGCACGGCCCGCCAGTGGATAGAGGAGGAGCCCGTCCATTCGACCTGATCGGCAGGGCGTAGATGATCGAAGCAAAGCCACGCACCCACACGGTGCGTGGCTTTTTTCGCGCCCATTCGCCGTCCATTGACGTTCATTGTATAATGGGCCTCCTATGGCACTCACAATGATCATCTTTGACCTGGACAATACGCTCTATCCCCGAAATAGCGGCCTGCTCCAGGAGATCGGCCACCGCATACAGACCTGGCTGTGCGACCACTTGTCGTTGTCGTGGGAAGAGGCGCAGGCGAAACGGCGCGAGTACTATACTCGGTACGGGACGACGCTGGGAGGCCTGATAGCCCAGCACGACGTGGACGTACACGACTATCTGAGGTTCGTGCACGACGTCCCGGTGGAGGCGTATCTGGCCCCGGACCCGGCGCTGGACCATATGCTGGGCACCATCCCGCTGCGGAAAGCGATCTATACGAATGCCCCTTCAGAATACGGGCGCCGGGTGCTGCACGTGTTGGGCGTGAACGGCAGGTTCGAGCAATTGATCGGCATCGAGGAGGTGGGCCTGCGCAACAAGCCCTATCGGGACGCATTCGAGCGCGCGCTGGCGCTGTTGGGCGTCGAGGGGCCAGACTGTATCATCGTCGAGGATTCGGTCCGCAACTTACGGCCCGCCAAGGCGCTGGGGTTGACGACGATCCTGGTGGACGCGCAGCCGGACGAGCACGTCGATTATGTGGTTGGCAGCGTGCTGGAGGTGGGAGCGCTGGTCGGGGATCTGGTGCATCAACGGACGACGGGCGAGGGACGACAGACGAAGGACAAAGAGAAGGGAGGCGCCGATGAGCGAGTTTACGATTGATTTGGATGCGGGCGAGGAACTACCGATCCTGGTCGAGTTCACGCCGCGGCCCGGCGTGCGGCAGGTGTCGCTATCACTGGCGCCGGAGGAGCTGGCCGGCAAATCCGCCCTGGCGCTGGATCGGGCGATGAGCACCATCCGCCAGATGGCCAAGCGCGTCACCGACGCCGTCGACAAGGTCGCGGACAAGCCGGACAAGGTGGAGCTCGAGTTCGGGCTCAAGCTCGACGCCGAGGCGGGGGCCTACATCGCCAAGGCCAGCACCGAGGCCGGGTTCAAGGTCGTGCTGACGTGGGAGCGGCCCAAGGCGTCGAGGGCTGAGGGCTAGGCCCTGGTCAAGTCGGGTTTTGTGACCCGTCATTCTGAGCGGAGCGAAGAATCTCGCGTCGAGATCCCTCGCTTTCCTTCGACAGGCTCAGGACAGGCTGCTCGGGATGACGATCCATCGTCTTTATCCTCACAAAGTACTCGGGGATAGGGAGGGCTTTTCCAGCGTAGGACCCTGGCCTTGGGAATAGGGGGAGAAGGATGAGCGAGCGAGCCGTTCGACTCCAGAACTTGCGCGACTTTACGGTCCAGATCCGCCGCCCGTCCGACGATGGTATCGTCGGCACGGGGGTCGCCGTCTCGACCGACGGCAAGGTGGTGACCTGCGCCCACGTCGTGGAGGCGGCGCTGGGCGTGCACCCCCGCGACGCGGGCGGGTCAGAGGTGGGGGTCTATTTCCCCCAGGCCCGTGGTGACGAGGTCAAGGAGCGGCAGGCGACGGTGGCGGCCTGCTTCCCCCAGCACTACGACGACGACGTGGTGCTGCTCCAACTGGCGGGCGGGGCGGCGCCGCTGGCGCCGGAGCAGGTCGCTGAGCTGGGTAAGGCGGAGCTATCGGAAGACAACGGTTTCCGCAGTTATGGTTATCGCTATCTGGGCAAGTACCACGCCGGCCTTGCCCACGGACGGATCCTGGGCTGCGTAGAGTGCCCAGAGGGGCTTTGCCTGCAAGCTGACCCGGTGCAACTGGAATCGCAGAACATTGCGCCAGGTATGAGCGGGGCAGTGGTCTTGGACATCGAGCGCAACCTGGTGGTGGGCATCGTCTCCGAGACCTGGTTCCCCGACCTCTCGACCAAGGACCGGGACACCGCCTGGGCGGTCAATGCCCGCGTGCTGAGCCTGGAGCCGCTCAACCTGCCCATGCGCGACGAACCCCTGCAGAAGGGGGCCGCCCCCCAGCCCAGGACCGACGTCGAGGCGGCACAGGCAGCGGTGGCGGCCGACCTGGGCGTCGAACTGAAGGACGCCCCCGCCCCGCTGGACGAGTGGGTCGGGCGGGAGGACCTGCTGGCGGCCATCAGCCGCGACTGGGCCGACCCGGAGCGGCGCGTGACCGGTCTGATCGGCTTTGGCGGCGAGGGGAAGAGCAGCCTGGCCCGCCGGTGGCTGGACGAATTGCTGGCGGACCCATCCCGGCTTCAGCCCGACGGTCTGTTCTGGTGGGGCTTTTACACCCGGCCCAGCGTGGACGAGTTCTTTGAGGCGGCGCTGACCTATATGGGCGGCGAGCCTTTGGCGCGCCGGGTGCGGTCATCCAACGTCCGGGCGCAGGTGGTCGGCGCCATGCTGGGCGCGGGGCGCACGCTCTTCGTCCTGGACGGGCTGGAGGTGATGCAGCACCAGGAGGGGGATCAGTACGGCCTGCTGCAGAGCGGCGACCTGCGCGAGTTCCTGGCGTACCTGGCCGCGCCGGGACACGGGTCCTTCTGCCTGATCACCAGCCGCGCGCCGGTGCTCGACCTGATGGATTACACCACCTACGTCCACCGGGACGTGACCCGCCTCAG
>CAYUIS010000022.1:4206-7585 GCA_964444825.1 uncultured Anaerolineales bacterium | reverse complement strand
TGCTCGACCTGATGGATTACACCACCTACGTCCACCGGGACGTGACCCGCCTCAGCCCCGCCGATGGACGGGCGCTGCTGCGGGAGGTGGGGGTCACGGGCGCCGGCGAGGACGTGGACCGGGTGGTGGCCGATTGGGACGGCCACGCGCTGACGCTGAGCCTGCTGGGCGGCTACCTGGCTGACCGGCACGGGGGTGACGTGGCCAGGATAGACGAGATCCCCCCGCCGATGGCCGAGGAGCCCCGGTACGAGCGGGTACACCGCGTCCTGCGCCGCTACGACGAACACCTGGGCGAGGCCGAGCGGGCCTTTCTGACCCTGTTCAGCGCCTTCCGCACGCCGGTGCACGGATCGGCGCTTGGAAAGGTGTTCCGCCAGACCTCAAAGGTTTCGGAAACCTTTGAGGTCTTTGGGCCCATCGCCGCCTTGGACGACGCGGCGTTCGAGGCGCTGGTGCGGCGGCTGGTGGCCTACCGGCTGGTGCGCAACCACTACCTGGCCCTGCTGACCGCCGGGGAGCGCGCGAGCCAGCAGGACGCCCACACGCGCATCAAGGACTATTACCTGGAGATGGCGGGGGACACGCCCACCTACCCCACACTGGACGACCTGGCCCCCCTGATCGAGGTGGTGCACCACGCCTGCCGCGCCGGAGCGTATGATGAGGCGTATCGTATCCATATGGACCGTGTTGATCAACGGCGGTTTGTCATTGGGCATCAACTGGGTGCTTATGAAACCGATTTGGCTCTTATGTTTGAATTCTTCCCCGGCGGCGACACCTCCGGTGAGAACGAGCCGCAGGTGAGCAAACCGAGTGCCAAAAGCTGGATCCTGAACGAAGTTGGCCTCTGCCTGATGAGCCTGGGGCGCTTGGGCGAGGCGGCGCCGTTCTATGAGCGATATGTTGCTCGCAATATCGACGCGGAAGACTGGCACAACGCCAGCATCGGCTACCGGAACCTGGCGGGGCTGCACGCTTATCTCGGCGCGCTGGAGTGGAGCGCGGAGGCCGCCCGCGAGGCGCTGGCTCTGGCCCGCCGCGCGGAGAACAAGCGGGATGAGCGCGATTCGCTGGCCTACCGGGCGTGGGCCGCCCACCTGCGCGGGGATCTGGACACAGCATCCGCGGCCTTCCAGCAGGCCGAGGCGCTGGAGCGGGAGACCGTACCGGGCAGACAATACCTGTCCAGAATAGGCGGCATCCGGCACGCCGACCACCTGCAGCGCGCCGGTCAGGCCGGCTACGCCCGGCGCGTCACCGAGGCGAACCTGGAGTACTGCGAACGGAATCGTTGGCTCTTCTTAGTCAGTATGTGCCATCGCGTCCTGGGCGACCTGGACGCCGATCCTTCGACAGGCTCAGGACAGGCCGGCCACCGGAGCGCCCGCGCCCATTACGACGAGGCGCTCAGGATCGCGCGCGCCATCACCTATCGCCCGGCACTGATCGAGGCGCTGCTGGCCCGAGGGCGCTGGGCCGCGCGCTGCGCCTTCCAGACTTCGGGAGTTTCCCAAACTCCCGAAGTCTCCGTCTCCGTCTCCGCCTCCGCAGCCTTTAACGACCTGAACGAGGCCCTGGGCTACGCCGTCGACGGCGGCTACCGCCGATACGAAGCGGACGTCCGCGTGGCGCTCGCCTGGGCGCACCTGGCGGCAGGTGACGCCGCTCGCGCCCGGGAGGAGGCGGAGCGCGCCCACCAGATGAGCGCCGGTATGGGCTACCACTGGGGCCAGGTGGACGCGGCGGAGGTGCTGGCGGCGGCGAACTAGCGCGCTCACCGGTCGAATGAGACATAGCATCGGACGCAGACGAACGCAGAAAAACGCAGACCTTTGGGTTTTATCTCAAGTCAGCGTCCATCTGCGTTGATCTGCGTCCCGGTAAAGATTTGTCAGTCAAAGGAGAGGTAATGGCACCTTCAACCGCTGAGGTCGTCATCTGCGGCGCTGGGATCGCCGGGATCAGCGCGGCCTACCACCTGGCCGTGCGGCAGGGGGTGGAGGACGTGGTGCTGGTGGACGAGCGCCCGCCCCTCAGCCTGACCAGCGACAAGTCGACCGAGTGCTACCGCAATTGGTGGCCTGGGCCCGGGGACGGTATGGTCAGCCTGACGAACCGGTCGATCGACCTCCTGGAGGCGCTGGCCCACGAGACGGACAATCGGATCAACCTCAACCGGCGGGGTTATCTCTTTGTCACCGGCGACCCGGACCGCATTCCGGACTTTTACCGGGCCGCCGAGGAGCCGTGCGCGCTGGGAGCGGGCGAGCTGCGCGTCCACACCGGCGGCCCGGGCGATCCAGAGTACGTGCCGGCCCCGGCCCACGGCTTTGAGGATCTGCCCACCGGCGCCGATCTGATGCTCGACCCGGACCTGATCCGGCGCCACTTTCCGTTCCTCACCGAGGACGTGGTGGCAGCGTTACACGTGCGGCGCTGCGGTTGGATGAGCGCGCAGCAGTTGGGAATGTTCATGCTGGAGCAGGCCCGCGCCCGAGGGGCCAGGCTCCTGTGCGCTCGCGTCGAGGGCGTGGCGGTCAAGGGCGGCCGGGTGCAGGCTGTGCACCTGAGCGACGAGGCGGGTTCTTCCACCATCGCGACCGGCAGCTTTGTCAACGCCGCCGGGCCGTTCGTGAGGCAGGTGGGGCAGATGGTGGGCGTCGACCTGCCGGTCGTGTGCGAGTTGCACCCCAAGATCGCCTTCAGCGACCATCTAAACGCGGTGCCCTACAGCGCGCCGCTGTACTATTGGACCGACCCCCAGATGCTGCCCTGGTCGGAGGAGGAACGGGCGGTGTTGAGCGGGTCGGGGGAGACCCGGTGGCTGCTGGAACCGTTCCCCCACGGCCCCCACGGCCACCCCGAGGGTGGCGCCGATTCGCCCATCCAGCTCGTGCTGTGGACGTACGACGTCCAGACCCTGGAGCCGGTCGTGCCGCTGCCTCCGCACGACAAACACTACCCCGAGGTGGTCCTGCGGGGTCTTTCGCGCATGGTCCCCAACCTCCGGGGTTATCTCGACAGATTCCCCAAGCCGGTGGTTGACGGGGGGTACTATGCCAAAACGCAGGAGAACCGGCCCCTGATCGGACCGCTGCCCGTCGAGGGCGCGACCATCATTGGGGCGCTCTCGGGCTTTGGGATCATGGCCGCCTGCGCCGCAGGGGAGCTCCTGGCCGCCCACATGACGGGGGCCGCGCTGCCCTCCTACGCCCCCTGGTTCCTTTTGGAGCGATACGAGGACCCGGCGTACCAGCAGTTGCTGGCGGACTGGGATGAATCGGGACAGTTGTAGCCTGGAAATCGTATTTGCGCGAAACGGTCGAATCGGTGTATACTTGGTAAACTCGCTCTAGCCCCCGTCCTCGGGGGC
>CAYUIS010000022.1:0-4106 GCA_964444825.1 uncultured Anaerolineales bacterium | reverse complement strand
CTCGCTCTAGCCCCCGTCCTCGGGGGCAGAAGCCACCCCCGAGACGGGGGTTTGAGCGAGTTTACGGATAGATTCTTGAGAGGGGGCGGAGGCACGGACACTCGGAGTAGGAGGCTGCGATGAGCACACAGGCGATGCGATTCCTGCAGATGGAAAGCGCCCGCTTGCAGAAGGAGAACAAGGCGCTGCAGGAACAGATCGAGCTGCTGCAGCGCTACATCGATACGATGGGCGAGCTTCACCGGGCGGCCGACAGAATGTCGAGCGAGAAAAGCCCCCTGAGCGCCTTCGACCAGTGTCTCGTGGACACGATGCGGGTCGTCGGCGCCAGCGACGGCTCGTTTGCCCACCTTGATCCCAAAACGGACGAGCTGGTCTTTACGCTCGTCCACGGGATGCTTGAAAAGAGGCTGATTGGCCTCCGCATCAAGCGCGACCAGGGCGTTGCGGGTTGGGCGATGGAAAACGGCGAGGCCGTGACCGTCAACGAGCCCCGACAGGACTGGCGCTTCTCGTCGGAGGTTGATGACGAGTTCTCCTTCCTCACCCGCTCCCTCATATGCGCGCCGGTTATGTGGCAGGGCAGACCGGTCGGCGTCATCGAACTGCTCAACAAGGAACCGCAGAAATTTAGCAAGTCGGATGTGACGATGCTATCGCTGCTGTGTGACGTGGCCACCGCTGCGCTGACGGCGATGGGCTCTCGCGTCAGCTAGGCGTGGCCGTCCGCCGTTTCGTTTGTTATGCAAGGAGGACGAGATATGGCACTGTTCAAAAGAGAGAGGGCGGAGGAGTCGGAACCGGAACCTCGCCCCACCCCGGCATCCCCACCTGCGCCGGCGCCTAGGCCAACGCCTCGACCAGCCCTCGACATTGAGGACCAAGACTCTGGACTATTCCTGAAACTCGAACCAGAGCCTCCCGGCACAGCCCGCCAGCGCGGCGCCATCTCAAAGGCCCGCGCCTCGACGATGCGGCTTCAGTTGCAGATTGCCGACAACCTACGGAAAAAGCTGCTGGCTCCGGACGTGCCGCTAGAACTCCCCTTGGAGCGCACACCGGAACGGGAGCAAAAGGTCTTCCAATCGCTGGAGCAATTCGTGAGCAGCGGCAACCTCAGGGTCCCCATCGGCGTGACCAAGGAGCAGTTCTATGGCCACGTGATGGACGAGATCTTTGGCTACGGGCCGATTCAACCCCTGATCAACCGGGATGACATCACCGAGATCATGATCAACAGCCCCTACATCATCTTTGTCGAAAAGAACGGCAAGCTGCGGGAAACTGGGTACAAGTTCCTGGACGATGATCACGTCATACGCATTATCAAGCGCATGGTGCTGCCGCTCGGGCGGACGGTGCTCTACGACTATCCCCTGATCGACGCCCGGCTGCCAGATGGCTCCCGCGTGAACGCCGTCATCCCGCCCTGTGCGATCGATGGCCCCAACATCACCATCCGCAAGTTCGCCAAAGAGAAACTGACAATAGACGACTTGATCCGCTTCGGATCACTGACCCAGAACATTGCGACGTTTCTGGAGGCGGTGGTGGTGGGACGTCGGAACACGATCGTCTCTGGCGGGACCGGCTCGGGAAAGACCACGCTGGTCAACGTCCTATCCGCCTATATCCCGGAGGCTGAGCGCACCGTCACCATCGAGGACGCCGCCGAGCTCCAGCTCCGGCAGCGCAACGTCGTGCGATTGGAGACCAAAAAGCCCAACCCTGAAAGCCCCACGGAGATGACGATTCGGGATTGCGTGGTGAACTCGTTGCGTATGCGTCCGGAGCGGGTCATCGTCGGCGAGTGCCGGGCCGGTGAGGCGCTCGACATGCTCCAGGCGATGAACACCGGTCACGAGGGGAGTCTGACCACCATCCACGCCAACTCACCCCGCGACTGCCTATCCCGTCTGGAGACGTTGGTGCTGATGGCGGGGGTGGACATGCCGATGGCGACCATACGCCGCCAGATCGCCTCGGCCATACACATGATCGTACAGGCGGCACGCTTGCGGGACGGGAGCCGCAGAGTGACCCAAGTTACCGAGGTGCTCGGCATGGAGGGCGAGAACATTGTGATGCAGGACATCTTTCGGTTCACCGACGAGGGGGATGGCCCCGATGGCAAGGTGATGGGCTATCATGGCGCCACCGGAATACGCCCCGATTGCAACGACATCCTCAAGCGATACGGGTATGACCTCCCGGCGTCGATATTCACGAGGCCAACCCGCACAGATTAACCTGGAGGCGGACGCTGGCGATATTGTCGCGGCGACAATACCGCGGCGACCATGTTGCATAGAGAAGCGACGGGAATCCCCGTCGCTTTTCCATTCCCTGGCACAGACCCTGGGCGGGTCTTTCACTGTCAAGAGAGCATATCTCGGAGCTTTTCCATCCACATTCCCCCAGCCAGCATCGCCGTACCACCGGCGAGCGCCAGAAAGATCAGGGCTGATTCCTCGGCCGGTTCACCTTCCGGATGGACGGGGTCGGTCAAGACATCCACGTCCTGAGCAGCATACGCCGGGCCAACAAACAGGATCAGCAGTAGGACCATGGACACGACGAGACACGTCGCACGAACGAGATAACGGATCAGATTCATATCAGACGCTCCACATGACTGGCACAGCAGTTGACTAGACGGCGAGAACCAGATACCAAAAGGCACACAGACAGCAGGGGACGATACCCAGTACGAGGGCGATCAGAGCCCGCCGGCACGCTGCGGGGTGGCTTGCCTGTCCCCAGGCCAGGGTAGCCACCCCAGCACAGCAGGCGATAGCTCCCAGGCCGATAGGCAGCCAGAACAGGAACAGATCGGTCAACCCAGCATGAGCTCGCTCGCCATCCCCTCGTTGAGGTGTCCACCCTACGACCGTTGTAGGATTCTCGGGCTCGTGACCGGGCACATCCTCCGTCCCGGTGGACCTGGCACTGGCTGAGGGCACAGGATCGGGTGGATAGGACGGACTCTTGAGGATCAGGATAAAACCACCCCACAGTACCAGACAGGCAAAGAGTGCTGCCGATAGACTCAGGTTGCCAAGCCATTCTACGACGGACGTGACCCAACTGGTCGTGCCTTCCATAGGACTTAATCAAGGTCCGGACGGTGGTCTCAGGGCAACGGCGCAAGCGCTCCCCTGGTTGCTCCCCAGGCCATTCTCCTCATCACCCTGCGTCCGGACCTGGCGCTGGAGTTTGCTTGGGGGCCAGTCCACACTGGCGATCCCAGCATACCACAACCCTGTATGGGCTGCTGGACGGAGCGCCGCCGTTCGCACACCGGAAACGCGCCGAGGAAAGCGCGAGACGGGTTCGTTGAGCCAACGCTTGCCCTACGCAACCCTTTCGCAAAGTGGCGCGGAACGTCACGCCCTCCTGGAGTTGCTAGGTCGCGTGGGCATAGATACTAGACCGGTTCTGTGCTCGCCAGGGGTCGTCAGACCCCGGCCTTGCGCGGCGAGAACGACGCTTCAGACGGGGATCTGACAGCCTGTCCTGAGTCAGTCGAAGGAATCCCCTTCGAGCAGGGAATCAGATGCTCATTCCCGCCGCGATGCGCCAGCGGCTCCGCCGTGTACGTCCCGGACGAATCTGTGTTATGCACCGGAGCCAACTTGCATAGCTGGGCAGGTGCGGTTAGAATTGGGCGCTGAGGGCGTGAGAACAGACGGAAACAGAAGCTATGCACAAAACACCGTTCGAGATACGCGTCGGTGATCGGGTGCGTATGCGCAAGCCCCATCCTTGTGGTGGGTACGAATGGGAAGTGACCCGCATAGGGGCCGATATCGGGATGTGCTGTCTGGGCTGTGGGCGGCGCGTGATGCTCCCGCGCAGTAAGTTCGAGAAGCGGGTTACCCAAATTGTCGTACATCCTACGGAGCACACTGGTTAAGCCAACCGCTACAGTGGAGCTTGCCTGAGCGCATCAAGGCCAGGGCAGGACAAGGGATGAGCCCTGTTACCCATGTGAGCCTCATGACGATGCCATCGCGTCCCCGAGAAAATACACTCACAACGCTTCCCAGGCTCTGGAGCTTCTGATCCCGGATGACGAAACAGTGGGCGGGGACTCACCGTACGTG